>JAZUJX010000056.1:0-11305 GCA_045642965.1 Synergistaceae bacterium | reverse complement strand
CCGAATTCGTTTCTGGCGTCGATGAGGTTGTCAAAGAGTTTCTTTTCTTTGCGGCGCGCGTACAGTGCCGCGTCTTCCATTATTTTTTCAAGCGCACGGCCGGCCATTGCAGTACGCCGTGAGCCTTTTATTTCTTCGGGAATTTTGATTTCTTTTGCCGGGAAAACACGGATGACCACGCGGCGGAAAAGCTTAAGTCCGCGTTTGTGCTGTATTCTGCTGAACGGAGTGTTCTGCGTTCCCAAAATCTGTATCGGAAGAATTTTGGCGCCGGTATGCTCCGCAATGTGGGCAACGCCGGCGGAGACTTTCATTGAGTTTCCGGTTATTGTCGGCTGAAGTTCGGGGAAGATGATGCAGCGCTTTCCTTCTTTCAGAAGTCCGAGGAAATAGCGGAGCGTCATCGGTGAGTCTGCGTCAAGAATGTGGGTTTCCGCAAGCGGCAGGAACCAGTTGGCGAAGCGTTTCTGCGTCAGTCTGCGTTCAATTGCAAAAGGCGCCGTTTCCGGAAGGAACATCGCAAGGACAAGCGGATCTATGTAAGAAACGTAGTTAGGTGCAACGATTACGTTTTCCCCTTCCGTCGCTTTCCAGTTCTCCCAGCCTTCAACTTTGACACGGAAGAATATTCTTAAAATCAGTTTAACAAACAGCTTTTTCATGGCGCACCCCGCCTCTTTTTGCATCGCGAAAAGTGGACTTTTGATTCCACTATATAAATTATATCATATTTTCAAAAATTATGGGAATTAAAAAGACACAGCAGACAAAAAAGCAGTCCGGAACGTGCCGGACTGCTTTTCAATCTGAATGTGCGCTGAGGCTTAGTCTGCAAATTCCACGAATTTTGCCGCGGGAACGCCGCAAATCGGGCAGCTGCCTTCGGCTTTGCCTTTGTGGATGTAGCCGCATACCGGGCAGAGGTAGTAGACGTCGTCTCCGTCAATGTTTGCGATTGCGTCCGCATAAAGCTCCGCGTGAACTTTTTCGGCTGCGTTTGCAAGCGTGAACGCTCTTTCGGCTGCCTTTTCGCCTTCCGCTTTGGCAGTTTCGATCATCGGCGGGTACATTTCGGTGAATTCATACGTTTCACCTGCTTTTGCCGCTTCGAGGTTTTCAAGCGTTGATTTTACGCCGCCTGCCGCTTTGAATTCGGCAAATGCGTGGAGCTGCTCGGCTGCCGCAGCCGCTTTGAAAAGGCGTGCTGCGCCTTTGTGGCCTTCTGCCGCCGCTTTTTCGGCGAAAAGCAGATATTTGCGGTTTGCCTGTGATTCACCGGCGAATGCTGCTGCGAGATTTTCTTTCGTTGTCATTGTAATTCTCTCCTTTTTATTTTTTTTATGCTGAAAGCATTAAATTTTCCCTCTCTTGGTACTTGCCGCTTTTCTAATATTCAATCCCCTGTCTTTCTTTGACGCCCTGAGCAAAAGGATGTTTGATTTCCTTTATTTCGCTGACGAGGTCTGCCCTGTCGATGAGTTCCTGAGGCGCACCGCGTCCGGTGATTACTATTTCAAGCTGCTCCGGCTTTTTGTCTATGAGCTTCAGCACGTCTTCCGTTTTCAGCAGCCCGTGGGAGATTGCCCAGGTGATTTCGTCAAGTATCAGCATGTCGCACATCTGCGGTGCGGCATATTTTTTCGCGAAACGCATTCCTTTTTCCGCTTCGCCGGCATCCCATTCGGATTCTGCGCCCGGACGGACGCATTTCGGGGCACCAGTGTGAATGAGCGTCACGTTTTTGAGCGGCGCCAGAACCTTCAGCTCCCCGTAGCCGTTCCAGCCTTTCATAAACTGTATGATTACCACCCGCGCGCCGTGGCCTGCCGCGCGTATCGCAAGACCGAGGGCGGCTGTCGTTTTGCCCTTTCCGTCTCCCGTGTATATCTGAACCGTGCCTTTGTTTCCGAACATTTTATTTCACCCTTTATGCCGCGGTTTTACTGCGCATTTTGCTGTGCGCCGTTTTCCGCAGGCGGATTAGCGCCGTTCTGCGGCAAAGGCGCTGCCGTATTGTTCACAGCCGGCTGTCCGGCGTTGTTTTCGCGGTTTGCTCCGTATCTTGCCTGTCTGTTCAGTTCCTGCTGAACAGCGTTTGCCGCCGCCGAATATCTCGCCGCCTGGCTGATGCGTTCTTTTTCTTCTTTGTTTTCCTCGCCCGGTATTGCGGCGCTTTTGTCAAGAGAAAGTATCGTATTTTTGACGTGGAGCAGACGCCTTTCATCGGGCGGATGGGAATTAAAGCCGCTTGGTTCCGTTTTGTTGTGTTTTGCAAGCTTCTGCAGAGCGGTGTAAAGGCCCGCCATGTTTTTCCCGTTTTGAAAAGCAAGCTTCACCGCGTAATCGTCCGATTCAATTTCCTGCTGGCGGCTGTAGCCTGCCGAGGCAAGACTGACACCGACGTTTGCAACAGGCGAAACCACCCCGCCGATAAGTGAAGATATTACGGACGTCAGAATGCTTGTTCCTATCTGTCTGCTCACCGTTTTGCCCGCGTGCCTGAGCTTGACGTGCCCAGCCTCGTGCGCAAGAACGCCGTACAGCTCGTCTTCCGTTTCCAGCATTTCAAGCAGACTGGTAGTGACCGTAACCGATTTGCCGGAGGTAACCCATGCGTTCGGCACTATGCTTTCTTTAAACGAAAACGGCAGCGAGGAAAGTCCCGTAGCCTGTCCTATCTCGCTCCACACCTTCAGCGCCTGCTCTTTGGTCAGCGAAGCTGACGCCGGGGAAGCAGCGGTGCAGAAGATTGCGCATATTGCCGCAAGAAGTCTAAGTTTTCTCATGAGTATATTATAATACTTTTAAAACTTTTTAACACTGTTCACTTTAAAAAGAGTTCACTTTTAGAAGAGTTCACTTACAAGGGCTTTCACTTGAGAAAAAAGTGCCGCGCAGCGAAAAGTGCTTCTTTTCTAACAAATTCTCGGCAGAAGCTCTCCGCCCGGCGCCGGAAGCAGAGTTTCCGTGCCTATTTCCGTTTTCATTACGACTCTGCCCGGAAGCTCGTCCGTTACTTCGCCTATTATCTGCGCGGCCTCCGAATTTTTGACTTTCCTGAGCGCCGCTACGATTTCTTCTGCGTGTTCCGCAGGGGCAAACACGACAAGGCGCCCTTCGCAGGCAAGGTAAAGGGGCTCAAGCCCAAGCATTCCGCAAACGCCTTTTACGTCGTCGCGCACGGGGATACGCGCTGCGTCAAGCTTAATGCCGACACCGCTCTGTTCCGCTATTTCGTACAGCACGGTGCCCGCTCCTCCTCGCGTTGCGTCGCGTATAACGTGAATATCCTTTGTTACGTCAAGCATTGCCTTCACGTTTGCCCAAAGCGGCGCACAGTCGCTCGTTACGTCCGCTTCTATGCCGTATTCGTCGCGTGCAAGCAGTATCGTGCAGCCGTGTCTGCCAATGTCGCCCGTTACGATTATTTTGTCGCCCGGTTTTGCTTTGGCGCCTGCCGGACGTGCTTCTTCGTCAACAAGCCCTATGCCCGTCGTCGTTATAAACACTCCGTCAACCTGTCCGCGCCCTGCAACTTTCGTGTCTCCGGCGCAAATCTGGACACCGCATTCTGCGGCGGTTTTTTCCATTGCTTCGGCTATGCGTTCCAGCGTCTCCATCGGGAAGCCTTCTTCAATTACGAAAGCGCAGGAAAGATACAGCGGTTTCGCGCCCATGCAGGAAAGGTCGTTCACGGTGCCGCAGATTGAAAGCTTGCCTATATTTCCGCCCGGAAATTCCGCAGGCGAAACTATAAAACCGTCCGTGGTGAACGCAAGCTTCTTTCCGGGAAATTCAAGCACGGCGGCATCGTCGGCTGTCAGGTTCGGGTTTGAAAAATGTTTCTTGAACACCTTTTCGATAAGCTCCGAAGTTTTTCTCCCGCCCGCGCCGTGGGCTAACGTAATAAGCTCTGACATTGCAAAAGACTTCCTCTCTGTAATTAAGAATTAAGAATGAATAATTAAGAATGACGCCACATACTGTCGCTGCGCCGTACTCAAGCGGGAATTGCCCGGTAAAACGTTTGCCTTACTGCGTTCGGCACAGGCGGGCAATTCACCCACCGCTTTCGTCTGCACTTCGCAAGCCTTCATTGAAGTTAGAACCTTTAGCTTTTGGCTTTGGGCTTTCGCTTGCAACTTATAGCTTTCTTTTCAAACTTTTAGCTTTCCGCTTACCGCTTAATACTTGCAGCTCATTCTTCATTGTTATTTTTCCATTCCGTATTTGAAGTACGCGCTGCAGGCGCCTTCGCTTGATACCATGCAGGCGCCGACAGGATTTTCCGTATTGCAGAGTTTTCCGAACAGCGGGCAGTCGTACGGCCTGCAGTCTCCACGCAGCACTTCTCCGCAGCGGCAGGCGGGATTTGCCCGTCCTTTGATTTCAGGCATTTCAAATTTCAGCCGCGCGTCAAAGGCTTCGTAAACCCCGTTCAGTTTAAGCCCCGATTTCGGAATTATACCGAGTCCCCGCCATTCTGAGTCGCACGCGGTCATTGTGCGTTCTATTATGCGCACAGCGGCAGGGTTTCCTTCCGCTTTAACAACGTTCGGATAGCAGTTTTCAAAAAACGGCTCTCCCTTTTTGAAATTTTTAACTATAACAGAAATTGCACGGATAATTTCTTCGGCGGCAAAACCTGCCACAACTCCTGAAATTCCGCGCTGTTTCAGCGTTTCGTAAAGAGAGGTGCCTGTAATTACGCTGACGTGTCCCGGATAGAGAAACGCTTCGGCGCTGCCCGCAAGAACTCCGTAGGCTTCCGGCATGGTTTTGTTGGCGGTCAGCAGCGAGAAATTTTTCAGTCCCGCTTTCTTCGCGTGTTCAACGGCAAGACAGGCGGCAGGAACCGTCGTTTCAAAGCCTACGGAAAGGAAAACAACCTGTTCGCCCGGGTTTTCCGCCGCGTAAGCGACAGCGTCCAGCGGCGAATAGACGATTTTAACCTTAGCTCCGGTGCTTCTTGCCGCCGCAAGATTTTTTTCGCTGCCGGGAACGCGCACAAGGTCTCCGAAAGTGGTTACCGTAATGCCGCGCTCCGCAAGCCACAGAGCTTCGTCGATAAAATCAACGGGGGTAACGCAGACAGGGCAGCCGGGGCCTGTTATAAGCTCTATGTTTTCGGGCAGCAGCTTCCGTATGCCGTGACGGAAAATTTCGTGCGTGTGAGTTCCGCACACTTCCATTATGCGAATTTTCGCGCCTGAATATTCTCTTATCGTTTTTTCGGCGTCAGTCATTTATTTCACTTCTTCCGCGGCTTCGCCGTCTATTTTGGCTATCGCTATTCCGGCATGAATCATTACGTAATCACCGGGATTCAGCTCGTCAAGCAGCTCCACCGATATTTTTCTTCTGGCGCCCGTAGCGTCCACAACCGCCATTCCGTCTTCAATATTTACAACCTTTGCAGGAAGTCCAACGCACATTTTATAATCTCCTTTCAATATTCGCTCATTTCATTCGCTCAAACATCGAACAGCGAACGACAAACGACGAACGATTTTATAAATTAAAATTTTTAACCGACTGCAAATAATAGTTCTTCGTTTTCAGTTCAGCGTTCTTCGTTCTTCGTGCAGTATTCTTGGCTTACTGCTTTTCGCTTATTGCGGCTTGCAGCTTATAACAGCCTGCCGCTTTTTATTCTCTCCTGCGCTGCCGCAGCCTGTCCGAGACATATTCCTCCGTCGTTCGGCGGCACAAGAGAATGTATCAGCACTTTAAAGCCGTCCTCTTCAAGCAGCCGCTTTGTTTTGCCAAGCAGCAGCAGATTCTGGAAACAGCCGCCGGACAACGCGGCGCAGTTTACGCCTGTTTTTTCGCGCGAGAGGCGGCAGCCTTCAAGTATCAGCTCCGCAAGCCACGTATGAAAGCCTCCGGCGAGGCTGCTTACGTCTGCGCCCCGTTTCATTCCTTCGTAAAGCGCGGCAGTCAGTTCTTTTGTTTCCGCAAAGAACACTTCTCCGTCAGAGATACGCGCCGGGACAACCGCTTTGGCGTTTTCGTCCGACGCAAACTGCAGAGCCATTGACGCTTCACCCTCAAAGGTTGAGGCGCGGCGTATTCCGAGCAGTGCCGAAACGGCGTCAAACAGCCTGCCGCAGCTGGTTGATTTCACTGTATTTATATTTTTGCTGAGCATAAAGAACTGCGTTTTCAGATTTTTTTCGTCGCAGAGCTTCAGAATTTCGTTTGCCCCGGCAGTTTCTTCTTCGCTTCCGAGCGCGTCAAGCAGCAGCGATACCGCTATTCTCCAGCCCTCTCGCGAGGAGGCATCGCCGCCCGCCTGTCTGAACGGCGCAAGGCAGCCGAGCCTCTTAAAATCCGTGAGATTTGCAAGCAGGAATTCTCCGCCCCAGATGCTTCCGTCAAGCCCGTAGCCCGTGCCGTCAAAGGAGACGCCTATTGCGTCGCCGCAGAAATTATTTTCAGCCATACAGGCTGCGATATGCGCGTAATGGTGCTGTACTTCAATCACCGGAAGCCCGAGGCTGTGCGCGAATTCCGTGGAATTGTAGCGCGGGTGCATATCGCAGGCAACTGCCTCCGGCCTGATTTCAAGCATTTCCGACATGCGCTGTACGGCTTCCGAAAGAGCCCTAACGCTCTTAAGATTTTCCAAATCGCCGATGTAGGGCGACGGGTAAAACAGGTCATGCGCTGCAAGACAGAACGTGTTTTTGAGTTCGCCGCCGACCGCAAGCACGCTGCTGTCGTATTTCACGGACGAAATAAACGGCAGCGGCGCGTAGCCTCTCGAACGGCGCACCATGTACGGCTTGTTTTCAAAGAAGGACATAACTGAATCGTCCGCGCGTATGCGGATTTTCCTGTTGTTTGAAAGTATTGTGTCGCAAAGCTTCGAAAGCTCTGCCGATGCCTCTTCGTCGTTTCTGCAGATAGGGGCGCCGGACACGTTTCCGCTCGTCATTACAAGGCAGTCAGGCATTTCTTTTCCGTCGGGATATGAGAAAAGCAGAAGCTGAACGGGCGCGTACGGAAGCATGACGCCCACCGTCGGATTTCCTGGCGCCACAGAGGGGCAGAGTTTGCAGCCTTCCGCGCGGTCAAGCAGAATAATCGGCTTCTGATGTCCGTCAAGCAGTTTTTCTTCCTCTTCCGTAACGATGCAGTGTCTGCGCACCGTGTCCAAATCGCGCATCATAACCGCAAAAGGCTTCTGCGGGCGCGTTTTCAGACGGCGCAGACGCGCGACAGCCTCTTCGTTCAGAGCGTCGCAGCAGAGATGAAAACCGCCGATTCCTTTTATTGCCGCTATTCCGCCGCTGCGCACCACTTCGCGGGCGTGCAGCAGCGCTTCGGTTCCGTGAATGTCAGAATTCAGTATGTAAAGCTCAGGCCCGCATTCGTTGCAGCACACCGGCTGCGCGTGGTAGCGGCGCGTTTCGGGGTGCGTGTATTCGTACCCGCATTCGGGGCACATCGGAAACTCGCCCATGCTTGTCCGCACCCTGTCGTACGGCATGGAATCGAGAATGGTAAGACGGGGGCCGCAAGCCGTGCAGTTGATAAACGGGTGCAGATAGCGCCGGTCGTTTTCGTCAAAAAGCTCGCACGAGCATTTTTTGCAGACTGCAATGTCGGGCGAAACGAAAATGTCGCCGTGCTCTCTCCCGCTTTCTATAATTTCAAAGCTTCCGCATTCTTCGGCAGGAATTTCTTTCGCCGCAATTTTAAGTATTGCGGAGCGTTCAGGCGCTTCGTGCTTCAGGCTGTGCATAAAACGCTCCAGCTGTTCGTCCGTGCCCTGCGCAAAAATTTCGACGTACGGCCCCTTGTTGCAGACAGAACCTGTGATTTTCGCCGACGCGGCGGCACGGCTTACGAACGGACGAAAGCCTACTCCCTGCACTATTCCGAAAACGCGGATATTTAATCTTTTCATTTCAAAAAAATGTTACTCTCCGATTATTTTGCCGAAATTTTCCAAAGCAGACGCCGCGTAAAGCTCTCCCGAGCAGGCGTAATGGCAGAGCGGGACAAACTCAAGCCCGCGCACTGCCGGGCAGCGGAGAAATATCGGGTCTGCGACAATTTTCGTGTAGCGCCTTTCCGAAAGCAGACGCAGCAGTTCATCCTCTTCCGAAAGCCTGACGTCGTTTTCCCGCGCGTATTTCGCGTGCAGTTTGAACCACACTGCGACGTCGGCTGTCTCGCCGCGCGCCTCAAGCAGCTCCCTCACGGAATTTGCCAGCACCTGCTGATGAATAACAAGCGTCCTTCCGTTCGACTGCCGCTGTTCTTCACCCGCAGCCTGTATTTGCTTTTCTTTGTTTCTTATTTCATATTTCATATTTCTTATTTGCTTTTCTATCGGAAACTCAACGACAAACGGCGTTCCGAAGCGCTGCTGCAGATATTCCGCCGCCTTTATGCCGGAAACTGAGACTGCAACGTTAAGCTTCGCACCTCCTGCGTTTCTTGCCTCGTCAATTCCGTTTTTGCCTGAAAACAGCGCGGCTTTGCCGTATTTTTTCTCAATAAGTTCTTTCAGTTTTCCGGCGTAATTTTTGTCCGGAAGATTCAACGGCGTAGCGCCTAAAACGCCGACGTCGAATTTTTTCTCGAATTTGTCCGACGCAAACGCCGAAAACAGCCCAATGTAAGCTTTTTCCTCACCCTCGTCGTACAGCCCTATGCCTGTCGTATCAAGCGCCAGTACAGGAATACCAAGCCTTTTTTCAGCCATCTGCCCAAGGGCGCGGAAATCTGTGCCGATAACTGCGGGAACAGGGGTTCCAATGATTGCGGCGAATTTTGCGTCTATAAATTTCACCGCTTCTTCAAGCTTCTGAACAAGCCGTTCATCCCTGCCGAGAATTGCGTCAATGTCACGGAGACCTGCCGAAAAAACGGCGCTTTTTTCCGTAAACCAGCGGGGCTCGTCAAAACCGCAGATATTTCCGGCGCAGCCTCCCGCGTCGCATATTACCGTTATGCCGCCGAGAGAGAAAAGCACTGCGGTTGCCCCTGACTGGTCAGGCGCGAAAGGGGAGATGAATTTGAAAAGTCCGTTCATCTTTTCGCTCTCCTTTCCGCGGCAGCGTCAATTTCGTCAAGCAGCTTTACAAGCCCGTCAAAGCCAAACGGCTGCCGTTCGCTGTTCCACGGCACGTTTGCCGCGTCGGGCAGCCAGTATTCAGCATCCCTGCCGAGAGAAAAATCCGATTTTTCCTGTCCGGTTCTGTAATTCAGCATCGTCGGCGACGCCGGAAGATACAGCTTCGTATCGGGGCTGACAAGCGCAAGCTGCCTGATGTAAGGGTACGACCCCTCGTTCAGATTTGCAAATACCGCGTCAACCCTGAAACCGTAACGCGACAGGGCAAGCGCAAGCTCAAAAGGCTCCGCGTTCAGCGTCTGGCCTATTGAGAACGAGCAGCCGGCAAATTTCTCTTTGAACGCATACACACGCTCCTTTGCCGCCTCGTAAAATTCCGAATCGTCAAGCTTCTGTTCAAGCGCCGCGCCGAAAAGCAGATACTGCTTGTGTATCTTGTCCGCCTGATACAGCCTTTTCAGCTCGGCGTACGGAGTGCCCAGCCGCCTGCGCAAATCTTCGGCGGCAAGGTTCGCTTCCGGATGCAGAACAAGATTAAGCTCCGCCGCCGCAAGCGTCTTGTACTCCTCAAACGTCTTGCAGCGCGAAATTTCGTTTGTCTTTGCAAAACCCAGTCTGCGAAGCAGTTCGTAAAGCTCGCAGCTGTCATACAGCGGCGCAAAATGCCCGAGAAGATTGACGCTGGCCGTCTGCTGTCCGCTGCCTGTATCTGCTGATGATTTTTCTTCTTCGTTTCTTATTTCATATTTCTTATTTCTTATTTGACTTTCTGTTTCCAGCAGCGAATATATGCTGCGCCGGACAGCGACCATGGGCGGTTTTATGCTCTCTCTCGTCAGAGCGTACATGTACGTCGGAATAACCTTTATATCCGGATTTTCCTCCTCCGCCCTGCGGCAGACGCGCTCCATGTCAGTTCCGAGCAGTGCGTCCGCACAGGTAACGCAAAGCACGACAACCTTCGGACGCGGCTTGTAAAAATCCGCTATCTCCTTTACGGCACGCGGTATTTTCGTGAGGTGACGGCCGGTAACAAGATCCGTTTCGTCCATCCGGAGAAAGAAAATTTTCTCCGAAAAACCTGCCGCGCCGCCCTCAATAGTGCTGTTTCTTCCGCAGCAGCCGGGGGAAACAACAAGCTCCACGGATTCGGGAATTGCAAGCCCCGCGCGCTTTACGCCAAAGCCCTGCGCACCCGGCGAATTGTACGACAAAGTCGCCGGCGAGCTGTAAACAAGATGCTTCGTCGTTGCGGCTTCCTGCGGAATGTCCTTCACTCCGCGTTCAGCAAGCTCTGCTATGGTAATGCAGTATGCGTTACTGTTCATTTTCTCCGAGTACAAACCTCGCAAGCTCAAAAAACTTTTCGCTGACGGGAAGCTTCGCGTCGCCCTCAACAACGGTCTTGCCAAGCTCCTCAAAACGGGAAATGTCGTCGCTTCTCGGAATATCCGCAACAACGGACAAACCGTTGACTTCGGCGAAACGGCGAACGTTCTCCTCCTCGTTCGGCACGTTCCTGCGGTTTAAAATAACTCCGCCGACCTTTGCGTAGCCTCTGTCGGCAAAATTGTTGACTGCCTGATTTATGTTGTTTGCCGCGTAAAGCGCCATCTTTTCGCCGGAAGTGACAATAAGCACCTCTTCGGCAGCGCCTTCGCGTATGGGAGCCGCAAAACCGCCGCAGACGACGTCGCCCAAAACGTCGTAAAGCACGACGTCAGGCTTGAAGCTTTCAAAAATTCTCAGGTCGTCAATCAGGTTAAACGTCGTTATAATGCCGCGCCCCGCACAGCCAAGTCCCGGGGTAGGGCCTCCGGCTTCTATGCAGAGAATGCCGCCGAAGCCTGTTCTGACAATGTCGTCGCGCCCAGGCAGTTCGTCGTGCTCGCGCATGAAATTCATAACGGGCATAACAGGCCTGCCCCCGAGCAGATTTATCGTGGAATCAGCCTTAGGGTCGCAGCCAATCTGAATAACGCGCTTTCCGAGACACGCAAGCGCCGCCGAAAGATTTGACGTCACCGTTGATTTTCCAATACCGCCCTTGCCGTAGACAGCTATCTTTTTCATTTTATCCACCTCATTAAATGCAATGAATAATGCAGAATGAAGAATGAAGAATTATTTCCGCCAAAAGCTCACCGCATTCTTAATTATTCATTTTTCATTCTTAATTGCTATTTTATCTCGTCTTTCTGCGGAAGCCGAACG
>JAZUJX010000055.1:0-34091 GCA_045642965.1 Synergistaceae bacterium | reverse complement strand
GCCGAACGAAGAACGAAGATACCCTACAGGGCACGAGACGCAGAACAAAAATCTTTGTCTTGCTGTATGCAGCGCAGCGAAAGTGCAGCATCCAGCGACGTTACGCAAGTGAAACGAGCGTTAAGGTTTTAATTTGTTCTTCGTTTGTCGTTCTTAGTTCGTCGTTTGTTTTAACCTACACGCCCGAAAGGGCATTGTTTACCGTACCCAAAAGCAATTTTGGGAAAATTAAAAATTTAAAAACGGCGCGGACTAAAACCACGCCGTTTTTTGTTGTAAATACTAAAATAGAGACGCTGGATTCTGCGCTACGGCTTACGCCGTCCGCAGAAAGACAAGATTAGATAGAATTGTTTCTTGGGTAATTGTTTTTTTATCGTAATTGTCTCTTTTTGTAATTGTATTTTATCGTAATTGCTTCTTTGGGTAATTGATTTTTATCATAATTGCTTCTTGGTTTTACCGCGCCGTTTGTTTATTTCAGTTCAAATTTTTTCGCGAATTTTTTGAAGTGCGGTTCAAAGATAAAGCATTTTTTGTAGATACCGCAGAAGAATTCTATCAGAAAACCCATTGAGCAGGCTGTTATGACCGTTCCTACGCCGACCCCGACAAATTTACCGAAGAAGCACAGGGTCAG
Organism: Synergistaceae bacterium; assembly: GCA_045642965.1. Lineage (GTDB taxonomy): Bacteria > Synergistota > Synergistia > Synergistales > Synergistaceae > Equadaptatus. The sequence continues at coordinate 33,451 of JAZUJX010000055.1, read as the reverse complement.
AACCGTTGCAATTCCAAGGCAGATGAGGTCAAAGCAGAGTTTGAATTTAAGCCGTCTTATGCCGAAGCGTCCGCTTACTCCGCGCACGAAAAAGTCGTAGACCTGCGGGTACAGGTAGGTGTTGTAGAAGGCGGAAACCGAGGCAGCCGTAAGCAGCAGACCTGCCGCAAAGAGCAGTATTCTGGGCAGCATTGGAAGACTGCCGGGGGGCGTAACTGCCGGATTCAGAACAGGTACGGCATAACGCCAGAAGTCAAGCACTGCGCCGTAGATAAGACAGTTGACGAAGGAGCTGAGATACACCGTGCGAAAGCCGCCCATGAGTATGCAGAACAGTATAAACAGTCCGCTTTGTACGACGTATTCCATTTGTCCGAAGGTGAGGGCGGTGAATTTTCTGCTCAGGACGTAGGCAGGCGCGACTATCATGGATACCCCGAAGCCGGAGGCGGCTATCAGGGCAACCGCCAGAGCCAGTCCGCATATAGCGGTTAAATATGCCGCTTCGTCAGCTATTTTGATTTTCATTTCAGTTAAGCTCCCTGTATTGTTTTCTGTCTTTCAGTTCCGCGAGTTTGCCTGCGTTCCAGGACGAAACGTAGGAGTAGTGTCCCGCTATTTTTGCAATGCCGTCGACGCTTTCGCTTTCGCAGGCAAGGCAGTATTCGTTCAGTCCGCGCGATACGTTGCCGCATTCGCCGCATATTGTGAAGGACGGGCTGAGCGCAAGCTGCGAGCAGCCGGCTTCAAACGCGTGTCTGACAAGCTGAAGTACCGCTTCTGCGCTGCCGCGCGCCCCTCCGGTGCAGAGAGCTGTTACGGCGCCGGCAAAGTGCGGATGCATTCTGCTTTCAGCGTCAATTCTGTTAAAAGCGCTGACGTCCGCAGATACGGCAAGCTGCGTGCTGTTTGTGTAGTAGACGGCGCCTTTGGCAGTATCGCCGCGGACAATTTTTTCGGCTTTCTGCGGGTACTGTTTCAGGTCAAGCCTGGCAAAGCGGAGCGCTGTGCTTTCCGCCGGCGTCTGTTCAAGCATGAAGTTCATGTTGTATTTTTCGCTGAGTTCCGCGCATTTTTTCGCGAGCGTCCTGACAATTTCAAGCCCGAGCTGTGCCGCTTCGGGCGTTTCGTGCAGTTCTTTTCCAGTCAGGCATAAGACCATTTCATTGAGTCCGAGCAGCCCTATCAGGTATTCCGCTTTTTCAAGCCTGAGGTACGGCGCGTCGTCGTTTGAATAGACGAGCGCTCCGAGCGGGCCTTCCTCTCCGTAGGCAAGCAGTTTTTTGATAAAATCCCTTTTTTGTATGTGGGCTTTCGCGGCAAGCTCCAGTTCCCCTGAGAGAATTTCAAGCAGGGAGTCTGTGCTGCCGTCAGCTTTGTATGCCGCGCGCGGGAGATTAACAGTTACGTTCTGCATTACGCAGCGGCGCAGTTTCGCCGGCAGTTCGCCGAATTCGTCCAGCCGGTAACATTCGCCGAGTGTTACGAAATCTTTGTCAAAGACAAACTGAACGCTGCCTTTTTCCGCCGCGGCTTCGCAGGCAAGCAGCAGAAGTTCTTTGTCCTGCGTTTCAAGCGTTTCTTTTGTGACGTGCAGCAGCGCTTTCGGGAAGAAGAACGGCTGTCCTTCGCCGCAGCCTTCCTTGTATATTTCAAGTATGGCACGGAGGAATTTCCGTGAGCCTTCCGCGTATTCGGAGTAATTTTTGCCTGTGTACTGTCCGCCAGCGCCTGTCGCCGGAGCGTCCGCAAGATGCTTCGGCACGCCAAAATAAAGGTCAAGGCTTGTAAAGACCGCTGTTCCTCTGCCGCTTGCAAGTCTGTCAAATTCAAACAGCATCGTCTGCGCAAGCTGGCGTATTACAGCGTCGCCCAGACCGTCAAGATACGGCGCAAAAATCACGTTCACGGCGTCCCACGCCAAGGCTCCGGCGAAGCTGTTCTGCAAAAGCGTCGTCATTGTTACAAGGTGTGCAAGCAGTACGTCGGCGTGTTTTGCGGGCGCCGCGCTGCATACCGCGCCGGGGAAGCGCAGCCCGTTTCTCGCGACGTATGCCGCGCTTTGCAGCGACGAGTACGGACGGTTTGCCATTCCGAGGTCGTGCAGGTGAATGTCGCCTTTGAGGTGTGCTTCGGCAACTTCCTGCGTGAAGATTTTTGAGAGCGCGTATTCTTTTATGACAGTTTCCGCCACAGTGTGGTTGACGGATTCAGGAGTGTAGCCCGAGGCGGAGTTTTCCCTGTTTTTGCAGAACAGCATCTGTTCGAGGTCGTGGAGCGGTATGCCTATTCTGCGGTGGTCGGTCAGTTTCGCGTCAAGTCCGCGCTGGAACAGCTTTACGTTGACAAGCTCGCGTATTATTGCCGTGTTGACGCGCTGTCTGCCGTGACTGAGCAGGTCGTCTTCTATTTCCATGGAGATTTCTTCGGCTGTGGACGGTTCGACCCCCGCCTCAATTATGAGCGCGTCTCTTATGCGCGTCGGGTCCCATTCATAGCTTTCGCCCTGTCCGAGAGCGTCAACCATGAGCACGACGTCTGTGGATTCGCGAAAATCAAAGAGCCTTTCCTGCCGCAGGTAACGTTCCGGAGAATCAGTCATTTCTTTTATGCTCCTTTTCTTCAAGAAGGTGCAGTATTTCTTCCGCAAAGTTCGCCACGTCGGTAAATTCTTTGTAGACAGATGCAAAGCGGACGTACGCAACCTTGTGGATACGGCGCAGTTTTTCGGCAACCATGTCTCCGAGCAGAGACGAGGCAATTTCTCCCTGTCCTGTTGCGCGGACCTTGTGCTCTATTTCGGATACGGCTTCTTCGAGCACGTTCAGGTCTATGTTCAGTTTTTCGCAGGCGTGCTGCATTCCGCGCAGAAGTTTCTGTCTGTCAAACGCCTGCCTCGTGCCGTCTTTTTTGACAACCCACAGATATTCTTTTTCTTCAATTCTTTCAAACGTGGTAAAACGCGCCTCGCATTCAGGACAAATCCTGCGCCGGCGGTTCACCGTACCGTCTTCACTACTTCTTGTTTCTATAACTCTCGTTTCACCCGCACCGCATACCGGACAACGCATGAACCTGCCTCCAATCTGTTTTCTTGTCAATTTTAGACTATAAACCTCCGTCCGTCAAAAAAAACACCCCGAAACGGGGTGTTTTTTGTTTTAACTTTGCGGTCAGTTTGCTTAGGCCTGCGTCTGTGCCTGAACCATGTCGATGTTGCCCTGAATTTTTGCTCCGCGGGTCATCGTCAGTGCAACCGTCTTAAGGTTGCCGCAAACTTCAGCCGTTGCGTTGAGAATGACTTCTTCTTCAGCGATAATGTCGCCGTTGATTTTTCCGAAGCATTCAAGTTTTTTGGCATAGATGTTGCCGTTTATTGCCGCATCTGCACCGACAGAAATTTTGTTCGCAACGTCAATGTCGCCGGTAACTTCGCAGCCGTCAAGTTCAAAGTCGGCAGCTTTGATGTTGCCTTTTACGTTTGTGCGGAGTATAACCTGACCTTCGGCAAAGATATCGCCCTTAAACTCTCCGGCGATTTCAATGCTTCCGGTTGTGCGAAGCGTACCCTCAAAGCTGGTACCCGGCGCAATGTAGCTCTTCGCGTCTCTGCCCAGCGGGGCGGGGGTGCTTCTTGTGATTTCTTCGTATTCGGATCCTTCGGGCACGATGTTTTCACCTTCAGCGTTTCCGATTCCGAACAGTTCGTACGTTGCTTTGTAGAAATTGTCTTTGTTGCCCATACCTTACTCCTCCTCTTCTTTTCTGAATGTTGTATTGAACAAAATAGGTCTTATATCAGCTTCAAGTGTTCCGAAACGGAAGCCTCTTTCCTTGAAATAGTGAATAATTCCGGGCAGAGCTTCAACCGTTGCATGTTTGCTCGGCGCATCGTGCATCAGGACAAGGGGATTTAAAGTGCATCTTGACGCCTGCGATATTACGTTGAGAACAATCTGGTCTGACGAATATCTTCTGCCTGCAGCATCTCCGCTGGATACGTTCCAGTCGTACGGGACAAAGCCGCGGCGCAGCATTTCAGCCATAATTTCCCGGTAAATACGCATATTGTGATTGTTTATGCTGCCTCCCGGGAAACGGAATATCGACGGCGCGACGCCCGTTGTCTCTTTTATCAGCTTGTATATCCTGTACTGGTCTTCCAGAAACGCTTCAACAGACGCGTATATCTGCGAATATTCGTGCGTATAGGTATGCATGGCGATACTGTGCCCCTGGTTGACTATATCGCGCATAATCGCCAGATGGTCTTTGCTGACCGCGCCTATTACAAAGAATGTCGCCTTGACGCCCTCTCTCTGAAGTATGTTCAGAATACGCCTCGTGTTGTCCGAAGGACCGTCGTCAAACGTCAGGTAAACCGTTTTCTCTTCGATTTTCATCGGATTAAGCGGTGCCTTTGCGTAGAAATCAGGGTAGAGTTTCTGATATTCCGGCGCATTTGATTCGCTCGGCCATCCCGACAAAATTTTCTGGTGCTGTTCCGCCAGCGTTCTCTGCAGTTTGTGCAGTTTGTGAGCGTAATGGAATGTAAGGCACGACAAAACCAGTATAATAAACAGGATTGTCAGCAATATCATATTCTTGAAAAATCGTACGCTGCCTATATATTTTTCTTTCTGCTGTTCTTCTGGCATTTCAAGCTACCTTCTTACACTGCCGATACATTGCAACAATATAACCTGTAATTTGGTACAAGTAAGACAATTATAGCCGTACGGCAACAGGGTGTCAACAGGCGCACAAATAAAAAAGACGAAGGCGGCAGCCTTCGTCTCAGCAGATTTTTATTTTCCCGTTGCAAACTGTAAGTTTGCCTCAGCCAGCGCTATGTCGTATTTCGCGTCGACAACGTTCGTTTTGCTGTCCGTCAGCGCAAGCCGTGCGTCAAGCATGTCAAGATTTGAGCCTATGCTTTCTTTGTAGCGCAGCACGGCTATTCTGTAATCTTCTTCCGCCTGTGTCAGCTGACGGTTTGAAACGTCAAGCCGGGCCTTGGCTTCTTTGAGGTTAAGCGCTGCCTGACGCACTTCCATTCTGATTTCGTTTTTCTTGTCTTCGAGCCTGTAAAGGAATTCCTTTGAACGGCTTCTTGCCTGTTCCGTTCTTGCATGCGCTTCACCGCTGTCAAACAGTTTCCACGTCGCGGCAAGTCCGACGTGCCAGTCCGTATCGTTCTGCGGCCAGCCCTTGTTGTCCAGGTTGGTGACAAGTCCGAAACCAAGTATCTGCGGCAGCAGTTCGCCCTGATGGGCACGGGCAATTTTTGATGCCTGCCGGCTGTAAAAATCGTACATTTTAAGTTCCGCGCGGTTCTGAAACGCAAGATTTTCGTCTGCCGTCAGGCTCTCGCCTGCATTTTCGGTGCATGCGTCTCCTGCAAGCAGCGTGTCCTGAACTTCGGTGCCCACAGCTCTTTCAAGCGCGGTTTTCGCAAGCTCCATGCCGTTTTTAGCCCGGATAAGGTTCAGTTCAGCGTCGGAAACGGCAACCTTTGCGCGGAGCACGTCAGCCTTTGAAACGACTCCGCCCTCAAACAGCTTTTCTGCCTGAGCGAGGTGGTCATTGGTAAGTTTTACCGCTTCTTCCGCAACTTTTTCTTTCGCCTCGGCGCGTTTGTAGGTGTAATAGGTCAGGCGGACGGAATTTTCAACCGCCTGTGTTACGCGAACCGCCTCTGCTTTTGCGGCATCTCTGGCAAGCTTTGCCGCCGCACGGACCGCCTGATGCGAACCGCCGGAATAGATGCTCTGTGTAAGCAGCGCTGCCGAAAGGAAAACGTTCTTTTCCGCAAGCGGGTTATTCATTGCAGGCGGCTGTATTTTCAAGGCGCCGTACAGTGGGGCAAGCGCAGGAGATATGTCAAACAGCGGATTTTCGTTCCACAGAGCAGCGTAGACGCCTGTCAGCTTCGGCAGCATTTTCGCCGTCTGTTCGTTTACTGCGGCTTCCGCCATTCTGACCTTCTGCTGCTGGGCGAAGATCAGCGGGCTGTTTTTGTCCGCAAGCGCAAGCAGCTGCTTCAAATTTTCACAGTCAGCCGCACAGGCGGACGACGCAAATATCGCCGTAAGCAGAATTCCTGTTAATATTTTCCAAAATTTATTCATCACGTTCACCTCTGTATGGCTTCGGTTATGCCGGCCTACGGCACGAATTTCTTTTTGAATTTAACAACGCTTGACGTAAAGACGACCGCAATAAATATGCAGAGCGCGACCACGTCGTCCCATACGTATTCCATTCCGCCGCCCTTAAGTATTATCTGCCGCGCAAGGTCGTTGTAGAAGGTTACCGGGAACGTCCAGCTCAGGAACTGGAAAAATTTCGGCATCGATTCAATCGGGAATATAAAGCCGGAGAGCATAACGCTCGGCAGTATGATAAAGGTTGAAAGCTGCAATGCCTGAAGCTGGTTGTCCGAGAAGGTTGAAATCATTATGCCGAAAGCAAGGTCGGAAACGACGTAGAAGAAAGTCAGCAGCATAAAGAGCGGCATGCTTCCGACAAAAGGCATGTCAAAAAATACCATCCCTATTACAAGGGAAAGCACAATCTGAAGATACCCTATGATAATGTACGGGCATATCTTGGAGAGCAGAAGCTCCCATGCCTGCATAGGCGTTACAAGCAGCTGTTCGAGCGTGCCCTGTTCCGCCTCGCGGACTATCGCCATTCCCATAAGGGTAATCAGCGAAATGCTCAGCAGAAGCCCCATAATGCCCGGAATCATGTACCACGACGTTACAAAGTCAGGGTTGTACCACAGCTTTGTCCTCATTTCGACAAGCTGTCCGCTGAGACTGATGCCGTGCCGCATTGCCTGCTTTCTCAGCAGTTCATTTGATTTCAGTATACCGAGAGTCTGCGCTGCAGCCATCGCGGAGTTTGCCGAAAGACTGTCCGTAGCGTCAACTATCACCTGCAGTTTCGTGTTTCTGCCGCCGTGTATTTTAGATGCGTAGTCGGACGGGATAACCAGTCCAATCTTCGCATAGCCCGCCTGCACAGCTTCGTTGACCTCGTTGACAGAGTTGGCGTAAAGCTTTATGTCAAAATAGTTGCTGGAGGTAAAGGAGCGTATCATTTCGCGGCTTTCCTGCGAACGCGACTGGTCAAAAACAGCCGTCCACACGTGCTTGATGTCCATGTTCACGGCAAAACCGATAATAAACAGCTCAACAATCGGCATTACAAGAAGTATGGCAAGCGTTATTTTGTCGCGCAGCGTCTGTTTGAATTCCTTTACGACAAGCGCTCTCAATCTGCTGTTTTTCATGCTTTTGCCTCCTTGGCACGGCTTTTTATCTGCGAACTGCCGGCGCCTGAAATTCTTCCGCCTTCCATCGCCTTGCCCGATTCAGCTTTGACAAGATATGCAAAGACGTCCTCCATTGACGGCACCATCTCGCTGATTTCCGTATCCGCCAGTATGCCGCCGGCATTCAGCCGCGTATCTCCTTCAACAATTACGTGCAGTTTTTCTCCGTGGAAATAGGAGTCTATCAGCGGAATGCCGAGAGCGCCGTCCTGTATGTCAGCAAGAAGTTCCATGCCGTTTTTGCATTTGATTTCGTATAATCTGCCAGGAATGACCTTTTTCAGATTTTCAGGTGTATCGTCGGCAATCAGCTTGCCGAAATAGATGAACGCAACCTTGTCGCAGTGTTCCGATTCGTCCATAAAATGCGTTGTGACCATTACCGTCGTACCGTCCTGCGAAAGGTTGTAGATAATGTCCCAGAAAAGCCGCCTTGCCTTAGGGTCAACGCCGCTTGTCGGCTCGTCAAGGAAAAGTATCTTCGGCTTGTGAACGATTGCGCAGCCTAAAGCCAGTCTCTGCCGCCATCCGCCAGTAAGCTCGGAGGTCATTGTATTTTCTCTGCCTTCCAGCCCTGCCAGCTTAAGCATTTCCGGAATACGCTCCGCTTTCTGTTCGTCTGTCATACCGTAAAGTCCCGCATAAAACTCAAGGTTTTCTTTTGCGGTCAAATCCGGATAGAGACTGAATTTCTGCGACATGTAACCTACTTTGTTTTTGATTTCCTGCGATGAATGCGCAAGGTTCATTCCAAGCACAAGACCTTCACCGGAAGTCGCGGCAAGAAGACCGCAAAGTACTTTCATCGTCGTTGTTTTTCCGCTTCCGTTAGGCCCCAGAAAGCCGTAAATCGTTCCTTCCTCAATCTGCATGGACACATTGTCAACAGCAGTGAAGGAGCCGAATTTTTTCGTCATATTTTTGGTTTCGATAACAACGCTGCCCATTAGTTCGCACCATTGCCGCTGAGCGCGACAAACAAATCTTCAAGCGCCGGTTCTATTTCCGTCATGCCGGGGTAATCTCTTCCGCGTTCGGCAAAAAGTTTCTCTATCGAAACACTTGCCGCATCTGCGTCGCTGACGGCGATATGGTAGCTCGAACCGAACATATTGGCGTCGACAACGCCGTCACAGGCAAGCAGACGCGGCTTTGTTCTTATCTGGTTGTATTCGAGATTGAACACTTTGTACGGATACTGCGCGAGAAGCTCTTCTGTCGTGCCTGCGGCAAGCAGCCGCCCTTTGCTGAAAAAAGCCTTTCTCGTGCAAAGTTCCGCTTCGTCCATGTACGGCGTGGAAACAATTATCGTAAGGGCGTCGGACGCGTTCAGCTCGTAAAGCATTGCCCAAAACTCACGGCGGGCAACGGGGTCAACACCGGTTGTAGGCTCGTCAAGGAAAAGCACCTGCGGTGTGTGAAGCAGACCTGTCGCAAGCGCAAGCTTCTGTTTCATACCGCCGGAAAGTTTCGCGGCATATCTGTCCTTAAACGGCCACAAACCTGTGCGTGTGAGAATTTCCTCAGATTTTGCCAAAGTTTCTTCCTGCGGCGTACCGTACAGCGAACCGAACAGCAGCGCATTTTCTATGACGGTCAGGTCAGGATAAAGACCGAAACGCTGCGGAATGTAGCCTGCATGCTTGCGTACTTCTTTCCTGTCCGTACTGCCGAGAAGTCTGCACTCGCCTTCGTCTGGATTGATAATTCCCATTGCCATGCGGATAAGCGTCGTTTTGCCTGAGCCGTCAGGACTTATTAAACCGAAAATTTCTCCGCGGCGTATTTCAAGACTCACATCAGACAGCGCTGTAACGCTGCCGAATCTTTTGCTGACGTGTTCGTAACTGAGGACGGTTTCTTCCGAAAGCGGCATTTTAGTCGTTGTTCAGTTTCACGTCCGCAGGCATTCCGGGCTTCAAAACGCCTTCCTGATTGTCAAGCGTAACCTTAACCCAGAACACCATATTTGAGCGCTCATTCTGTGTAAGCGACAGTCTCGGATTGTATTCCGCCTGGTCGTTGACCTTTGTTACTTTGCCGAGAAAAACACTGTCAGGGTATGCGTCAATCGTTACGTCCGCCGTCTGTCCGACGCGGACAAGACCAAGCTGCGAAGAAGGAATGTAAATCTTGACCCAGCATTTGTCGTTTCTGCCGACAGTCGCAAGCGGTGAACCTGCCGCTATGACGTCGCCTTCCTCGTAATTTTTCGTAAGCACTACACCGTCAACAGGCGAACGGAATTCCTTGTACGAAAGTCCCGTTTTCGCACGCTCAACCTCTGCGGCAATGCGTTTTACGTTAGCTTCTGCGGCGGCTATATCCTCTGCGCGGTTGCCGCGGGCAAGCAGCCTGTACTGCTCTTCAGCGGCATTTGCTGCCTCCCGCGCAGCGTCAGCCTTTTCTGAGGCAAGTTCAGCCTGACGCGCCGCAACGGCGCCTTCCTTTGCCAGCCTGTCAAAACGGTTTTTGTCGCGCAGAGCCTGATCGTACTGTATTTTAGCGGCGGAGGCATTTGCCTTCGCAGCGGAAACCTGCTCTGATCTGAAGCCGTTTCTGAGTTGGGCAAGCTGCGCCTGCGCGGCAGCAAGACCGGCCTGAGCGGAGGCAAGAACGTCGTCCGCCCCGTCAAGCGAAAGCTTTGCCACAAGGTCTCCTTTTTTGACGTCCTGTCCTTCGTCAACGTACAGTTTGTCAATGCGGCCGCCTGCCTGAGGCGCAAGCTGGACCTCCTGTACTTCAATCATGCCCGAAGCCCTTACGTATTCGGGAACCTTGTTACGCTGTTTAAAATAACGGAAACCAAAAGCAATAACTGCAAACAAAATTACCGCAAGAATAATCTTTTGAGCAATACCCTTCATGGCACCAACCTCCACCGCAATAAATTTCTGCAAGTATGACAGTATTTTATATCATGGTGACCTGCAAAACAATACGTAATTTGACGCAGAGACGGTTTATTTAGTTTGTATGAACGCCAAAAGAAAATAAATCTACGCAGTGCAGTGTGCGTCTCAAAACAGAAAATCAGGCCGGCATATAAAACAGGGCGCGGAGAAATTCCGCGCCCTGTTTTTTGTTTTACGTTTTCGTTATCAGAAGAAATTCTTTTTCCAGAGAATTATAGCCGTTATGACCGATATAAACAGCGCAAGCAGCAGTGCGTAAAGGAATCCCAGCGGATTTCCAGCCCACGGCACCGGCACGTTCATTCCCCAAAGCCCCGAAATCATTGTCGGAATGGCAAGAACAATGGTTACCGAGGCAAGGAATTTCATAACTATATTCAGATTGTTTGAAATGACGGAACCGAAAGCGTCCATCATTCCTGTGAGAACGTCCGCCTGTACCTGAGCCATTTCTATGCCCTGGTCGTATTCGATGCGTACGTCGTCAAGCAGATCCTCGTCTTCCTCGCGTATTTTGATTATGTGCGCCAGCTGCGGGTTAGAGCAGACGCGCAACAGACGTTCAATAACGACTTTGTTCGAGCGGAGCGATATTGAATAGTAGGTCAAGCCCTTCTGCAGTCCGAGCAGCTGAAACAGCTCAACGTTTTTCATTGACCGGCGCAGATCTTTTTCAATCTCGTCAGATTTTCTCGTTATCTGACGCAGGTCTTTCAGGAAAAGCGCTGCCGAACAGTAAAGCAGCTGGAACAGAAAGCGCGTGCGCTTGAAGGTTGAAAACGCCCTGTAGCGGTTTCTCGCAAACGGGTCAAATACGGCATTGTCCTTCTGGCAGATGGTTACAATGTAATCAGGCGTTACGACTATGCCAAGAGGAATAGTGTCGTATTCGTCGCTGCCGGGCTCTCTGTCAACAGGAACGTTGACAAGAACGAGTATCTGGTCGTCTTCGGTTTCAATACGCGACGTTTCTTCAGGGTCAAGAGCGGCGCGTATAAAGTCCGACGGAGCGCCTGTAAGTTTTTCGATCTCAAGCAGCTCGTCGTGCGTCGGATGAATGAGATTGACCCATGAACCGGGCTCTATCGTTTCCAGCGTCAGTGCTGTGAGCCCTTTTTCCATCGTTTTTAAGATTTCAAGCATGTGATTTCCCCCTGTCTGTACACGTCACAAACGAGCGGCTGCACCGCTCACAAGTGTATGTACTGAAGATAACGGGGTGAAAGAAAGGGAATTTTTTCTTCACGCCCGGCGCCTGCCGGACGTGCGTAGCAGTCCGGATCAGGCAGTGAACAATCGGCAAGACAACGGTTCGGAACCGTTACTACAACTGCTTTCCATTACTGCTCCCTTCCCCGGAGACAGACTCCGGCTGAAATTTATAGCCTACAGATTTTAAGCCACACGCATAAATTGGTCAAGCAGTTTAATACAAAAAAAGGACCCTGCCGGGCAGGGTCCTTTAAAACTGCTGGCTGCTTATTTGACTATTACTGAAATTCCGTTGGGGATTACTGTAACCTTTGCGTCCTTGCCTTTCTTGGCAAATGCCATTTCCATTGCTTCGTCAAGCGACGGTGCGAAGCTCATTTTCATATCCGTAAGCTCTTTGCGGAGCGGTTCGCGCGAAACAAAGATTACTTCGTGGTTGATAAGAATTCTTGCAAGCACCTGGCTCTGCCACTGGTCTGGCGGAGTCTGGTCCATAGGCGTTGCCATAAATTCATCGTACAGCGACTGGGCGTCTTTGCAGCCTGCAAGCTGTTTGTAGAAATTCGCTCCGCCCATGCCGTCGGCACATTCTGCGCAGACAATAATCACCGCGCCTTCGGCGGCGCTGGCTTCGGCCGCCGTCATACTCTTGACGCACTGGTAAATGTTCTGGTCAAGCGGCGCTCCGCCGTTGGTTGTTACGACTATGTCGCCGGGTACAGGCGAAACCTTGCAGTAGCTGTCGAGGAAATCGCAGCCTGCACGGTGCGCCGTAACGGGGTTGCCGGCGAAAGCCGCGACCGTTTTGTGCGCTTCGTCAACTATGACGTTGACTATGTAGGCAAGCTTCGCAAGACGCGCGGCTTCTATCATGTCTGTATGAATCGGGTTGTTGTCAAGAATGCCGGTACGCGAGTATTCGCTGTCGATAAATTTGCTGCAATGGTTTCCAACAACAGTTACCCTGTCGCATACGCCGGGGAGAATTGATTTTCTTCCGCCTGAGAAGCCGGCGAAGAAGTGCGGCTCAATAAAGCCTTCCGCCACAAGCAGGTCGGTTTCGACCGCAGCTTTATCTATTACGAGCGGCGCGCCTGAAGGAAGCGTTCCGATGTTCACGCAGTTTTTGTCACAGTCGTGAACGATTATTTTTTCGTTTTCAAAAATTTCGTCGCCGAGTTTGCCGCGAAGCTCGTCCTTTGTCGTTTCGCGGTGGCAGCCTGTCGCTACGAGAAGCGTGATGTCAATATCGGGGCTGCCCTGACGGAGTTCGCGGAGCATGTTGGGGAGAATGTCTTTGCTCGGAACAGGGCGCGTGTGGTCGGATATGATAATCGTGCAGGTTTTCTTTCCCTTTGCGATTTCATAAAGCGGCGCAGAGTCAATGGGGTTGTCCATTGCTTCTTTAACGAGTTCAAGTCCTGATTTCGTTCCTGCGAGTTTGTCTATGTTTGAGGTTATTACACCTGAATTTTCAGGGAAATCGTATTCAAGTTCCTGATGTCCGTAGGGGAGTTTTATAAGCATGTTTCTGCCTCCTTGTTTTAAGAAAGGAGCGTGCAGGGCATTAAAGCCGCTGCACGCCCCCGGTTGTTAAGCGTTAAATGCTGAGAACAGTAAAGAACTAGATCTTGTGTTCTTCTTCCGTGTAGTCAACACCTTCGAGGTTGATTTTGTGACCCGTTGCTTTTTCCTCAAGTTTGAAGAGGAAGTTGCAGAGGATCGGGCAGCAGACTGCGCAGATGAGGATTGCTGCTACAACCTGGATGGTTGCTGATTCAAGAACCGGTGCAAAACGCGGGTCTGCCGAGGCGATTGCCGCCGGGGTTGCGACTGCGTTTCCTGCGATTGAACCGACAGCTGCTCCCGGTACGCACGTAACGCGGTGTTTCTTCGGAATGAAGATCATGTAGAGGAAATAGCCGCCGACACCGGTGATGAGAAGCGTAAGAAGTGCAAGGAGTACGCCGGGGCCGCCTGCAGCGATTGCCTTACCGAAGTTGAGGCCGCAGCCGAGCGGGAATGAGAAGAGGAAGATTGAAATGAAGATACCCGGTTCAAGGAATTTCGCCATTTTCTTGTCAAGGTTGCCAAGAAGCATACCAAAGAGAACCGGTGCGATCGTTGCAAGGAGCATCTGCCAAGGAATAACGGCAACGCCTGCGCCTGCGAGTGAGCACATTTCATAGAACGGGCCGTCGTTTGTCGAGATGATTGCGAGGGCTCCGAGGTCTTCCTTGTCGCCGTAATGTGAAACGAGTCCACCGTAGAGTCCGCCGTTTGAGTTGGACATGTTGACGAGCGCGAGTGCTGAAAGTCCGCAGACTGTTCCCGTAGGTCCGTAGAGACGGCCAACGATCATTGCAGGGACAACGCCGAGGATGACTTTGCTGAAATTAATGACCATTCCTTTGTAGAATGCCATCGGTGAGCTCTTGAAGGAAATCTGCGCTCCGGTGCAGACGAGAAGCATTGCGATAAGGCAGAGCGCGCCTTCTTTGAACCATTTTACCCAAAGTGAGCCGGCTATTGTAGTCGTAACCTTCGGGTCAACGAGTGCCGGGAAGAACGTGTTGATCGTCGCGCCGACGAGGAGCGGGATAAACATGATTCCGCCGGGGATCTTCTTGAGGGTATCAAGAATAGGGACTTCTCCAAGTTTCATAACTGAACATCTCCTTAAGGATTTTATGGTGCTGTTACAGTGTGTATATTGTAGCCATAAATTTTTCTAATGTAAAGTACCTATTTTGTTTTTTTTGCCCTGTCCACGGCAAGCACGTAATCCTTGAAATCAACAGGTTCAATGACTCTCCAGCCACGTTTCCCCAAGGGCTCGAGCTTAAGTCTCAGCACAAAATTCTGATCCAGCTCCGTATTGTAAACCGTAACCGCTACAAGCGCCCCGTTTTTGTCTTTTTGGTGCGTCGCGACTTTTTTAATCTCGCTGTGGTCAAAATCAATAGTTTCCTTCAATAGATTTGCGGGATTGACCTTTTCAATAAGTTCCCTTGCCCCGTCACCGGCTCTGTCAAGCAGTCTGTCCGCCGCGTCCAGCGCCTTCTCCTTAATACCGCTTTTATGGGACGGTGTACTCTCCTGTTCCGGCGTTTCCTGTTCCGCATCGTCTCCTGCAATTCTTTCAAGCACGCATTTTTTAGCGTAAGGCACAGCAAGCGGCTTTACCAGCCTGTAAATTCCTGTCATGGCAGCATAGGTTATCAGTTTGGAGTTCCCGCTTTCCGAAACAGCGGCTATTCCGTCGTCATATACGCGGCTGATAAAGCTGTCAAGCGACACGTATTTCTCAAACGCTTCAACGTCATGTTTTTTCGCCGCTTTCTGAAGCGCCAGGAGCGATTTCAGCGGCGAATTGTGCAGATCCATAAGGTTCAGCGCCTGTGCCTGTGCCGTACCGAGCATAAAAATCAATGCCGCAAGCAGCGCAATTTTTTTCTTCATTTCAAAACCTCCGGATAAATATCCCCGCAAAAAACAAAAACGCCGGTTACCGGCGTTTTTGATACTGTTAAAGCGAGGACAAATATTTCTGAACTGCCTGGCGTACCCTGTTCCCGTCCGCCTGTCCTTTGACGGCAGCCATTGCCTTGCCCATAACCCTGCCCATGTCCTTCGGACCTGAAGCGCCTGCGCTCTGTGCCGCTTCCGCGACAAGCTTTTCAAGCTCTTCGTCTTTGAGCTGTGCCGGCTGATAGACCTCAAGGATTTTTGCTTCCGCAAGCTCCCTTTCAGCCCTGTCGGCTGCGCCGCCGCTCTTGTAGAGTTCTGCGGCTTCGCTGCGCTGTTTTATGAGCCGTCTGACAATCAAAAGCACGTCGTCATCGGTAAATTCCGCATCCTTGCCTTTCTCAACCTGTGCGAGCTGCACAGCTGATTTCAGCATACGCAGGACAGCAAGTTTGACATCGTCCTTGTCTTTCATAGCCTGAACAAGGTCAGACTGTATCTGAGACAGCAGAGCCATAATTAGTAGCTCGACCTCCTGCCCTTGTTGCGTGCCATTTCCTGTTTTTTGCGTTTTTTAATTTCGCTGGGTTTTTCGTAATGCTCATGTTTCTTTGCCTCACGAAGCACGCCCACCCTGCGGACCTCACGTTTGAAGCGTTTGAGTGCGTCTTCAATCGATTCGTTGTCACGTCTTGTAATGGTGGTCATCGTACGTTCCCCCCTTTCAGGAAAACCGCCGCAACGATGCAGCAGCATGTATCAAAATTCCGATTTGGTAATTATAGCACACTTTTTCTTTCTGTGTTATAAAATTTTAAATTATATTCTCAGGAGCCGAAAAAGTTCACCCGAACTTCTTTAAAAGTGAAAGCTGCTGTAAGTGAATATTTTATACCTTCTAATCCTCTTCCCCGTTCCAGGAAGCGCTTCCGTCCGTCAGAACACCGTTTGAATATTCAGATGCCGCAACCTTTACGAAATCGCGTTTCCTGATTTCTTCCGGCGCCTTTGCCGCAACGCGCACGTATTCCGGCGTAAGCCCCGTCATAATTCCGTCCTTTACTTCCTCAACCAGAATTTCAACAGGGCGGTTAAGCCACTGAGAGCAGTATTCGCGGTGCAGCCTTCCGGCGGTTTCAAGCGTAATTTCCTCGCGCTGCCTGACCTCCGCGTCGCCGGCACGGGAACGCTCCGCCGCTGCAGTTCCGCCGCGCGGAGAATAAGGAAAGACGTGCATTTTGCCGAAGCGCATTTCTTCGGCAAACGCAAGACTGCGCCTGAACGCCGCGTCATCTTCCCCCGGGAAGCCAAGCATAAAATCTGTGCTGACGTGAACGGTTTCTCCGAGCTTGTTTCTTATCCTTTCAACCGCACGGGCAAAATCCGCCGCCGTATAACCGCGGTTCATCAGTTTAAGCACGCCGTCGTCCCCGCTCTGGAGCGGCACGTGCAGATGTCTGCAGAAAGCGGGAGTACCTGCAAGAACGTCAAGCAGCTCGTCCGTTACGGCAAGAGGCTCGATAGAACCGAAACGTATGCGTTTCAGACCGTCGATTTCGCCAAGCGCGCGTACAAACTCCGGCAGTCTTTCGTAAAGTCCGAGATGAACGCCGGTCAGCACAATTTCGGGACATTTTGCCTTAACGATACGCTTCGCTTCCTCAAGAGCGTCGTCAAAATCGCGCTGAACAGACCTGCCGCGCACAAACGGAACTATGCAATAGCTGCAAAAATGGTCGCAGCCGTCCTGAAGCTTCAGAAAAGCTCTCGTGTGAAGCCGCGGCGCGTCAAGCTGCAGTGCGTCCCAGCTTTCTTCCGTTCGTATATCATCAACATACGCGGCGCTCGGTCTGCCTCCGCACGCAAAATATTCTTCAAGCAGGTCGGGAATAAGATATTTCTGTCTGTTACCGACGGCAATGTCTATTCCAAGCTCGTCAAGCTGCTCGTCTGTAAGCTGCTGGACGCAGCAGCCTGTCGCTACAATAACTATGTCCGGATGCTCGCGGCGCAGTCTGCGCACCAGCTTGCGGAATTTCCTGTCAGCAGACGCAGTGATTGAGCAGCTGACGACAACGGCAAAATCTGGGCGCTGTTCGTAATGATAAGCGCCCCGTTTTTCAAGACTGTTAAGAATAGCGTCCGCTTCGTAGAGATTTGTGCGGCAGCCCTGAACCGTTATTGAAAAAAGCTTTTTCCTTAAAAATCCGGACATGTCTTAAAAAAGGCAGGACGGCACAGCCGCCCTGCCGCTCTCCTTACTCTTATTCTTTCTTCCTGCCGTTGAACATGCCGTCAAGCATCATTGCAAGAGGCGGGTCTGCGGCGACGTTGCAGGCTGTACCGAAGCTGTCCTGAAGCGCGAAAATCGTAAGCAAAAGAGCTGTGCCCGTATCGTCAAAACCGAGTACGGATATAACGATTCCGAGCGAAGCCATAACTGTTCCTCCGGGGACTCCGGGTGCGGCGACCGCGAAAATTCCAAGCAGGAAAATGAAAAGAAGCATCGTCGGGAACGGAGGAATATGACCGTAAAGCACCTGTGAAATGGTCATGACAAAGAATGTCACCGTCAGAGCCGAACCGCAGAGATGAACCGTTGCACCCATAGGAATGGCAAAGTCTCTGACCTCGTCGGAAAGCGGCGTTTTTCTTGCGCAGCCAAGAGACACGGGAAGCGTCGCGGCTGAGGACATCGTGCCGACTGCCGTCAGGTATGCGGGACCGTATTCTCTGATGACGTGCCACGGATTTTTGCCGGAAACGGCGCCGCCGGCAAGGTAAAGCACCGTAAGCCAAATATAGTGCATAACCATAACTATAAGGATTATTTTGATGAATACCGGCGCCTGCTTTGTGATACTGCCTTCGTACGCAAGCGTCGCAAAGGTCGCCGCGATAAAGAACGGCAGAATCGGTATAATAATCTTCTGCACGAGCTGAAGAACTATATCGTTAAACTCGCTGAGCAGCTTCTCAAAATACTCAGCCTTTGCCCAAATTACACCCATACCGAGGAACAGCGCAGTCACAAGAGCCGTCATAACAGGGAAAATCGCCGGAATTTCAAGCCTGAAAATCAGTTCAGGAATTGCGCGAAGTCCCTCGGGATTCGTAACTATGTTGAGTTTAGGGATAAGCAGATAGCCCGCCGTCATTGACATAAGGCAGGCAAGAACAGTTGAAACGTACGCAAGAGAAATCATCGCCCCGAGCATTTTGCTCGCGTTTGCCTTGAGCTGAGTGATGGCAGGCGCGATAAAGCCGAGAACTATAAGAGGCACCGTAAATGAAATTACCTGACCGAGTATAAATTTAACCGTGTTGATAACGCCGATTGTATTTTCCCCGACGTTCAGACCAATGATTATGCCAAGCGCAACACCCAGCACAAGTTTGAAAATAAGACTGTTGAAAAATCCTTTTTTTTCTGACATTGCTCAATCTCCTTTTATTCTTTCATCATTATGTTTACTGTTACCTCGTCGGTTTCAAGCATTCCCTCCGCGGCAAGCGTTCCAACGTTTTCTATCGTCTTTTCAGCGCTTGCGCCGATTATGCCCTCGCCGGAAAGCAGTGCCCTGCCCTTCTTTGCGGCGGCGTAGCTGTCAAACGTCGATGAAATTCCGGCGGCGATTTTACAGGCACAGGAGCTCTTTGCCCCGTCGCAGATGATGCCTGAAACGGTTCCAAGCGTGTTGGAAACCGCTGTTTTAATCTTCTCAAGCGGAAGTCCGTCAAGATACGCGAACGCTCCGCTCACTCCCGCGCAGGAAGCCATTGCCCCGCAGTACGCCGACAGTCTGCCTATCAGCGTCTTGATATGAATTGCGGTAAGATGCGAGAAGAAAAGTCCGCGAATAAGCCTGTCGCGCGGTATGCTCTTCATTTCGCAGAATTTTATCACAGGCAGGGAGCAGGTCATCCCCTGATTTCCGCTGCCTGACGTAGTCATAACGGGCATCGCGCAGCCGTTCATACGCGCGTCGCTTCCGGCGGCGGTAAAAGCGGTGATGTTGTTCTTGAGATCGTTTCCGTAGACGCCCTCTTCTATACCTTCCTTTATCGTTTTGCCGATACCGATACCCCACTGATTTTTCAGTCCCTCTTCGGCAATCGCGCTGTTATATTCGATTACCTGATCAAAAAGAGGCTCTATCAGCGAAAGCTCTATGCTGTTCGCGGTATCGTAAATCAAATCTATCGTAAGAAAAGAATCGTCCGTTATCTTTTCGTCTGAAGAACCGCAGCCCTTCGCAAGCTTTTCGGAAACGCCGTTCTTTTCAAGCCTTGTGATATTCGTATGGTACTTCTGAATTTCAACAACAGCCTTGTCAGAACCTTTAACACCCTCAAGCCTTATGTAAAGTTTCTCGTCGGTATGCTCGAAACAGCTCTTTACCCTTCCGGCTTTCACGTAAGCTTCAACCTCAGGCAGTCTGCTTTGGTCGGCATTTGCTATAACCATCATTTCCTGCTCTGCGTCTCCGAGCAGAACACCCATGGAAACAGCCGCCTCAATACCCACCATACCGCCCGAAGCAGGAATTTTAACGCTCTTAACGTTCTTAATCATATTGCCTGAAAGATACGCTCGAACTTCGTCAGGTACACCGCCAAGCTCCTCCGTCAGCTTTGCTCCCGCATAGGCAATGGCTATCGGCTCGGTACAGCCCTGAGCAGGAACAATTTCCTCAGACAGAATGCTGAGAATTTTCTCCGGCTCATTCATACCGCAACCCCCCTCTGTGTGAGCACAGCCTGCGCTCAAAACCAAAAAATTTTTCGTAACGTAGATTTTACACTATTAAAACAAAAAAGTCCCGTGAAAAATTTAGTCCCACAAAAAGAACAATAAAAGCGGCACCAGAAAACCGGTCCCGCTTATATGTTGTATGACTGTTGCCAAAGTTTATTTATTAATCTGCTTTTTCAACTCTTCGAGCCCCTGCTCGAGAAGTTGTATCTTTTTATTCTGTGCTGCGTTTTCAGCCTTTATTGCCACATTCTCCGCTTTCATGTCAGCGTTTTCAGATGAAAGGTTAACAATCTGCGCTTTCATTACTCTGTTTTCCTCATTAACATACTTAACCTGTTTCTGGAGCTCAGCCTTAGTAGCTGCAGTCTGTCCCTTGCCAAATCTGTAGCTAACACCTGCATTGTAGGCGTTCTGTGACTGACCGACAGAGGTTGAAGCACTGACCATCATGTTCTGGTTCGGCTTGTAGGCAAGCCCGATTGCTGCTGCCGATTCTCCGCGGTATCCGCCGAATGACGCCGCCGCCGCAAGTTTGTCACCGGCTTCTCCGCTCGGCTCCGCATAATGCAGACCTGCAAGTGCCGCTGACATTGCACCCACTTCACGGATTTCGTTTGTGTTTGCACTGATTGCATTAGAAAGCAGTTTTTCTGCATTCTTTGCCCTTGCCTGCTCATCCAAAACCATAGTTTTAACCGCATGCAACTGTCCGCCGTTAACTGCGTCTGTTGAACCAAGCTCCACTATGCCATCTGCAACGTGGATTATTTTGCGTTCTGCACCTGAAGCACCAACTGAAATCACGTTTCCGTCGCTTTCCGTTACTACAGAGCCGCTGCCGAGCGCTACCGAGTTCATGTATTCCGCTTTTGCATTGCTGCCAAGAGCTATAGCGTTGTCCTTGCTTGCAACAGCGTTTTCGCCGTACGCAAGAGTGTAGTCTCCCGTGTAGGCAGGCGTACCGCTGCTGTTATCCACACTGCCTGCCTGAGCTCCCGTACCGTACGCAAATGAATTTTTGCCGTATGCCGCACCTCCGGCTGCCTTGTCTGTATCGTTTTTATAATATCCGCCGCCGGCAAATGAACCGTCGCCCTGTGCAAGTGTCCCGTAGCCTGTTGACGTAGCAGAATTTCCTGCGGCGTTCGTATTGTAACCCATTGCTATAGCCCAAAGACCTATGGACGTGTTCGAAGTGGTATGCATACTATTATTTACCTCAGTTCCAGTCCACACAGGTGCATCAGCTTTTGCTGGAGAGACCGCTGCAAATATGAACAATACAACCATTAAAACTGCTGCATATTGTCTGAGTGATGTCTGTTTCATTGTGTTGCTCCCCCTCTGTTGATCTATATATAATATTTAATCTTGCAAATTTCCGAAATGCACCCGGCACTAAACTGCTTTTACAGTACGCCTGAACCGGGGAAAAACATAAACTTAAATTTCACAACTGCTTCTTCTGTCAGGTGAGATGTGCCCCAACGCAACAACACTGGCGGACAATATTCCACCTTGCCTGTATATTACATCCGGATTGTCAATTTGACAAGTCACTAATTCATTTTTCATACAAATTTGCAATTTACAACGAACTGCCGCTTTTCGCGTTTCCGAGCCAGCCGCAGCCGACAGCAACCGCTGTTGACGCCCGCAGTATTCTGTTCCCGAGACTGACGGGCACAAAACCTTCGGCAAGCAGGCGCTGCGTTTCTTCCGGCGACCAGTCGCCTTCAGGACCTACAGCAAGCGTCGTTTTTTCGCCGAAAGCAATCTGCGCAAGCGGCTGTGCGTTTTCAGCCAGCAAAGCAGCGTATTTTTCGGCACACACCGACTGGAAGTCAAATTTTTCAAACGGCACCGGTTCATGCAAAACCGGCGGGGTCGCGGCTCCGGTCTGTTTTGTCGCTTCCGCGAGGATTTTGTTCCAACGGGTCATCTTGCTGCCGAGTCTGTCGTTTATTTTCGGTACGGAGCGTTCGCAGGCAAGCAGATATATTTCACTGACGCCTGTTTCGGCGGCAAAGCGCAACGCTTCGTCAAACTGATCGTTTTTCAGTAAAGCAAGCAGCAGATGTATTTCGCGCACAGCTTTTTTTTCCTTCGTACGCGACAGTTCAACAGCACAGATTTCTTCCGTTTCGCAATTTTCAAGGCGCAGCTCAACTTTTTCGCCGTCAAGCAGCCCTTCAACCACCGACCCATTGTAACAGCGGCGCACTTTTACAAGATGTTTTGCCTGCTCTGCGTCAATTTTCCAGACACCGTTTTCAAAGCGGCAGTTTTCAAGCCTTAATCTTGGCTGCGACACCCCACCAGTCTCCTTCTCTTTTTTCGGCAACGGGAACAAGCCCGTTTTCGTCAAGGATTTTCAGGAAGCGTTCCCTTTCGTTTTCCACCATGCCTGAGAATATCGCCGTTCCATTTTTGCCTATGACAGCCGGAACGTCGCATATCATGGTTGAGAGCGGTTCTATGAGTATGTTTGCAAGAAGCAGGTCTGCCGTATGGTCAAAGTCTTTCAGCAGGTCGCCTGTCGCAAGGTCGATTCTATTCAGGTCAAGTCCGTTGAGCTCAAAATTTTTGCGCACTTCGTCTATTACGGCAGGGTCTATGTCGCGTGCGTAAGCTTTCGCCGCGCCTTTTTTGACGGCGTATATTGTGAGTATGCCTGAACCAGTGCCTATGTCAGCGGTCGTAATGCCGGGTTTGGCATATTCTTCCATGAAGCGGAGGACTATCTGCGTGCTTTCGTGATAGCCCGTGCCAAAGGCACAGCCCGGGTTGATGTAGAGCGGCATTCTGCCGGCTTCTTCCGTCCCCTTGTGCCACGGGGCGAGCACGACTATGTTTTCACCTACGTTGAGCGGTGGGAAGGCTTCTTCCGCCTGCACGTTCCACGGCTGATTTTCAAGCTTTCCGAAGTCTTCGATTTTTATCTCCGGAAATTCTTTCATCGCGTCAAGCAGTTTGTTTTTCCAGTATTCAAGAGGTTCGTTGCTGCGATAATACGCGCGCAGCGTAACTCTGCCCGATGCAAGCTCGTCAAATTCCGTTCCTATGCTTTCCGTGTTGTCCGCAAGCGAGAAGAGAACGTCGTCAAGCTCGCGTTCAGCGCTTAGTGTTATATACCACCAGAATGAATCCATCTGCGTCACCTTATTTCTGTTTCAGCTGTTTGTTCGGTCGGACAAACATTATTTCGTCAATGCCTTTTATGATATAGTCTGGGATTATGCCTATTTTTTTGAAGCCGACGGATTCGTAGAGCTGTTTGGCGCGGATGTTGAAAGTACTTGTCATTATAAACATGTTCGGTGCGCCGGACTGTTCTGCGAGGCCGATGAATACGGAGAGGAATTTTTTGCCTATGCCCATGCCGCGGTATTTCTTCTTTACGCCTAGCAGTGCAAGGTACGGAAGTTCCGCAAAGCCTTCCATAAGCACAACCATAACCCCGGCGATTTCACCTTCTGCCGTGCGGGCTATAAGCGTGTTGCCATTTCTCGTCGCAGGATCAAGCATAAAGGAGAGCGACTCCGGATGCGGCTTGAAATAGTGGTCATGCAGTGCCGAGTCGTCAAATACCGGATACATTTCAGGAAGCATGGCTTCCGTTGCTTTTTCAATCGTTACGTGCAATGCAGTCACTCCTTAAATAAAACAAATTACCGATTACCAATGACCAATTACAAATTGTTGTGTCCGCTGTAGCGGACGTTTGAAGTTAGAACCTTAAAACCGTTAAAAATCTTGTCTTTCTGCGGAAGTCCGAAGGACTTAGCGCAGAATCCAGCGACTTTGCCCCGCAGGGGCGGAAAACGAATTTCAATGACCAATTATGAATTACCAATTGTTGTGTCGCAGTAAACTGCGACTTTAGAAATTAAACGCGTAAAAATAAAATCGTTACATGAAATTATTTTTCCTTGTTTCTATTTTCCAATCAAAGGCTTGCTTGTGCCCTAAGGGTACGAAGCAAGGCAACCTCAATTGGTCATTCGTAATTGGTAATTATGTTCACAGCATCGTTATTCCGTATCTTTTTGTAAGTTCCGCATACTGTTTTTCGGCTTCTTCGCGCAGACCTATGCTGCTCGTGCAGCCTGTGAGAACAAAAATCTGCGGACTGCGCCCTATTCTTTGAAGTTCTTCGCACAGCTGGCTGATCGTTTCGTACACACAATAGTCCATGGCTTCGCCGGCAACAATTATTTTATTAAAACGCGAGACGTATTCAAGCAGTTCGGTGTTGTCCGTCCCGGGCTCGCAGTATTCGGGACGCAGCGCGCCGTAAAATTCGGAGTAAGGTATTCTGCCTTTGCCGAATTTTTTGAAATCAGCCCTGCGCGCCGCGGAGAAGAAGTTTGCCATATTGGAAAACTGAGGTTCCAGCGCACCGCCCACACTTGCTTCAAGGCAGTGGTACGGCCAGATACAGAGCCGTTTTTTGCCCTGTTTTTCAAGCGCTTCGAGATATTCAGCACTTTTTTCAGGCATAGTACGCGGCGTCCAGCGTCCGGCGTTGAGGTCTTTTTTGGTTATTACGGTAAAGGGCGCCGGTTCGTTTCCGTTTTCGTCCTGCCACCAGCAGGCGTGAAATATCTGCATCGGTGAGTGGCAGTCACAGGTTGCAGCAATCGCCGATATTTTTTCAATGTTGTCGTACATAAAGCGCGTCAGTCGTTCAACGTCTTTTTTTGCTCCCTTTACGCCGAGCGCCCCGTCGTCCATGAAGTCAAGCTGTATGTCAACGGCAAGAAGAAGCGTTTTTTCAGCGTCTTTATCGGCAGACAGCAGCTTTTCCTCTGCGGCGAGCGCGAAAAGCTCCGCGGATGATACGTGATTTTCCGCTTTGCCTATCGCCTGTACGTCAACTATCTGTTCAAATTTTGTTTTCATCGTATGCCGTTCAGCGGAAGAAACGTCCCGCAAGTTCTTTTGCCCTTTCACAGCCGTCTGTTTTTTCAACTTCTCCGCAGCCGTAGACTCCCGTAACAAGCACTTCGCCTATATGCGTGCCGCCGAGCAGCGAGAGTACACCGCGGTAGGTCAGCAGCATTCCGGCAAAAGCGCTGCCGTTTGTGTCCTGACAGCTGCCGAGCAGAGCATATTTTTTGCCTGATATGCCTTTTCCGTTGTAGAAGCAGAAGAACCGGTCAATGCAGGCTTTCAGCTGCGCACTGAAGCCTGACCAGTAGAGCGGAGAGGCAAATACTATGCCGTCAGCTTTTTCAACTGCTTCAGCTATACCGTTGAAGTCGTCTTCAAAGATGCAGGGACGCCCTTTTTTGTAGCAGTTTTCGCAGTGTCTGCATCCGCCTATTTTCATGAACGCGGTGTCAAAAATTTCCACTTCACCGCCGTAACGACGCGCTTCTTCCGCAAAGGCGGAGACCATCCGCGCACTGTTGCCGTTTTTTCTGGGGCTTCCCGTCAGTATGACTATTTTCATTTTTGCACCTCGATTTTAATCTTTTTTGATTTCTGCTTTTTTCCCGCCGGTTATTCTGAGCAGTTCGGCAGGCGATACGGGGAAGAACGCATGATCAGTGCCGGCGGCAGCCCAGACGGTTTCGTATTTGAAAAGGTCTTCGTCAAGCAGCGTCAGCGGCTGTTCGGGATAACCGACAGGAGGCACTCCTCCGGGACGGAATCCCGACCATTCAATACATTCTTCGGCTTTGGCAAAAGATACGTGCTTCGCGCCAAGCAGCCGTTCGATTTTTTTGGTATCAACACGGTTGACACCGGACATGAGCGACAATGCTCTTGATTCACCGTGATTGACGCGCAGCAGAATACTTTTCAGTATTTCTTCCTCAGGTGCACCGACCGCAAGGCTGGCATCGGATACGGTGAAGATCGTCGCTTCTGTGGTTTTGATTTCTGAAGCGCAGTTTACGCTGTCAAGGTACTGCCTTACCGCTTTTACAGGTTCAAAGTTTTCTTCTCTCACTTTTTGTCTCCCCCTGTCCGCCTATTTCAGCGGAAGCAGTTCTATGTTATCTATTGTCAGGTTCGTAAAGGTCGTCGCAAGCGGCACCTTGCCTTCTGACAGATTTTTGTATTCCATGAACATCCTGACATACGCCCTGTGAAATGACCTGTTCTTTTCCGTGCTGATAACAGAACGCAGTATAGGAAGCAGCTGCTTGTACACGTCCGGGACAGGAATAAACGCAGGCCCTTCAGAGGTAAGTTTTATCGTGTATATGAAAGAATAGCATCTTTTGCCGCTGAGGGTTGTTGCAGGTATGGATGGTGAAACATACAGAGCGCAGTTTTTCGGAGTACGTATTTTTGTCGGCACCGCGTCCCAGCGCGTATATTCGTACGGCGAGGAGCAGACGTATATTTTTGCGAGTCTGCTGAGAACGCCTATCCAGAGATGGATGCCTGCTTTTTCGTTTTCGTTGTTGAAGGATATGCGCCAAAGAAGGTCGGGCGTTTTGTCACCGTCAACGTCATAGAAAAATTTGCTGTCCGCAATGTACGACAGCCCGTCCAGCTGTCCTATTCTTCTTGATGCCTTCGGCGTACGAAGCCAGGCAGAGACAATATTACCGTTTGCATCCTGGTCGTAGGCAAGAGATATTGCCGGACTGTTAACTCGTAATATATTCGTTTTGACTGCATCTGTATTGTTGTTCGCACCCGGAAGCAGTATCACAGAAGCCGTCAGCACTATCAGAAAGACAGGAACAACAAGTATCTGAAGCTTCCTCGTATGTTTTGCTCCTGCAAATTTCTTTGCCGCTTTTCTTGCATCATGCGACATTTTGGAGGAAAATACTTTCAGGCTTCGCGGAGCCTTTGTATTTTCGCTTTCCGTCAGTCCGTATTTTTTCGGATGAATCCCAAACATGTCATTTTCTCCTTTGGCAGTTCGTCAAGCATCTCTTTTACTGTTTTTTTCAGCAGCGGATGCACAAAGTCAGGTGCTATGTCATTCAGCGGAACCAGCACAAATGCTCTCTCATGCATGTATTTGTGCGGGACAGTAAGTTTTTCTCCGGCAATAATTTCGTCCCCATAGAACACTATGTCTATATCTATTGTCCGCTGTCCCCAGCGTGTTTTGCGGAGCCTTCCGAGCATAGCTTCAATTTCGTTGATTTTTTCAAGCACTTCGTATGCACCAAGTTCTGTTTCCATCCCGATGCACATGTTGAGAAATTTCGGCTGGTCGGTTATGCCCCACGGTTCTGTTTCGTACACAGGGCTTTCTTCGGTTATTTCAAATACGTCCGCAAGCATTTCAAGCGCCTGCAAAAGCATTTCCGTTCTGTCTCCTTCGTTGGAGCCGAGCGAGAGCCACACTTTATGCATTTTTCAAAGCCTCGCAGAAATCTGCCGTACGCCTGTTTGCCGCAACGTCGTGCACCCTGACGTATTCAACGTTCTGCAATACGCAGAGCGCAGTAACTGACAGGGTGGCTTCCAGTCTTTCTTCTGCTTTCAGCTCTGCACCGAGAAATCGTTTTCTTGAAACTCCGGCAAGCAGCGGAAGTCCGAAGCCGCGGAAAGCGCATAAATTTTTCAGCAGATACAGATTTTGCTTTTCGTTTTTGGCAAAACCGAAGCCGGGATCAAGAATTATTTTTTCACGTTTCAGTCCTATTTTCTCTGCAAGCTCCACTTTCTGTTCAAAGAAGCTGTTTATTTCAAGCAGTATACTGTCATAGTCACACATTTCATCCATAGCCGCAGACGTTCCGCGGCTGTGCATAAGAACGTATCCTGCTCCGTGGTCGCAGCAGGCTTTCACAATATTTTCGTCTGCAAGACCCGACACGTCATTAATTATATCAGCACCTTTTTCAAGCGCCGCCTTGGCGACCGAAAAACGGGTGGTGTCAACAGATATTTTAATGTCAGGCAGAGCTGCGCGTATTTCAAGCAGAACTGTGCGTATTTTTTCAAGTTCTTCGCTTTCGTCGGTTCTTTCCGCTCCGGGGCGCGTAGATTCGGCTCCCAGGTCAAGAAGGTCTGCCCCTTCGGATACAAGCTGCTTCGCGCGGTTTACCGCGTCCGAAACTGCTGTCCTGCTTTCTGCATAAAAAGAGTCATCCGTGAGATTTATTATGCCCGCAATTTTTGTTCTGACGCACACAGTCTCGGCAGAGCATTTTTTTATGTCGTCCGCAAGTTCAGGAAAACCCCACCACGGCATCTGTTTCAGTTTTTCGCATACCACGGCAAGCTGTTTTTTGTCCGCAAACATCAGAACCCTGCTTGCTTCCGCGCGGCAGTCAACCGCATGAGCGTGCACGGCGGCGTCACCGCCTGCGGAGAGCAGTTCCTGTTTCAGGATGTTTGCCGCGGCGCACGGCATTGAATCTGCGAGAAGGGCCAGCGTTTCGCGCCTGTTTTCAAAAAACGGCAGGCTTGCCGGATTTGCACCAATTTTTTTCAGCTCTTCAGCCAGTCCGTCTTTGCTGTTTACAGAAATTCTGCAGACCCGCATCAGTTAAACTCCCTGACAAACGATATGCCCCGCAGATGTTCAACATTGTTTGATTTAATCAGCGTGTAGCCGCGTTCCGGCGTGTACACGAGACAGGAACAGGAGGCATTGTCAAGATGTATGCGCCACATGTAAGGCTTGGCTATTCCCAAAGCCGCGGCTATAAGCGGTTTCAGCACGCCGCGGTGCGAAACAACCGCAATCCGCGCTCCGCGATGAGAGTTGACTATTCCGTTCAGTGCGGCAAACGCACGCGCCTGTACGTTGTCAACAGTTTCTGCACCCTCTATGTTCAGGCTTTCGGGATTTGTCAGCCAAAGCTTCCACATTTCGGGAAATTCTTTTTCAAGTTCGTCTTTCTTCCTGTTTTCCCAGACACCAAGCCGCATATTGTTAAAGCCTTCCCGTGAAATCACGGAAAGTCCGTGCGGCGCAGCTATAAGCTCCGCCGTTTCCAGCGCTCTTTTAAGCGGACTGGAGTACACGTATTCAAGACATTCGCAGCAAAGAGCCTTCGCGACCGCTTTCGCCTGCAGACGCCCCGTTTCGTTCAGGGGAAAATCGACACGCCCGCGCAGACGGTTGTCTGCGTTGCCTTCACATTCGCCGTGCCTGACAAGGTATATCACTGTCGGCGTGTCCACGAAGTACCTCCCCTTTCTTTAACTGTCTGACGCTATATTATATAAAATTTGCGTGATATTGACAAAGTTTTTATCTTTTTTGAAAAACAAAAACGGCAGGAGCGTTCCTGCCGTTAACAAAGTCTGTGTTTAGTGGAATTTTCCGCCGCGTCCGCCGCTGTCTTCAAATATTTCGTAGAGCAGCCCTTTGTCCCTGTCCCATCCGTATTCACCGAAGCTCGTTATGCAGCCGTAATTGTCAAGATAGATATATCTGCGGGTTTCAGCTATGCTGTGGGAGAGCTTACCCTCATATCTCGGAAGGAACGGCAGTTTGCCGCGTATTTTTTTGACCGTCCAGTCGCCGCCAAGTCCCGTCTTTGCGACTACATTATCTATTATCGCTTTGACTTCCGCCGGCGTTTCTTCAACAAACATTACTTTGCCGTATGCGGATTCGCCGAACTGCTGAAGCAGAAGCGCCGCGCCCCAGATTGTGTTTTCGCTTGCAGAAAGCTCCTGAACCGCAGCAAAAAGCGCGTCTATCGCCATAAACTGGCGCGGCCTGCGAAAATCAGGTCCGGTAAGGTCTCTGACCTGCTCCCATTTTCCGGGGTTGCCGTCCGGGAACATGGTGTTGACAAGAGTCATTGCTATTTTTGCTCTCTCTGCACCTTTAGTGGTCCAAAGCTGTTTCCAGAGCCCGAATTCCTCTTTTTCACCCGCTTTAAGATTTGCATAAGCGTGCAGAACTTTCGCACCGTCCTCGGCTATTCTGACCCTGTTTGCAGCCCACATAACCGTTGAATCCCACTTACTGTCCGCCGCAAAGGCCAAGGTTGCAAATGATAAAACAACAAGAATTGCCGCAAGAATTTTTTTCATGCCTGTCACCCTCCGTTCAGATTTCTTGTTTACGTAAACATTATATTGCAGAAGTGCTGTTTGTGCGTACGTAATTTTACTGATTTCTGCGCCGCAAACAGAGTTTTTATTTGCCGTTTACGGTAATTTCCCTTTCCCAGAAACCGCCCTGCCATTCTTTGCAGACAGGTTTGTTGTCAAAAATTTTCCATAATTTTACAGTTTCGCCGGTTTTGCCGAAAATATTTATTTTAAAATGGCTGCCTTTGTTGAACGGTACAAACCATGCAAATTTTCCTGCACTTATACCTGCCTTTGTCACAGGTTCTTTGTCGCATCCTGCAAACGAAATTATCACCACTCCGCAGTTTTTATAACCTTTTACAAAGGCTGCTGCCATTCTTGCTTGCGCCTCGAGTGTTTCCATACTGTCCAGACAGTTAAGGCAGAATTTTGTAATTCCAAGTATCGGATCTCCTGCATAAAGCGTTGCTGCGACTGAACCTATGCGCTCTAATATTTCAAACTCTGAGCGGGTAACATACGGCGCTGTTTCCTCGCGCAGCGTGGCAAGAACGTCATCTTTACCGTTTGAAAGCTGCTGACAGATTGCATCGTAAGGCTGCGGCAGTTCAGGATTTTTTTCCTGCTGTTCAGACAGCGTCGGATGCTGGTATATGGCTGTCTGCACCTCTTCTGCGGCAAAGGCAGGCAGTGACAGCGCGCAAATTATCAGTACGGCAAAAATAATCTTTTTCATCTGTTTTTTCCTTCTCTCCAGGCGGTTATAAAAATTACCAATGACCAATTACAAATTACGAATGGCGGTGTTGGCTGAAGCCAACATTAAAAGTTAAAACCTTTTTTCCCGTCTTTCTGCGGAAGTCCGTTAGGACTTAGCGCAGAATCCAGTGTCGTTAATAACACCCGCGCTGCTCGTGAAAGCCGCCGTGCACTGCGATGACACTTTGCGTTCCGCAGTGGGACAAAGATTTTTTGCTTCTCATTCTTCATTCTTCATTGTATTTCAGTAATTGGTAATTGTCTTATTCTTTTTCCGCCATTTTTTCAACAAGCTGCGCTGTTTCGCCGAGCGCGTAGGAGTCAATTTCCTCAAGCTGCGTTTCTTCTGCCGGAAGCGCCAGGATACGCTCTTTTGCTTCGCGCACTTCGTCAAGAATTCCGAGTGATTCGTAGCATTCTTCAAGCGCTTTTATTTCTTTTTTGTCCTCAAGCGGGTCTGTCAGGTAGCAGAAGAGAAATGCCGGCACTGAAATTGTCGTTATCCTGCGGTCGCTCGAACACCAGGGAACTGCAAGATAATTTGCGTACATTGCCGTAAGTTCCTCGTCTTCGTCAGCGTTTTCATCATCCCCTGGCATATCCCATATCCCGAGCAGAAGCGTAGGAACGTCAGGTGCCAGCGACATTGCATAGAGCATTGCATCGCGCACCTCTCCGGCGTCCGCACCTGTTTCAAGCATTGCTATAACTCGCGCATGTTCACCCATTACAGACGGTTCGTCTTCGTCTTCAAGCATACGGAAAATATCGTTGTACATCTGAAGGTCAAGCATGCAGCGGTAAATCAAGTCGCGTGCGGGGAAAAATTCCTCTTTTTTGTCAAGCTGCAACAGTTCCCTGCCAAGCTCCAAAGCCTGTTCTTCCCTGTCAAGGTCAGGATTTTCGTCGTCAGCCCATGCAAGCGACAGATAACTCTGTGCAAGATTAAGCAGCATTGAGCCGTACACCTGCGCATCCCTGCTGTCTGAAACGGAGGGCATCACGTCCATAGCCTGTACATGCGCGCGCTGTTCTTCAAGCGCGTCTTCCAGCAGTTCAAGATTGTCCACAGCCTCATCTATGTCCATTGATTTCCAAAGTGCAAGCCTGCCGCAGGCATTTTTCGGGTCAAGTTCAAGAATTTTTTCCGCAATTTCTCTCAGCTCATCCTCCGTATCCGCCGTATCAAGGCGTTCGTAAAGCTCCGTAAGCTGCAAAACTTCGTCTTCGGTCATAGCAGTACCCCCGTTCGTTTAACCTGTTTATTATACTCTAAATCCGAAATGTTGGAATATCTCCGGTGCAGTAATTTTATTTCCCACTGTTTCAGTGAAGCAGATCAGTAAGCGCCTTCCATGCATAAGGCTGTTCATGCCCCTTCCGCCAGCATGCCGCCCCGGCAAGGTTAAATTCTTTGATCAGGGCGGCTCTTTCCGCAAGCGATTTTGCATTTTCAACCCAGACCCGGATTTTCTGTCCGTTTTCGCTGAATTCGTAGTAGTCCTGTTTTTTATCCTCAAGCCATACAGGAACAAGATTATGTTTCCGTATAAGCTCGTCTGAGTCTTCCATTGTCAGGGTAGAACCTTTAACCTTTTCTTTTCCGTCAGGAAGCGGAGTACATCTCCAGCGGCGCATATAGAAAGGAACGCCGAGCAGCAGTTTTTCTGCCGGAACACCCTCCTGAAGCGTCATTGAGACCGCGGATTTTGTCCACGGCAGGTCGGCTACGGAACCGGCAGCCGGACAGCTGGCCCAGTGCTGGTCATATGCCATAACCATAACGTAGTCAACAATGGAGCTGAGCGCTTTTCTGTCGTGGCTTTTTGACATGTTCGTATTTGCCGGTATATGCACGTCAACAGAAACTGCGAGTCCCGCTTCTTTCAGGTACGGCGCTGCTTCGCGGAGCAGTTGCGTAAACGTGTCCCTGTCCGCAACGTCAATTCTTTCAAAGTCAAAATTGAAGCCGTCAAGCCCGTAAAGCTTTGAAAATGCAAGAAGCTGTGCAGTAAACTGTTTTCTTGCCTGTGCACTGTGCAAAAAAGCCTTTGTCAATTGTCCGTTAAAGCTGTTTGATACCAGCGCCCATATTTTCATTCCTCTTTTGTGCGCTTCCGCGGTATAAGCCGGAGACGTTCTGCTTGAGAGTAATCCGTCTGCGCCGACAAGGTTAAACCATGTCGGCGAGATAACGTCAAGACCGTTAATTACAGGTTCTGACGCAAGCTCTGGGCTGTACGACGTAACGTATTCCCACGCCAAAACAACTGGCTTTTGCAGCTTTGTTTTGCTTTTGGCAGGGAAAGCAGCTATTTCTTTCGGAAGCACGCGGACGCAGGGCAGACCGTTTGACATTTCAACAAAACAGCCTGTCAGTTTTTCAAGACCGGAAACGTTGATATATTTTATTTTCTGTACCTCGGCAGCCCTGAAATAAAGTCTGAGCGTATCGCCGGCAAGCTGTTTCAAAGAAGGAATTCCGAAAAATGCGTCAGGTTCCTGTACCGTAATGACAAAACCTTTCCCGTCAAGAACACTTTCAAGCGCTGTTCCGGTTTTTTGCAGGACATCGGTTTCAATCCACAAATCTCCTGATTTGCTGAAAGCAGTCGTATTTATTCTGCTGCCGTCAGCAGTAAAAATACAGGACTGAAAGAGCTCTTCATCTTTCGCAAAACAGCATTCAGCAGAGAAAATCACAGATAATGCCGCCGCTAAAAAAATAAACTTTTTCATACTTATTATTGTCCCTTCCGTTGATTGTTTGTTGTTTTTAGCTGTATGCTGCAAGCTATAAGCTGTAAAAAAACTGCGTGTTTAAAACTGAATTACGGTTTTTGATAATTGTACTTTATAGTAACTGTTTCTTGTAATAATTGGTTTTAAAGCCTATAGCCAATGGCATATAGCAGCGCAAAGCACCGCTTCTACCAGCCGCTTCCGCCTCCGCCTCCGCCGCCCCCGCCGGAGAAACCACCTCCGCCGAGTCCCGAGCCCCAGCTTCCGCCG
>JAZUJX010000054.1:0-4116 GCA_045642965.1 Synergistaceae bacterium | reverse complement strand
CGTCGGATTTGATCGTGAGCATTTCCTGCAGCACGTGCGACGCGCCGTAGCCTTCAAGCGCCCAGACTTCCATTTCTCCGAAACGCTGTCCGCCGAACTGTGTCTTACCGCCGAGAGGCTGCTGGGTGATAAGGCTGTACGGTCCTATTGAACGCGCGTGAATCTTGTCGTCAACAAGGTGAATAAGTTTCATCATATACATGACTCCGACCGTAACCTTGTTTGCCATGGGTTCGCCCGTACGTCCGTCGTAAAGGGTAATTTTGCTGTCGTCGCGGAGATCCTGATATTTCTTGTCTCTGACCTGTGAAAGCAGATCCCTGATTTCCTCTCCCGTTGCGGAGTCAAAAACAGGTGTCGTCGTTTTCCAGCCGTTCTCCATTGCGACAAAGCCGAGCATCGTTTCAAGAACCTGTCCGAGGTTCATTCGGCTCGGAACGCCCAGCGGGTTGAGAACAACGTCGACCGGCGTACCGTCTGCGAGGTAAGGCATATCCTCCTCAGCCATAATTCTTGATACGCAGCCTTTGTTTCCGTGGCGTCCTGCCATTTTGTCGCCTTCCGTTATCTTGCGGAACTGCGCGACGTAGACCTTAACTACGCGGCTGACACCCGGTGAAAGGTCCTCTGCGTGCGTTGCGCGGTCAAGCATTTTGATGTCAACAACCGTACCGCCTTCGCCGTGAGGAACTCTGAGCGACGTGTCGCGCACTTCGCGTGCCTTTTCGCCGAATATTGCGCGGAGCAGTTTCTCTTCCGGAGTCTGGTCTGACTCGCCTTTCGGCGTAACCTTTCCGACAAGAATGTCTCCTGCCTTAACCTTGGCTCCGATACGGACGATGCCCTCTTCGTCAAGATTTTTAAGCGCGTCCTCGCCGACGTTCGGAATATCGCGCGTAATCTCTTCAGGACCGAGCTTCGTATCGCGCGACTCAATTTCGTATTCTTCAATATGTATGGAAGTGTAGTAATCTTCTTTGACAAGACGCCTGTTAAGCAGAATTGCGTCTTCAAAGTTGTAGCCTTCCCATGAAACGAAGGCAACAAGCACGTTGCGTCCGAGAGCGAGTTCGCCGTTCTGGCATGCCTGTCCGTCGGCTATAACTTCTCCGGCGGCAACCTGCTGGCCATTCTCGACTATCGGTCTCTGGTGAATAACCGTGCTCTGGTTTGAACGGCGGAACTTCGGCATTCTGTAGATATCCTTATCGTCGAGGAAATCCTCGGGGCTGAGGTTCTGCAGAAGGTCGCCGTGTTCCTTGCGGAATTTTTCCTTTTCCTTTTTGCCGTTCGGAACGTCAATTTCAATCCTGTCCGCATCAACATAAGTGACTGTACCCGGACGGCGGGCAACAACGCACGAACCTGAGTCCTTTGCGATGTTGTGCTCAATGCCTGTGCCTACGCGCGGCGAATCCGGGAAAACAAGAGGAACAGCCTGACGCTGCATGTTTGAACCCATAAGTGCGCGGTTGGCGTCGTCATGTTCAAGGAACGGGATAAGAGCCGTGGAAATTGAAACTATCTGTTTCGGTGAAACGTCGATGTAATCAAGATCTTCAGGCTGTATTTCTATCGTGTTGTCATGATGGCGGACGTAGATTCCGTTCTGTCCGGGAAGCGGATGTACGTAGCCGTTCTCGTCAATAGGCATGTCTGCGCGGCCGATATAGAACTCGTCCTCATCGTCTGCCGACAGATATTCGATCTGGTCTGTGACGCGTCCGTTGACAACCTTTCTGCGCGGGCAGATAAGGAAGCCGTACTCGTTAATCTTCGCGAACGATGCAAGCGAAGTAACAAGACCGATGTTCGGACCTTCAGGCGTTTCGATCGGGCAGATGCGTCCGTAGTGCGTATGGTGAACGTCACGCGCTTCAAAGCCTGCTCTGTCGCGCGAAATGCCTCCGGGGCCGAGCGCGGACAGACGGCGTCTGTGCGTAAGCTCTGCAAGCGGGTTTGTCTGGTCCATAAACTGAGAAAGCTGTCCTGAACCGAAGAACTCGCGAAGAGCCGCCGAAATCGGGCGCACGTTGATAAGATCCTTCGCCATTGCAGACGCAAGGTCGGAAATTGTCGTCATGCGTTCGCGCGCAATTCTTTCCATGCGGAGCATACCGATACGCACCTGATTCTGAAGCAGCTCGCCGACAGCACGTACGCGGCGGTTGCCAAGGTGGTCGATGTCGTCCGTATGCTCTTCGTTGTCGCGAAGTCTGATAAGACCGTTTATAAACGCCACAATGTCCTCTACCGTGAGAAGTCTCTCGTCAGCATCAATATTCAGACCGAGACGTTTGTTGATTTTGTAGCGGCCTACTGTACCGAGGCTGAAACGGCGCGGATCCTTGAAAATGCCGTTGACGTATTCAATAGCGTTTTCCATGCGTGCCGGTTCGTTCGGGCGCAGTGCGCGGAAAATTTCCATGGCTGCGGAATCATGCGAATCCGATCTGTCATGGTCAACAGTCGTCGTGATTGCGGGGTCTACGTCCCACACCTTCACCGTTGTTCTGCCCGCTTTGAAAAGCGCGTCGATACTCTCTTTTACAATTCTCGTATTCTTTGCGAGAAGCACGGAAGAGCCGTCAACGTTGACCTCGACGTCTTCGGCAAGCAGCATGCCCATCACGTCGTCCTTAACGATATCCTTATCCGCCGCCTGAGCGCCAAAGAGGGCAAGAATGTCATCAGTCTCGGAAACTCCGTAGACGCGAAGCATTGTGGCTACGGAAACCTTCTTGCGGTTGTCGATTTTTACCGAAATCTGTCCGTCAGGAGCAAGCTCGAATTCCATCCACGCGCCGCGGTCCGGAATAAGCTTTGCGCCGTAAGTTTCCTGACCCGGTATTGACAAATCTGCATTGTAATAAATACCTGCGGAACGCGCCAGCTGGTTAACAACAACACGCTCCGTACCATTAATAATGAACGTTCCTCTGTCTGTCATGGCAGGGAAGTCACTGAGGAAAATATCTTCTTCTTTGATTTCTCCCGTCTTGTCGTTCCTCAGCCTGATCGTCGCACGCAGCGGTCTCGACCATGTAAGGTCCCTGCTGCGAGCCTCATCAAGACTTGTTGAAACAGGCTCAACGGAATATTTGACGAATTCCAGAGCGAAGGAACCGTCATAGCTCGTTATCGGAAAAATTTCGTCGAAAAGCTCCTGAATCCCCTGGGATTTTCTCTTCTCAGGTTCAACGTCAGCCTGGAAAAACCACTGATACGAATTACGCTGGACTTCCACGAGATCCGGAAGCTCAGTCGGCTTACGCATACCGGCTTTTACCGCTTCGGCTTCTTTTCCGAACTTAATGCGCCGCTCAAACGCATTTCCCAAAGATGTTGCCTTTTCCTGCATGGGAGCAGCCTCCCCAACGAAAATTTAGGCGCACAAAACGCCTATTGTATAGATTAACGCAAGGGATAATTGTAGCAAAAAAATAATCTCTGTCAACATACTTTTTGCAAAAAACTTGATTTTTTTCCAACTTTTCCCGCACAGTTTGCAAAATATCGTTTTGCTCAGTATTTACAAGGCTTTACGCATTTTCTTACGGAACGCCGCAAAAAAAATCCCGATTTTTTTTCAAGGCAGGGTTGTTTTTTGGGCTCTGAAAAGTCCCCTATATAGGTGGGAGGACTTGTTAATTTTTCGAACGCAGAACGAAGAACAACGAACGACGAACTGTTGTAAATACTGCACTTTTGGAACTTTTAGCGCCTTAATTGGCAATTGGTCTTTGGTCTTTGGTACTTGGTACTTGTAAAAATGCTGCAACTTCTTCTATTTAAGTATTTTGGGAAAGCGCAGACGCCGCAAGGCTTCGCAAGGACAGCTGTTTCCATTTTTTTGTCTTTTTTCAAGATATTTAAATAGAGGGGGTTGACGATTTTTCGTCGGGCATGGCTTTTCTGAAACAGTTGTATGACCTGCCGAGGTCTGAAGTTGCGGCTGTTTCTCGGCAGAGAAGCTGCGCCTTATATTTCTCTCACGCATTACGTGGTGCGGCTCCAAACGGAGGTAAGCCCGTTGCTTTTCAGCTAAAGCTCTGAAACACTTCGGTAACGGCACGCTTAGCGGCGCGGGTTTCAGGGCTGAGACACGAGGCCGAT
>JAZUJX010000053.1:0-6553 GCA_045642965.1 Synergistaceae bacterium | reverse complement strand
ATGCCGGGGTGCAAAACCGAGACACGAGGCCGATGCTTCCGGGAAGAGGCAGGTTCGCAAGAGACCTGCAGACTCCGGACGAAAACGAACGGACGGCGCTGGCAGCATCTGCGCCCAGCCCAGTAGGAAGTAAGACGGAGTGATACGAACGCAGAACGAAGATACCCTACAGGGCACGAGACGAAGAACGCAGAACAAAAAATCTTTGTCTTGCTACATGGAGCGCAGCGGAAGTGCAGCATCCAGCGGCGTTACGCAAGTGAAACGAGCGTTAAGGTTTTAATTTGTTCTTCGTTTGTCGTTCTTAGTTCGTCGTTTGTTTTTAACACACACGCCCGAAAGGGCTGTGTTTACCGTACCCAAAAGCATTTTTGGGCTAATTAAAAATTAAACGCGGCTTGGGAAAAATCCCAAGCCGTTTGTTGTTTCTTTTGTTTTTAGTCTTT
The DNA here is from genome assembly GCA_045642965.1 of Synergistaceae bacterium. Classification (GTDB taxonomy): domain Bacteria; phylum Synergistota; class Synergistia; order Synergistales; family Synergistaceae; genus Equadaptatus. The sequence goes on along the minus strand of JAZUJX010000053.1, from coordinate 6,107 downwards.
TGCGATGAAGTTTTCGATGCCGAGTCTGTTGAGTATTTTCTGTGCAGCCTGTGCTTCTTCAAGTGTTGCGCAGATTGCTCTTACACGCCAGAGCGGTGAACCGTCTTTGCTTGCCGCCCTGATGACTTTCGTGTTTTTGATGCCGGCTTTGGCAGCGGCTGCCGCAAATCCGTCGGCGCTGAGTTTTGATTTGAAAGCTCCGATCTGGATTTTGATGTCGGTTGACGGGGTTTTTTCCGGCTTTTTCAGCACAGCGCTGGCTGCCGGGTGAAATTCGTCAATTTCCTGCGGCGCCGGTTTGCGTCTGGTTTCGATGTATTCGATGATGTCCGGCGTTATGTCTCTGAGGTCTCTTCTCTGGAGCCACGTTTTGACTATTTCACCTGAGTCGTATATGTTGGTGAGCCATTTTTCTTCAGCTACAGCTTCGATGATTTTCGCAAGTTCTTTCGAGATCGGAGCAAGTCTCCTGACTCTTTCTTTGTCAGGCTGGTTTGCAAGCCATACGCTGAGTTTGTCGGCTATGCTGGCTTCTCTGGTTGAGGTCGCACGCGCAGCTTCTTCCGTCTGGAGCGTGCCTATAAACTGGTAAGCTCTCGAGTCATCCTGAGTTTTTTCCTGATTGAGTTTTTCGTCGATGACAAGATATCTCTCGCTGTATTCAAATATGCGTTTGAAGTCTGCCACGCCGTCTACTGCCCATGCGGATACTGCCGTCAGTATGGTAATGAAGAGAGCGGCTGCAAGGATTTTCATTGCTTTCATTTCGTTTTGTCTCCCCTTTGTCCCGTAGATGCGTCGGTTTATTTAATGGTTACACTCTCCATTATAACCTTTTTGAGCGGTCTGTCCATACTGTCTGTTGCAACATGTCCGATTTTTTCAACAATGTCCATGCCTTTGACAACGTGTCCGAAGATTGCGTGTTTGCCGTCAAGCCACGGGCAGGGTACCAGCGTGATGAAGAACTGGCTGCCGCCTGTGTTGGGGCCTGCATTTGCCATGGAGAGGACGCCTTTGCCTTCATGCTTGAGGCCTTTGCCGAATTCGTCGGGTATTGTGTAGCCGGGGCCTCCCATGCCACTGCCTGTAGGGTCTCCGCCCTGTATCATGAACTGGTCGATGACGCGGTGGAATATGATGCCGTCGTAGAATTTCTTTTTCGTAAGGTCAACAAAGTTTTTGACCGTTTTGGGCGCAAGGTCGTTGTAGAGTTCGATTTCGAATGTGCCCATGTTTGTTTTGAATACGGCGGTCTGGCGTTTTGCAGCTTCTGCCTGTGCTGCTGAGGAGCATACCATTGTGCATACTGCTGCGAGGATAAGAGCGATTGTGTAAAACATTTTCATTTTGTGCCTCCTGATATAAAGATAATTACGAATGACAAAATACAATGAATAATGCAGAATTATTTTAGACCCGTCAAAGGTTCACCTGGTTAGCTATAAGCTATAAGCGTTAAGCTTTAGAACCTTTAAGGCTTTTGGCTTTAGCTTTAGCTTTTCGCTTGCTCTTCATTCTTAATTTTTCATTGTTCATTCTTAATTGCTTTTTTAAGCCGCTGGATGCTGCACTTCCGCTGCGCTCCATGCAGCAAGACAAACCTTTTAGCTTACCGCTTACTGCTTTTTGCTTACAGCCTGCAGCGTATAGCTTACAGCGTAATTATTCCCCGAATTGTTTCAGGAACATATCCATTGACGACGGGCGCGGTTTTTCCGCCGCCGGTGCTCCTTTTTTGCCGTCCGCAGCCATGCGTTTTGCAATGCGGTTTTTTTTGAATTGTTCGTAGGTTGTTGTTTTTCTTGACGACCTCTGCGCATATTCTTCGTCTATTTTGTCCATTTCCGCAAGCCAGAGCGCTGCTTCCGCGTCTCCAGGCATTTTCCAGTCCTGCGGCGAGAGGCTGGCGCTGCCCGTTCGCACGCCTTCCGGCTGGCAGCTGCGTTTGTACTGCTGCGCAAAGAAGCGGCTGAGGAAGGTTCTGAGCGTTTTGAGTATTTCCGCTTCGGGGTAGTCGTTTTCAAAGGCGTATTTCGCAAGACGGCATATTTTTGCCGGCGAAAAGCCGAAGCGCAGGAACCAGTAGAGGAAGAAGTCGTGCAGTTCGTAAGCGCCTATGATTTCTTCCGTTTTCTGCGTTTCGCCGCCTTTTTTGGCAGGCAGCAGTTCGGGGCTTACAGGGGTGCGGAGTATATCTTTGAGCACCGCTTTGAGTTCTTCGCTGTCTGTCTGTTCCGTTTCGTATTCGACGAGCGCCCTGACGAGCGTTTTCGGTATTGCCGCGTTGAGCGAGTACATTGACATGTGGTCGCCGTTGTAGGTTGTCCAGCCGAGTGCAAGTTCAGAGAGGTCTCCCGTGCCTATGACAAGTCCGTTTTCCATGTTGGCGGCATCCATCAGCAGCTGCGTCCGTTCGCGCGCCTGCGCGTTTTCGTATGCCGCATCGCGGGTTTTTCCGTCGTGTCCCAGGTCGCGGAAGTGTTTTCGCACCGCCGGTTTGATGTCTATTTCGCGCAGTTCGGCGCCAAGCAGGGCACAGAGTTTCTGCGCGTTGTTTTTCGTTCTGTCGCTGGTGCCGAAGCAGGGCATTGTGTATGCAAGCAGGCTGCTGCGCGGTTTGTCCGCAAGGTCGAGCGCGCGTACGCAGGCAAGCAGCGCAAGCGTGGAGTCAAGTCCGCCTGATATTCCGAGTACAAGCCGCTGCGCTTTGGTGTGTTCAATTCTTTTTTTCAGTGCGTGCGCCTGGATTTGCAGTATTTCCTCCGCGCGCAGACGGCAGTCAGCTCTTTTTTCGGGTACAAAGGGCTGCTGAAGCACCGGTCTTTCCAGGCGCGTTTCGCGGAGGAGAAGGTCAAAAGGGATTGTTTCTGTGCCTTCCGTGTTCAGTTCAGGGTAGTTGGGCTGTTTCTGTCTTTCGGCGGCAAGCCGCTGCAGGTCGATGACGGCGGAGCAGTAGCCGTTGCCGAACGGTTTTGCCGAGGCAAGCAGCTGTCCGTTTTCAACGATGAAGTTTTCACCGCCGTACACACATTCGCTTGTCGATTCGCCTTCACCGGCGTTTGCCGCGACAAGCCCGCAGACAAGCTTCGCGGACTGTGCGCAGACTGCCGTTTTGCGGTATTCCGAGCGCCCTGCAAGTTCGGGGTCGGCAAGGCAGTTCACTATCAGGTTTGCCCCCGCAGCCGCAAGTTTTTCCGACTGCGAGAACGGGAGAAACAGGTCGTCGCCGATTTCGCAGCCGAAGCAGAATTCGGGTACGGAGTTACATTTGAAGAGAAGGTTTGCGCCGAACGGTATTTCTTCGGCACCAAGTACTGCTTTGCCGTTTTCTGCAGGCGCAGGCGCAAACCAGCGTCCGTAGTCCGCTGATTTTTTCGTTTTGGGAACTATGCCGAGCACTTTGCCGTTGAAGAGTACCGCTGCACAGTCGTAGAGCTGTCCGCCGTTTTCAAAGGGTATGCCGACGATCGCGGCTGTCGGCCAGGGACAGCTTTGCGCAAGCCCTGCAAGCGCTTTTTTTGCTTCCTGCTGAAGTTTTTTCTGGAAAAACAGGTCTTTGCAGCTGCATCCGGTTATCGCAAGTTCCGGCAGTACTATAAGCGATACTCCGACTTCCGCCGCGGCTTTTATCGTTTCGTGCAGCACTTTCGCGTTAAATTCGCAGTCTGCGGGTTTGAGCCGCGGAGATACCGCAGCCGTTTTTATAAAGCCGTCGCGCATGTTACCAGCTCCCTTCTGCTGCGTTGTTGTTTTCTTGCTGTTTTGCGTTCGCTGAGTATTCTATCATATTTTTATCATTTTTTTGATTTTTTGACAATCCGGCAGTATAATTACGCAGTAATCTCAATTCTTTGGGGGCGTTTTGTTGTGGCAAAAATACCTGCTCACATTTTCAGGGAGTATGATATCCGCGGTCTTGCGGAGGAGGAGCTGACCAGCGAAAACGTTGAGCTTATCGCTCTTGCCTACGGCACCTGGCTGGTGCGAAACGGTGTTGCTAAGGCGACACTGGGCGGCGACGTGCGGCTTTCGACAAACCGTATTAAGGCTGCACTGGCAAAGGGGCTGACTGCGGCAGGCGTTGACGTTGTTGATCTCGGCGTGACTTCAACCCCGACTTTTTACTGGAGTTTTTTCCGCTGCAATGCAGACGGAGGTATTCAGGTCACCGGCAGTCACAATCCTAAGGAGTTTAACGGCCTGAAGGTTGCTTTTAAAAAGGCAACGCTTTGGGGCGATGCCATTCAGAATATTTACAGCATGATTGAGGCTGACGATTTTGCCGTTGCAAAAACGCCGGGAAAGCTTTCTTCGCTTGATATTACCGACGAGTATATCGATATGCTGGCTTCAAAGGTTCAGCTCGGCGGCAGAAAGCTGAAGATTGTCTGCGATTACGGAAACGGCACCGGTGGTTATTACGGGCCAAAGCTTTTCAGAAAGCTCGGCTGTGAGGTTATCGATCTTTTCGCAGAGCCTGACGGCAATTTCCCGAATCATCACCCGGATCCTACAAAGCGGGAAAATCTGCTTTCGCTTATGGAAGCCGTTATGCGCGAGGGAGCGGACGCCGGTTTCGGTTACGACGGAGACGCGGACAGGCTCGGCGTTGTTGACGATAAGGGCAATATGCTTGTCGGCGACAGGCTTATGGCGCTTTACTGGCGCGAAATTCTGGCGAAAAATCCGGGAGCTGTTGCTATTTGCGAGGTTAAGAGTTCGATGGCGCTGCCGGAGGACGTTGAGAAGCACGGCGGAAAACCGCTCTGGTGGTGCGCCGGCCATTCGCTGATTAAGGCAAAGATGGCAGAGCAGAATGCGCTTTTTTCGGGCGAGGTTTCCGGTCACCTTTTCTTTGCCGACGAGTATTTCGGTTACGATGACGCTTTTTATGCGGCAGAACGGCTTTGCCGCATTTTGTCCAATGAAACAAAAAATCTTTCATATATAATGGAAGAAATTCCTCAGTATCCTTCTACCGCAGAAACGCGTTACGACTGCCCGGACGACAAAAAGCGCGGCGTGGTGGAACGCGTGAAGGAGCAGGCTCTCGCCGAGAAGCTGAACGTGATTACCGTTGACGGCGTGAGGATTATTTATGAAAACGGCTGGGGACTTGTGCGCATTTCAAATACGCAGCCTGTGCTTGTGGCACGCTGCGAGGGCAGAACAAAGGAAGCTCTTGCCGATATCTGCGCGGATATGAAGCACCGCCTGCTTAACGCAGGAAGCCCGGAGTTTAACTGGGAGTTTTAAAAGCAATTACGAATTACACATGATGAAAACATCAGCGCTGGCAAAGCAGGCAAATACGGCGGCGCAAAGCACTGACATTCTGCATTTATAATTTTGTTTCTACATTATATATAAGGAGGGGTTTTTGTATGGAGTACACAGAGAAACTTGAGGGTATGTGCCCCGTTGCAAAGGGGCCAAAGCATGGGCCTGCGCCTATTCCCGAAGAGGGTAAATGGGTTGAGGCAAAGGAAATAAAGGATATTTCCGGGTTTACGCACGGCGTAGGCCGCTGCGCACCGCAGCAGGGTGCCTGCAAGCTTACGCTGAACGTTAAGGACGGCATTATCCAGGAAGCGCTCGTCGAGGTGCTCGGCTGCTCAGGAATGACTCATTCAGCGGCTATGGCTGCTGAAATTCTGCCCGGCAAAACACTGCTTGAAGCTCTGAATACAGACCTTGTCTGCGATGCGATTAATACGGCAATGCGCGAGCTGTTCCTGCAGATTGCATACGGCCGTTCGCAGTCGGCTTTTTCGGAGGGCGGTCTTACAGTAGGCGCAGGGCTTGAGGATCTCGGCAAAGGGCTGCGTTCACAGGTCGGCACAATGTACGGCACAAACGCAAAGGGCGTCCGCTATTTTGAGATGGCTGAAGGCTATATCACACGCCTTGCGCTTGACGCAAACAATGAGGTCATCGGTTATGAGTACGTTTCCCTCGGCAAGATGATGGAGGCTATAAGAAACGGCGTTGACCCGCGCGATGCTTACAAAAACAATCTCGGCAGTTACGGACGTTTTGCCGAAGCGGTCAAGTATATTGACCCGCGCAAGGAATAGGAGGCGTTTTTCATGGTTACTTTTGAA
>JAZUJX010000052.1:0-7592 GCA_045642965.1 Synergistaceae bacterium | reverse complement strand
TCTCTTTTTTGCCCTTATTCATCTGTCATGGTGCTTGCCGGCGCCGTTTCCGTTACCCGGGTTTGGCGCGCAACAGGAGATATATTACTCTCCCTTTTGGGGTTTGTCAACCCCTTTTTTTGCTGTTTTTTTATCTTTTTTCACTTATTTTTTTTAACATGCTTTTTCAGTCTTCAGACAACAAAAAAGAGAGCTTCCGCTCTCCTTTCAAACGTACAGAACGTAAATTTTATCCGCGGAAGATGAAGAATACTGCCCCGATCATGCAGAGCGCCGCGTACAGATAGTTGATTGTTATTTTTTCTTTCATTATAAAGAAACAAAATCCGGCGAAAACGCACATTGTTATAACTTCCTGAAGGATTTTAAGCTGCGGAAGCGTGTAGCACTGAAAGCCGAGCCTGTTGCCCGGAACCTGAAAGCAGTATTCAAAAAACGCTATGCACCAGCTGACAAATACGGCGACGTAAACCGGTTTTGAGCTGAGATTTTTAAGATGTCCGTACCATGCATAGGTCATAAATACGTTTGAACAAAGCAACAGCATTAACGGGTATATTTTCTGCATACTTTTCACTTCCGCCTGTACAGAGAAATAATGCGTCTGTTAAAATTTAACTTCCGGAGCCGTTTTTTCCGCCTCTGCCGTTTCAAAATACGCAGCGGGTCTGAAACCGAAGAAATTCGCGACGATTACGTTCGGGAAACGCTGCACCGCATTGTTCAGATTTCTTGCCGTTCCGTTGTAGTAACGGCGTGCAAGCTGCAGTTCGTCTTCGATTTTCGAAAGCTGCTGCTGAAGGTCAAGAAAATTGGTGTTCGCCTTAAGCTCCGGATAATTTTCCGCTACTGCGAAAAGCGTGCGAAGCGTCGAAGCAAATTCGTTTTCGGCGGCAATGCGTTTTGCTGGATCAGGTCCCGCCTGAGTTACTGCCGAACGTGCCCTGGTAATGCTGTCAAAAGTTTCCTGTTCGTGTGCGGCGTAGCCCTTAACCGTTGCGACAAGATTGGGAACAAGGTCAAAACGGCGTTTGAGCTGAACGTCAATTCCGCTCCACGCCTCGTCTTTAAAATTCCTGAATTTCACAAGACCGTTGTAGGTACCCATAAGCCACAGGGCAAGCACGCCGAAAATTATTATTAAAACGATAAGTATAGTCATACTGTCCGCCTCTTTTCAAAATTGTCTTTTAGTCCAAAATCTGCTGCTGTATTATAGCATATTTTATAAAGAGATATTCACTTGTAAAAGATTCACTTATTGAGGCTCTCGCTTTTAGAAGCGTTCACTTGAGGAACACTAAAAATGCTGCGCAGCAAAAGTGAATATCTTTAAAACTCCGGCAGATTTTCAAGAAGCTCTCCGCCGAGCTGCACGTACTCGTCAAGCTCTTCCGCGGCGTTGTTTATCTGTTCTTTAACGCGGAGAGGCGCAGTGCCTCCGAGTGTCAGACGGCGGGAAACAGCCGTTTCCGGTGTAAGCAGCGGGAGCAGATCTTCTTCCGCCTCGGGAATAAGCTGCTTCCATTCTTCAAGCGTAAGCTCCGTAAGCGCACGTCCCTTTTCAACGCAATAGGCGACCGTTTTGCCGACCTTGGCATGAGCCTGACGGAAAGGAACGCCCTTTACGACAAGATATTCCGCAACGTCAGTGGCAAGAATAAGCCCGTCGCTGAAACCGCGCTTTGCCGCCGCCTCGTCGATTTCAACCTCTTTGAGAAGCGGAGGCAGCACGGAGAAAATTCCCTTCATAATCTCTATTGCTTCAAACAGCGGACGCTTGTCCTCCTGCAAATCGCGGTCGTAGGTGGACGGAACACCCTTCATAAGCGTCAAAAGCTGCGTGTACGCGCCGGCGAGAAGCCCTGCCTTGCCGCGTATAAGCTCAAGCACGTCCGGATTTTTCTTCTGCGGCATAATGCTCGAACCCGTGCAGTAGGCATCCGGAAGCTTCACCCAGCCGAACTCCGTGCTGAAATAAATAATTAAATCTTCTGACAGGCGGCTTGCGTGCTGACCGAAAACCGCCGCAAAATGCAGCAGGTCAAGGAAATGGTCGCGGTGCGAAACGCTGTCCATACTGTTGTCAGAAACCTTTGAAAAACCAAGATCCTCTGCGGTAAACTCCCTGTCAAGCGGCAGAGTAGAACCTGCGAGAGCCGCGCTTCCGAGAGTGCACTCGTCAACAGCGTCATACGCCGCAAACAGACGGTCTGCATCGCGCAGAAACGCCCTCGCGTGCGCCATCCAGAACTGTCCCATGGAAATAGGCTGTGCCTGCTGAAGATGCGTGTAACCGGGGACGACACAGTCCGCCTGCTCGTCCGCCTTCTCAAGCAGAACGGAAATAAGCTCCCTCAGACCTTCCCAAAGTTCAAGAATTTCCTTCCTTAAATAAAGACGCACCGTCGTATTCACCTGGTCGTTGCGCGAACGTCCCATGTGAAGTCTTGCACCTGTTGCCCCGCAAAGCTCTGTCAGACGCGCTTCGATATTCATGTGCACGTCCTCGAGAGAAATTTTGGGAACGAATTTGCCCTCTCTTATCTCATCTGCTATTACAAGCAGATTGTCCTCAATCGTTTTCGCTTCCTCTTCGGAAAGAAGCCCCGTCTTTCCCAGCATTCTCACGTGGGCAATGCTGCCCCGTATATCGGCAAAAGCCATGCGCCAGTCGAGATCAAGCGACTGCGAAAAATTCACCACCGACTCCGCCGTATCCTGAGAAAAACGTCCTTTCCACATACCCTTGGGCATAAGCGACACTTCCTTTGTCTTATTGTCCTTTATATTGTAACAAAAAAACTATAAAATTAGACCAAAGGCTGTTTAAATTTTTAAAATATGTGTTATAATTGTGCACAGTTAAATCTTAAGGGCTGCGTTTTAACCAAAACTTCAGTTTACGGAATAAAGAAAAAACATGATTATTTATCACATCAGCTACGCAGGCGGACTGTTTTTCCTTTGGGCGGAACACTCGTTTGTCAACGAAAATATTGTAAAAGACGGGCACACTCACCCGTTCTGCGCATCATGCAGCGAGCTGCAGAAACTGCTGGAAAAGGCAGACATGACATTGGCTGAAAACCAGACACGCTGCTACACGGCAAACGTAGCTCTGCCGGCATTTGACGGCATGCCTCTGCCCTCATCGGAAATACTCGGAGAATACGAATCGGACAACCTGACGCTTCAGGAATTTGAAGTGCCCGTACTTCAGCTCACCTCCGAAAACATGGAAAAATTCAAACAGCTCGAAGACCGCGACAGGCGGCTTTCAATACCGGGAGTAATGCCCGGAAACGACGCGCTCTTCATGATTGAAAGCTACAAATACGCTTCGATACTTGCCCTGCGCGGCTGCTTCATACCGTACATGAAAAAAACGGCAGACGGCTGCTTCTCATGCTGGGATCCCCTGTATCTTCCGAAATACCACACCGAATACACCGCTCATATCAACAACATACCGCCCGTTCTGAAAAACTTCAGAATAGGAAAAGTAACCGCGCCGAGCGACGACAGAAAACTCGGCACGGCAATACTCGAAAGATTTATTGACGGAATAATCCGAACAGCGCAGACAAAAAACGCCAAGGGCAAACTCGTCAACATCGACAACACGCACGAAATGTGGCTGCGCTCGCTCACCTGGGCACGCACCTCGCTCACACGCTGGAACGAAGAGCTCCGCTCTGTGTATCCGCAGATTGCGGCATGGGCAGACGAAGCAAAAACGGGAAGCGGCGAACCCTGGCGCCTGATACTCAGGCTTGAAGAACCTGAGCGCATGGACGACGACACGCGCTGGCTCGTCACGTGGCATATACAGGCGCTGCGTGACGAAAGCATAATCATACCGGCAGAACGCGTATGGAACCCGACCGCAGCTGAACGCGGCTGGTTTGAAATGATAGGCGAAAACCCGAGGAAATTCCTGCTTCAGACTCTCGGAATGATAGCCGATTACGTTCCTCCGGTAGAAGACAGCCTCTACAAACCAAACCCGGTATCCTGCGAATTCACGGCACAGCAGCTTTACGAATTCATGACCGACGCCCTTCCGCGTCTTTCGGAAGACGGCGTACGCGTGCAGTACCCTGCCGCATGGGGCAACCCCGAAGACCGTGTGCGCTTTGCCTTCAGCGGAGACCTTGAAGACAAAGCCTCCTTCTCGTCACAAGCCGGACTTCCGCTGGACGAACTGCTTGACGTAAACTGGAACATAACGCTCGGCGCCGAACAGCTTACGCAGGAAGAAATACAGAAACTTGCGGAACTGAAAACGCCGTTTGTAAAGCTTCACGGCAAAGTCGTCTTCGTTGACAAAGAAGAACTCGCGAAAATTATGGCAAACCTGAGACAGCTGCCGGAAAAAATCGACCGCCGTTCAGCACTGCTCTCAACACTCTCTGGAAACTACGACGGACTGCACCTCAGCTCCATGCAGAAATCGGGATGGCTCAACAACGCAGTTGACGTCCTCACAGGCAAAACAAAACTGCCGGAACTCGGCCTGCCTGAAAACTTCTGCGGCACGCTTCGCCCCTACCAGCTGCGCGGCCTCTCATGGCTCGACTGGCTGACAAAATTAGGGCTCGGAGGCTGCCTCGCAGACGACATGGGACTGGGCAAAACCGTCGAAACTCTTGCCCTTCTGCAGCAGCAGAAAAACGAAGGCAAAACGGGACCTGTGCTGCTCGTATGCCCCACCTCCGTCGTCGAAAACTGGCGCCTTGAAGCAGAACGCTTCGTTCCGCAGCTGAAAACACTTGTCCACTACGGCATGGGCAGAATGCGCGGCGACAGACTGGCAAGAGCCGTTAAAAACAACGACCTTGTAATAACCTCCTACTCTCTTTTAAGCAGAGACTTTGCGACAATAACGAAAATCAACTGGCGCGGCGCAATACTCGACGAAGCGCAGAACATAAAAAATCCTCTGACGCGGCAGTCAAAAACCGCGCACTCCGTTACTGCGGACTGGCGCCTTGCGCTCACGGGCACCCCTGTTGAAAACCACGTAGGCGACCTTTGGTCAGTGCTCAAATTCTGCGTGCCGGGGCTGCTGCCCAACAAAACGCGCTTCGCAAAAGAATTCCTGCGGCCGATACAGACAGGCAGCGCGCAGAAACTCTCCAAACTGCGCCTTATGACAGGCCCCTTCATACTGCGCAGGGTAAAAACCGACAAAGAAATCATTGCCGACCTGCCGGACAAAATCGAAAGCCGCGAATTCTGCCCGCTCAGCCGCGAACAGGCATCGCTCTACGCCGCCGTACTCAATAAACTTGAAAACAACCTGGCGGCATCCAGCGGCCTGCAGAGAAAAGGACTTGTCCTTTCCACCATCACAAACCTGAAAGAAATCTGCGACCACCCGTCGCTCTACCTGAAAGACGATGCAGAAAAAGCAAACCGCTCAGGCAAACTGGCGCGTCTTGCCGAACTCACCGACGTCATGCTCTCTGCCGGCGACCGCACGCTCATCTTCACGCAATACGCGGCAATGGGCAAAATCATAAAAGACTATCTGCAGGAAACCTTCGGAACAGAAGTACTCTTCCTGCACGGAGGACTGACAAAAGACAAACGCGACTCGCTCATAAGACGCTTCGCAAAACCAGACGGGCCTCAGATATTCGTACTCTCGCTCAAAGCAGGAGGCACAGGCCTCAACCTTACAAACGCAAACCACGTCATACTCTACGACCGCTGGTGGAACCCTGCGGTTGAACAGCAGGCAGTAGACAGGGCATACCGCATAGGACAGAAACGCAACGTGCAGGTACACTATTTCTGCTGCAAAGGAACGCTCGAAGAAAAAATCGAAAAATTCATCAGCTCAAAACGGCAGGTTGCCGAAGCCGTCGTACGCGAAGGCGAAAACTGGCTCACGGAACTCTCCGACTCAGAACTGCACGAACTCTTCGCACTCAGCATAGTGGAGGAAGAAAATGACTGACCTTTACCTGCGCGGGGGAATACGCTCCCGCCTCACAACAGGCGCAGCCGATACTGAAAAACTCAACTGGTGGGGCAGACGCTGGATAGAAACGCTCGGCGACAGCATAGACCATGCGCGCTACACGCGCGGCAAAAGCTGTGCAAAAAGAGGCCGCGTAGTCAGCTTGGAAATAGAACCGGGGCTTGTATCCGCGCTTGTACAGGGAGAAGGAACAAAAACCTACATGGTGCGCTTCGGCTTCAACACGCTCTCAGCCGAAGCCTGCGGCAAAGTGCTCGCACGCTTCCGCGAACGCGCCGTATTCGCCGCCTATCTGCTTGCCGGAAAACTGCCGCACGAAACGGAAGACGTTTTCCGCGAGGCAGGAATCAGACTGTTTCCGACACAGGACAGACTTAACACCTTTAAGTGTACCTGCCCATCGGAAGAACCGCTATGCGACCACACAATAGCGGTCTACATGCTGCTCGGCGAAGCCTTCAGCAACGACCCCTTCCTTCTTCTTGCGCTCTACGGCTTCAACAAACAAAGCCTCATAAAAAACCTCTCAGGCGCGGCGGACGAAACGGAAGAAACCGGCAGAAACAGCGCGCCGGAAAAAATCATAATAGAACCCGTCGACGAAAAAGACAAATATAAAAACTGGTTTGGAACAAACAGCTTCAAAATACCTGACGTACGCGAAACAAAAAAACCGGAAGCCTACGGCGTAATGCACGAATTCCCCTTCTGGCGCGGCGCAAACCCCTTCCTTGAAACAGTCAAGGAATACTACGCCAAAGCGGCAGACTACGCCTACGAACTGCTCACCGGAGAAAGACGCCTCCTCGTCGGAAGACCGAAAAAATTTGTATAGAGACAGAAAAAGCAATTACTAAAACCGCAAAGTCACTGGATCCTGCGCTGCGGCTTACGCCGTCCGCAGGAAGACGGAGACTAAAGACACTGGATACCGTATTTCTACGGTATGACGAAATCTAAAGTCGCTGGATCTACCCCTGCGGGGCATACCCATACTGGGCACAGGCAGGCTGCGCTTTATTGGCTTCGCAGGAAGACGGGGATTTATATTTGCAAGATATAAATTGCAAGGGCTTATTGCCATCAGCCGTCAGCAAAGCGAAGCGCCAACGCACAAAAAAAAACAGGCGCGGTCGTTAGACCGCGCCTGTTTGTACGTCTTGTCTCAGGGTGCTTATTTCTTCTTTTCGAGTTTTTCGATTCTGTGAATAAGCTGGTTGATGATTTCACCCTGCGCTCTGATTACTGCGTTCTGCTCGTTGTTTTCTGCTGCGAGCTGATCGTCTTTGCCTTCGAGCATTGAGTTTCTTTCACCAATTATCTTGATCTGTTTCTCAAGCTGCTGGCGTGTCTTTGCCGTTTCGCCTTTGCCGAATTTGTAGCTGATTCCGGCGTTGTACATGTTCTGGCTGTTGCCGACTGACGTTGATGCGCTGATCATGAAGTTCGGTGACGGTTTGAAGGCTGCTCCGAGGGCTGCCGCTGATTCTCCGCGGTATCCGCCGTATGCCGCCGCTGCCGTGAATTTGTCATCGCCTTCTCCTGTCGGTTCCACGAAGTGGAGTCCGGCAAGGGCTGCTGACATGGCGCCTACTTCACG
>JAZUJX010000051.1:0-8168 GCA_045642965.1 Synergistaceae bacterium | reverse complement strand
AGAGACATACAGCTACCTCCGTATTTCAATTTAAGCTGGATATATTATACACTTAAGCGGTAATAATTGAAAAATGCAATTCTTGCGCTAATGTTATGCAAAATTCACAGAGACATCCATTTGAAAAATCTGCTGCTTTTCGCGGCAATAACCGCCGTTTTTTCCATTACAGTCTTGTCGACGGCATCAGAGTCGTTTCTCTCGCCATGTTGTACGCTCCGTCTTCAGCACATTTCTTTGTTTTTTATCTATATCTCACGCCTCTGCACGGACTTTTCAAATACATAGATTAGCCTGAACTGTTTCGTCTTTGGAGCACCTGACTTAAGCACGTTTTATCCGTTCTTCGTAAAACGGCACAGTTCCGCCGTATATTTTTCTGCAAAAAGAGAAAGCAGCCTAAGCTGCTTTCTCCGTAGATTTCTTTTTTAGTAGCTAAAAGAGAAATATACTAAAGTTTTTCGACGTTTGCAGCCTGCGGGCCTTTGCTGCCTTCGGTGATTTCGAAAGAAACTTTCTGACCTTCGTCAAGCGTTTTGAAACCTTCGCCCTGAATTGCGCTGAAATGGACGAATACGTCGTTGCCTTCATCTGTTGTGATGAAGCCGTAGCCTTTTGTTGCGTTGAACCATTTTACTGTTCCGTTGCTTTTCACAGTGTTGCCTCCCAGCAGGGTCTTCCCTGACATTATTTTCCGGCTCTGCTGCCGGTTATAGAGAACTTTACCCGATACATTGTCAAATGTCAAGCACTTTTTTTTAAAATATACCGCAATATTTTTTTATTCGCGCAAAAAAAAAGTGAGAGACGTCCGCTCTCACTCTTTGTGTCTGTTTTATTCCGCGTGCAGGACAAGTTCGCCGCCCTGATTTTCCACTTTGATTTTTGAACCTTCCGATGCTTCGCCGCTGATTATCATTCTTGCTATCGGCGTTTCAAGTGTTTTCTGCAGATAGCGTTTCAGCGGGCGCGCGCCATACACGGGGTCGTAGCCGTTTCTCGCCGCCGCGGAAAGAGCGTCTTCGCTGATTTCAAGAATAATACCGCGTTCCTTGAGCCTTGCTTCAAGCTGCCTAAGCATAAGACCGACTATTTTTGCGATTTCTTCCATTCTCAGCGGTTTGAAGAAAATTATCTCGTCAATGCGGTTGAGAAATTCCGGACGGAAACGCGATTTCAGCTCAGCTGACACCTCTTTTTTGCATTCCTCGGACAATTCTCCCGATTTTGCGTCCATGCCGTTAATCAGCGTTTCGGCTCCGAGATTGCTTGTCATAATCAGAACGCAGTTTTTGAAGCTTACCGTGCGTCCGTGGCTGTCTGTCGCCCGTCCGTCGTCAAGTATCTGAAGCAGAACGTTGAAAACGTCCGGATGAGCCTTTTCAATTTCGTCGAAAAGTATTACCGAGTACGGGTGTCTGCGAACCGCTTCCGTCAGCTGTCCGCCTTCATCGTAGCCGACGTATCCCGGGGGTGCGCCGAGCAGGCGCGATACGGAGTGTTTCTCCATATATTCCGACATGTCTATGCGGACGATATTGTCCTCACTGTCAAACAGCGCTTCGGCAAGCGTACGCGCAAGCTCCGTTTTACCGACACCGGTAGGTCCGAGGAAAATGAACGAGCCTATAGGGCGTTTGGGGTCTTTTATGCCGCTTCTTGCGCGGAGTACTGCGTCGGAAACAAGCTGCACCGCTTCGTCCTGACCTACCACGCGTTTGTGAAGCTGCTCATCAAGGTGCAGAAGCTTTTCCCTTTCGCCCTCAACCAGACGCGTAACGGGAATACCTGTCCATTTGGAAACGATCTGCGAGATTTCCTCGTCGGTAACCTCTTCGCGGAGCAGGCGTCCCTCTTTGCCGGAGGCGTTTTTCTCCGCCTCTTCAAGCTGACGTTCAAGCTCAGGCAGTTTGCCGTGGCGAAGCTCTGCCGCCCTGTTCAGGTCGTATGCGCGTTCCGCCTTCTCAATATCGCGGCGGACGTTTTCTATCTGCTGGCGCAGACTGCGAACCTCGGAAAGCGCTTTCTTCTCCGTATCGTACTGCGCACGGAGAGCCGCCTGACGTTCTTTCAAATCGGCAAGCTCTTTCTGCAGAGCCTCAAGCCTCTCCATACTTGCCTTGTCCTTTTCGTTTTTCAGCGCCGTTTCCTCTATTTCAAGCTGCATAACGCGGCGCGTAACCTCGTCAAGCTCCGCGGGCATTGAATCAATGTCGGTGCGTATCATTGCGCAGGCTTCGTCAACAAGGTCAATCGCTTTGTCGGGCAGGAAACGGTCCGTAACGTAGCGGTTTGAAAGCACCGCTGCCGAAACAAGCGCGTTGTCCTGAATTTTTATGCCGTGGTGAATTTCAAAACGCTCTTTCAGACCGCGGAGAATTGAAATGGTATCCTCCACGCTCGGAGCCTCAACCAGCACCGGCTGGAAACGTCTTTCAAGAGCCGCGTCCTTTTCAATGTAATTGCGGTATTCCTCGGTCGTGGTCGCGCCTATGCAGTGCAGTTCGCCCCTTGCAAGCATCGGCTTAAGCATATTTCCGGCGTCCATTGCGCCCTCAGCCTTACCCGCGCCGACGATTGTGTGAATTTCGTCAATAAAAAGAATAATTCTGCCTTCGCTCTTTTTAACTTCGGTAAGCACCGCTTTCAGACGTTCCTCAAATTCGCCCCTGTACTTGGCGCCCGCGACAAGCGAACCCATATCAAGCGCGAAAATTGAACGTTCTTTAAGCCCTTCAGGCACGTCTCCGCGCAGAATACGCTGCGCAAGCCCTTCAACTATTGCCGTTTTTCCCGTACCCGGCTCACCTATAAGGACAGGATTGTTCTTCGTCTTGCGGGAAAGAATACGGATAACGCGGCGGATTTCCTCGTCGCGCCCGATAACGGGGTCAAGCCTGTTTTCGCGTGCTGCTTTTACAAGGTCGCGCCCGTACTTTTCAAGCACATCGTAGGTATCCTCAGGATTTTCGTTCGTTACCCGCTGACTGCCGCGCACCTCAGCAAGAGCTTTCAGGAAACGGTCGCGCGTAAGCCCGAACGTGCTCCACAGCTTTGCAAGAGCGGTGCCGTTCTCGCCGAGCAGCGCAAGGAACAGATGCTCTACCGAAACGTACTCGTCCTTAAGTTCCTTTGCCTCGTCCTCCGCTTTCACAAACAACTGGTTAAGCCTCTGCGTAACGTAGCTGCTCGCTGCGCCGGCAACCTTCGGACGCTTGCGCAGTTCTTCTTCGATAACCTGTTTAAGGCTCTCCGAAGAAAGGTTCAGCTTGTCAATCAGCCGCGGGATAAGACCGCCCTCCTGATTAAGCAGGGCAAGAGTCAAATGCTCCGCGTCAATTTCCTGATGACCGAAACGCGTTGCAAGCCGCTGAGCCTCAACTACAGCCTCCTGAGACTTCTGTGTGAACTTGTTCATATTCATCATGCAAACCACCTCTCGATATTGTTTAACTATCTTTGACTATATTGTTATACAACGATAATCAAGAAATGTCAAATCAGTAATTTTACCTATTTTTAACTCCGCTGCTTATATCTCTACTCTTGAAAATCCACCCCGGCAAGTCCCCTGCGGCAAAATAACAGGAGCCCTGCGAACAAGGCTCCTGTCTGTATTCTGTTAATAAATTATCTCGTCAGGTCAAGTCCCGAGGCTTTTTCTTTGAGCATTTTAACGCAGAGTTCCGCGATTGCCGCCCCTGCCTCGACAGGGTTTGTTCCCTTTTTGTGAATGTTTGAAACGACGGTGCGTTTTGCTTCGGCAATGCCGGGATAGCCTTTGTAGACCATGTAGGCGCTCATAGATTCGCCGCTTGCAAGTCCCGGACGTTCGCCAAGAAGAACAACCGTTACCTCGGCGCCGAGTGTCTGCGCTATAACGTCTTCCGCGCCTACTCGTCCGTATTTGACGTAGAACGGCGTCCCCGCCGTTACGTTGTGCATTTTAAGTCCCTGCATAATCGCAGGCAGAATGTCTTCGGCGTTCGCTACGATAGAGGAGCTTGAAAGTCCATCCGAAATGTACACCTGAACCTGCGGATTTGCCTTGCAGTCAGCTTTGATGGCGGCAAGCGTTTCTTCGTCAAATTCTCTGCCAAGGTCGGGACGCGTGAGAAAATCATCTTTGCTTTTGCATTTCGTGCTGTACTGCTTCAGTCCGAGTTTGGCAAGATATTCGTCGGGAACGTCCTGAAAAACAGCGTCCATAGCCGTTGCGTGGTCAGCGCGGAAACGGAGATAGGTGTTCGTGCAAAGGCGCGGCCCTGCTCTCCACACACCGAGCCTTGCATCCGTTTTTGAGCGGATTTCAAGATATTCTCTCGGCTCTGCCGGATTGGGAATGTCAACGCGTTTGCGGTAGTCAACTGCCGAAAGGTCGGGAACTTCACCGTCGCTGACAACGGGCGCGGAAGCCGTCAAAGGTTTGGCTGCCTCTCTGCCGTTCTGCTTTTCCGACATAACTTCAACAGTGATTTCTTTTATAAGTTTTGCGAGTTCTTCGTTATTCATGCCAAGCACCGCCTATTTGAGGAATATGGAAGCATCGCCGGCAGTTTCCGTAAGTCTGCCCTGCTCGTCCATAATGCCTTTTTTGATTGCCCACTTGTGGAACTCGGGAGCAGGTTTTCTGCCCGAAAGCTCGCGCAGCGTCGCGTCGTCGTGGAAGCTCGTGTCCTGATACGCAAGCATAACGTCGTCGCCTACCGGAACACCCATGTAATAATTGGCGCCGGCAGCGTTCAGAAGCGTTGTCGCTATTTCCTGATCGTCCTGCGTGATCGACGTGTGGTTCGTGTAGCAGGGCGCCATTCCCATAGGCAGTCCCATAAGCTTGCCCATGAAATGGTCTTCAAGGTTTGCGCGTATCATTTCCTTGCCGTCGTAAATCGTTTCCGGCCCTATAAAGCCTGAAACGTTGTTGACCATAAACGGGTTAAAGCCTCTTGCAAAGCCGTAAGTGCGCGCTTCAAGCGTCATTTCGTCAACACCCTCGTCCGCGCTGATTGAAACCTCGGAGCCCTGTCCCGTTTCAAAATAAAGCAGGTTTGGACCCGTGCCGAGACAGCTCTGACGCGCCAAAGCGTAGGCTTCCTCAAGCAGGGCTTTATTGACGCCGAAATTGTCGCAGGCAGCACCCGTTCCGGCTATTGACTGGAAGAACATTGAAAGCGGCGTGCCCTGGCGGACGGATTCCATCTGCGTCGTAATGTGCGAAAGCACCGTAATCTGCGTAGGTATTTCATTCTTGAGCATAAATTCGTAAAGCGCGTCCGCAATGCGGCGCGTTGAATTAACGTTGTCCTCAACAGGGTTAATGCCGAGGCAGGCGTCGCCCGAGCCGTAGGAAATTCCTTCCATAACGCCGAGCAAAATAGTCTGCGGGTCGTCAGTAACGGAATTTGTCTGGCAGCGGTAGGAAAGCGTGCCCGGTATGCCTATTGTCGTGTTGCAGGTGGTCGGATGATAAATCTTTTTCGCGCCGTACACCAAATCCATTGCGCTCATTATTTTGGCGACAGCCGCCGCTACCTCGCCGTTTATCGCCCACGTGTTTCTGCGAAGATCGTCGGAAGTCGTTTTGTGATCCAAAATCCACTCGCGCAGCTCGCCAATCGTCATATTTTTCTTTGCTTCATAGGCTCGGCGGTTGATTGCGTCGTTGTTGACGCGCGTTACCTCGTCCTTTTCGTAAGGAACAGTCGGATTTTCGACAAGGTCTCCGACTGTAAGCTCTGAAAGCACGATTTTAGCCGCAACGCGCTCCGTGGCAGTTTCAGCAGCTATTTTCTGAAAACGGTCTGCCGATTTCGGCTCGTTCGCCTTCGCCATAACGTCCTTAACGTCGCGGAACTGGAACGTTTTGCCGTTGAGCGTGGTCTTTAATTTCATGCTGACACACCTTCCCTGCAAGTAAATAATCTGCACATACCTGTTAGTAATATGATTTTAACACAAACAAAAATATATTGCACCCCAAAAAACGAAAAAGGATTTCCGTGCGGAAATCCTTGTATTTGTCTGGTGGAGACGCGGGGAATCGAACCCCGGTCCAACATGGGCCAATCTGGGAGGCTCTACGAGTGTAGTCTTCGTTTAAATCTCGTTTCCTGCTGTCACGAAGACGAGGCTGCCGAAAACCAGTCTTTCCTGAAATCTCGGAACACTTCCGAAAAACGCTGAAGCATTCCCAGCCGTCATTGTGACGCCCTTCTGAAATTCAACGGCCGAAACCTCAGAGAGCGCGCTGCTTTTAACTAAGCTGCGAGTGCGTAATCGTTTTTGACGATTATTTTTTTGGAGCCGGATTATCGAGGTTTCTCCATCCTCGACCCGCTCTTCCCGATCCTCCGCATGCTGTCGAAACCATACGTCCCCAATATGAACTGCGAACTATGAACGGCAAACGCTGAATGCCGAACAAAACGCAATTATTTTTCATGGTATTAATTTCTTATTTACAAAGCGTGCTTTGCGCTATATTACCGATCCTTGGCAGCACGCTGTATTTCGCGTTCGGCGTCGCGCTGCGCTATCGCCTCGCGTTTGTCGTGCAAGTGTTTGCCTTTCGCAAGTGCAAGCTCGCACTTTGCCCAGCGCCCCTGCTTTATGTAGAGTTTGAGCGGCACAAGCGTAAACCCCTGCTCGCGCGTTTTCTGAAAAAGCTTCAGCGCCTCTTTCTTATGAACGAGCAGCTTGCGCGTGCGAAGCGGGTCAACGTTGTAATGCGTTCCCTTGTCATACGGCGAAATATGCACGTTCTCAAGCCACAGCTCGCCGTTTTTTACCACGGCATAGCCGTCCTTCAAATTCGCGCGCCCGTCGCGCAGCGACTTAATCTCAGTTCCGGTCAGCACTATGCCGGTCTCAAAAGAATCAACAATAAAGTAATCGTGACGCGCTTTTCTGTTCTGCGCTACAGTCTTATCCTCTGGCACAGCCACCCCTCCTTCCGCAACGGGAACAGATTATAACAAAATTACGGCAAAAACTCAAAAGCCGCAATCAGACTGCTCAGCACCGCAAATTTGTACACAGCGGTAACGACGTTGCAGGCAACGATAATCCTCGCAAGCCACGCCCAAAGAAAAAATCCGTTATATTTGCTCGCGGCATTCCAAACGCCGATAAGGACCATAAAACCGTAAATCAGCGGCAAAATCAACGCAAAAGGCTCAACAGGCGACGGCAGAAAAATCATAACCACCCACGCAAACATATACGCAAGCATATTGCCTATAACACCGTACAGCCAGTACGTTCTGCCGAGAGAATAATTTCCTTCCCACAAATTCTGATAAAATCCCTTATTGTTATCCACCTAAAACACTCCAGTCATTGACTCTTATCCGTCATTGCCCTTATCAGTCATTGGTTCTTATTCGTAATTGGTTCTTTTAGTCCTTGTTTCTTATCGTAATTGATTCTTTTTGTAATTGGTCCTTATCAGTCATTGCCCTTTATTTGTAATTGCTTCTTTTTGTAATTGGTTCTTATAGTCATTGTTTCTTATCGTCATTGGTCCTTTTTGTAATTGTTTCTCATAGTCATTGTTTCTTATTGTAATTGTTTCTTATCGTAATTGCTTCTTATAGTCATTGCTTCTTTTTGTAATTGTTTCTCATAGTAATTGTTTCTTATAGTCATTGGTTCTTTTAGTATTTGCCCTTTATAACTACTCTCTCATCCAGCCTGTCCTTTCAAGTTCGTCCTTGTCCTCCTGCGGGCTGTCCTTCGTAATCGGCTGGTGGTGCGGTGCGTTATGTTCAAAAATAAAAAACGCCACACACGCCGCAAACAAAAGCACTATCTTCAACACTGCCATATCCGCACCTCCGTTACCTTTCTCTGACATGTCATTATATAATACAGAAACAGAATTGTAACCGTAGAAATACCTATATCTCTTATTCCGTCTAAAAAAAAACGTCCAAAAAACACAAATTTTTCAAAAACTTTACAAAACTTTACAAAACTTTTCAGAAATTTTTTATTTCTTTTTCATTTCTGCCCCTGTTACAAATTTCTTATTCTGTGAACATTACAGTGCAGAGGGGAATGAGAACTGCCGTTGGTTTTATTTACAGCTTTTCTTCCCGATTAACGTCAGAAATACGCGGTAGGTTTGCCGGAACTTTCTTTGCCGCCTGTTTCCCGGAGGACGTTTT
>JAZUJX010000050.1:0-7566 GCA_045642965.1 Synergistaceae bacterium | reverse complement strand
ATGACTGTCTTTGCTTCTTTGGTTTGTTCTCTTGCCTTACGCTTTTGCCTTTGCCTTTGCATATACTCTCGCTTACGCTCGGTATTCCCTGTACGGTCATATGCCTGCAGCCTATAGCATTCTTTCGCCTTTTCCTTTACTTTTGCTTATAGCCTATAGCTTATGGCGTATAGCTCTCTTTCGCTCCCGCGAAAAAGCCAAACCGCGGTTTGGGTGTTGCTAAGTTTTGTTAGAATGCCCGCCGCCCCGCCTGTCCAATAAACGGAAATGTTTCAAGCTTGGACTGCCCTTTTCCGTCTAAGACGATCCGACGAACAAGACGTGCACCAACGCGTTGCGCTTAAACTGTCTGCCTTACGCGGTAAGCCCCTTGGGGCGCAGGACGGATTGGCGTTTTTTAGTTTTTTGCGCGTTGCTGTGGCGTATAGGTCCCTCTAATTATCAAATTGCAATCAGACCCCGGATTTGTTAACCGGTTGAGGGAGAAATTTCCGTGTTGAGTCCAAAATTTTTCGTGCAGAGCCAATTATTGCGGGCGCTTCGACAGATAAAAATCAGGAAGAAATTATACAAAGCATTGATACAGCTGGATAAAACACTCTTTTATAATTGTTACTAAATTTTATTTTACATAACAAGAATAAACAATATTTTATTAAGCAGAGCCGCTTTTTATTTCAGAATTTACAGACCCATACTGACTGCTGCCTGAAGCAGAAGCATCTGTTCAACGTAAAGTATTCCGCAGAGCGGAAGGAACCATTTCAGCCATTTTTCGTACGGCACGCCCGCCATGGCGCAGACTATCACACAGCCGCCTGTCGGCCAGAGAAGCTTAGTCAGCCCGTCCCCGAAAAGAAACGCGCTGCACGCGACCTGACGCGTCAAACCAAGGTTGTCCGCAAGCGGAGCCATTATAGGCATCGTTATCAGCGCTTTGCCCGAGCCGGAGGCTATCGGGAAATTTATAAGCGTGTGCACGAACAGCATAAGCTGTGCCGAAAGCTTGGACGGCGCGTTTTTAAGCAGGTTCGTAAGCATGTAGGTTACGGTGTCGATTATCTGCGCGTCCTGCATAATTACCATCATGGCTTTGGCAAGTCCGGTAAGCATCGCGCCCCAGAACATTTTTTTCGTGCTTTCGGAAAACACGTCGCAATATCTGTTCGGACTCCAGCCGCAGACAGCGGCGGCGAATACAGACATGGCAAGGAACAGCGCACAGAGCTCCGCATAGCCCCAGCTGTATTTTATCAGTCCGACCATAAGAACCGACAACGTCACGAGCATATCGGCAATTACAAATTTCATCTTCAGATCAAGCGGTTTTCCCTCCGTCTGCGCGGCATCAAACTGCGAGAAACCGGAATATCCGTACAGGACAGATATTTCAGGATTTTTGGCTACGCGTTTTCCGTACCACAGAACGTAAAGAGCGCAGGTGACCATAAAAACGGCGAAGCAGAATACGTGCCACGCTCCGGCAGAATAAAGCGGCAGACCGGAAAGTGTCTGGGCAACGGCAAGCGTGTAGGGATTTGTTGTTGCCGCCATAAAACCTATATATTCGCCGAGGGCGATAATGGCAAAACCAAACATCGCGTCGCAGCCCACGGCTATGCCGAGCCCTGTCATAAACGGGTAAAAGCCGTAGAACTCGGAGAGCATGCCGAAAGCGGAACCGCAAATTCCGAAGAAAAACATAAGGAGAACGGCGGCAAGCATCGCGTTTTTCCCGAAACGCTTCAGCAGCGATGAAATTCCCGCGTGAAACGCGCCGGTTTCAACCATAACGCTGAACGTTCCCGTACAGAAGAACATGACAAAAAATATGTCCGCCGCCTCAACGCAGCCTCTGTAAAACGCCGCGAACAGTCCGAGAAAATCCGCAGGCTTCACCGCGGCTTTGTCAATGTAGCAGAACGTTCCGTCTATTGCGGCGCGGCGGACAACCCCGCCTATTGTACGTTCGGCATATTCGTAGCTGCCTGAAGGTATAACCCAGCTTAAAACCGCGGTTATGAAAACCATAAACGCAATTATTACCCAGCTGTTCGGAAATTCAAATCTGTGTCTGCCTGACAAAAGCCGCACCCCTTTTGAGCAGATATTATAAACCTAAACCGGCTGCTTCGCACCAAAAAATAAGCCTCCCGATCCCGAAATCGGAAGGCTTTGTTTTTAACAGTCTTTTAACGGCTGTTTAATTCAGCGGTTCAAAATCAGAGGCAGGGTGGAGACAAACAGGGCAGATGAAATCGGCAGGGAGTTCCTCGCCTTCGTAGACGTAGCCGCATATTTTGCATACCCAGCCTTTTGTTTTCGGTTTTGCTTCCGGCTTCGGCTTAATATGCTCAAAATAGTATGCATACGTTGCGGACGCTGTTTCGTCCAAAACTTTTTCGCCGGCAACGTCAGCTATAAAAAGCGTGTGCGTGCCAAGGTCAACAGTCTGAACAACCTGCGCGGAAAGCACCGAGTTGGTACCCTCCGTTACGTAGAGAACACCGTTTTCCGCACGTTCTGCGGCGCCGTAACCGGCAAATTTGTCGGTATCGCGCCCGCTTGCAAAGCCAAACCGCTTAAACAGCTCGAAGTCTGCCTTTTCGGAAATTATCGAAACGTTGAAAACGCTGCTTTTCAAAATCATGTCATGGGTAAAATTCGCTTTGTTCACTGCCAGCGAAATTCTGTTCGGAGCCGCGGTCACCTGCTGCACCGTGTTCGTTATGCAGCCGTTGTCCTTTTCCCCGTCGTGTGCCGTAACTACAAAAAGCCCGTATGAAAGCTTAAACATTGCACTCATTTTGTCTTCACCATCCCTTCATTGGTTTTCGTGCTGAGGATTAATAGTTCTGCGCGTTGATTTCAAAGTACGCCTGCGGATGTGCGCAGACAGGGCAGAGGTCAGGGGCGCTGGTGCCGACAACAATGTGTCCGCAGTTTCTGCATTCCCAAACCTTAACTTCGCTCTTTGCGAAAACCTGTTTTGTTTCTACGTTGTTCAGAAGCGCGCGGTAACGTTCTTCGTGTGATTTTTCAATGGCGGCAACAGCGCGGAATTTCTCTGCGAGGGCATGGAAGCCTTCTTCTTCCGCAGTTTTTGCAAAACCTGCATACATGTCTGTCCATTCAAAGTTTTCGCCCTCGGCCGCTGCCGCAAGGTTCTGCGCCGTATCGCCGATGCCTTCAAGCTCCTTGAACCACATTTTTGCATGTTCTTTCTCGTTGTCGGCTGTTTTAAGGAAAAGCGCCGCTATCTGCTCAAAGCCCTCTTTTTTCGCTTTTGACGCGAAGTAGGTATATTTGTTTCTTGCCTGTGATTCGCCTGCAAAAGCTGCCTGCAGATTTTTCTCCGTCTGTGTTCCTGCGTATTTCGTCATTGTATTTCCCTCCGAATTTATGATTTTGCCGCACTGCGGCATGAAACCCGTGTTAATTTTTGTCCTTATCAGCCTTCTGTCTGCACTCGGGACAAACATAGCGCATTGAAAGCTCGTAAGAAGCAATTTCAGTACCGAAATGATCTTCAAGCAGCTGTTTCAGACTGCCTGAACCAATGTCGCTGATCCGTCCGCATCTCTCGCAGATAAGATGCTCATGGGGCAAAACGGATTTGTCGTAACGGTCAGGCTCTCCTGGAAACGAAAGCCTTTTTATGCAGCCCTCTGCAGCAAGATAAGCAAGATTTCTGTAAACGCTTGCCACTGATGCCTTTACCCCGTTCTTTTTGCACTCTGAAAAAACCTCTTCTGCCGTAAGATGTTTTTCTGACTCATTTATGATACGCCGGATCTGTACCGCCATCTTGTTCATCGTACCAGCCCCAAAAATAAGAACCATTCTTAATATTGGTATTATACGATAAAACTTCCGGCAGTCAATAGGCAAAATATATCAAATGTTTTATACGCATTTTTACTGATATTTTATTTAAATCAGGCTCAAATTTCCGTACAAAGCTGCACGTTTTGTTATATACTTTATAAGGAAGGGACGTGATATTCAGTGGCGCTTTGGGATATTGTCGGACCGGTTATGATAGGTCCTTCTTCAAGCCATACCGCCGGTGCGGCGCGTATAGGACTGCTTACAAAAATGCTCTGGGGCAAGCCCGTTAAAAAAGCAGAGCTTTATCTGCGCGGCAGTTTTTTGGATACCGGCAGGGGGCACGGCACGGACAAAGCTCTTATCGCAGGACTGCTCGGAATGCGGCCTGACGACAAACAGCTGAAAAATTCCTTTGCAATAGCAAAGGAAAGCGGCTTGGATTTTGCATTTTACGGTGAAAAAGTTATCGGAGCCCATCCGAATTCAGTCAGGATAGTGATTGAAGGTGACGGGCAGTCTCTTGAAACGGTCTGCTACTCTGTCGGAGGCGGACTTATTCTGCTGCATAAGCTTAACGGCGCAAGACTTGACATAAGCTGCGATCTGCCAACGCTTATAGTTTCTGCGGAGGACAAGGTGGGAACAATTTCTGCCATTACGGGATATTTGAACAACTGCAACGTAAATATCGCGACAATGAAAGTGTCCCGCGAATCACGCGGAGGCAGTGTTACCATGACGATAGAACTTGACTCCGAACCTGACGATCTCCTGCTTTCAGAAAGAATTTTAAGTCTGCACCCGGCAATTAAAAGCGTGCGGCTGCTGAAAGGAGTGCTTTAAATGCTTAAGGCTGCGGAAACAATTTTAAGAGTTACGGAGAAAGAGAATATTTCGATCGTACAGGCAATTCTGCGGCTATCCTCAGCGGATACCGGCGTTTCGGAAGCAGAGATACGCGAAAAGATGCATGGCAGACTGCTCGCGATATTTGAAAGCGTTGAAGACGCCGCGGCAAACACGGAACCGCTGAAATTCGGACAGATTCCGGAGCTTAATTTCGGCGGTGACGCGCTGAGCGGTGAATTTATCCTGTACGCTTCAAAAACCGCAATTCAGGTCTCAAAACACAACGCGACCATGGGCAGGGTGGTGGCAGCCCCAACCGCCGGAAGCTGCGGAATACTTCCGGGCATTTTTTCCGCTTGGAAAACACTCCGCGCTGGAGAAGACTGGGAAGAACAGCTGACAGACGCCCTCATAGTCGCCGGGGCAATAGGTGAGGTTATCGCCAAACGTGCAACGCTTGCGGGCGCCGAAGGCGGCTGTCAGGCAGAATGCGGGGCAGCCTCAGCCATGGGTTCGGCAGCTCTCGCGTTTATTCGCGGAGGCTCCTGCGAAACCTGTCTGCACGCGGCGGCGCTGACAATAAAATCACTGCTCGGACTTGCCTGCGACCCTGTCGGCGGCATAGTCGAATGTCCCTGCATAAAGAGAAACGGAATGCTCGTCGCAAATGCGATACTGGCGGCAGACCTTGCCCTGGCAGGCGTTCGTTCCCTGATACCGCTTGACGAAGTAATTGATACAATGAAAGAAATCGGCCAAATGCTTCCTCCTGCAATCAGGGAAACCTCTCTCGGAGGACTTGCCCAGACGCCTTCGGGAATAGCTCTTACAAAAAAACTGCACGAAGGGGAATAACCATGGACAGAAGCATACTCGCAGACGACATTCACAAAATCAAAGACCCGCACCACAACTGCGCACAGTCTGTTCTGCTCGCATTTGCGGACAAAATAGATATTCCGAAAGAGGAGCTTTTCAAACTCGCTTCCGGCTTCGGCGGGGGAATGGGAAACATGGAAGCCACCTGCGGCGCACTCTGCGGAGCGGCACTGGCTGTTGGATATCTGCACAGCAGACAGGGCGAACTTTCAAAATTTGCTGCCGGCCGTGTTCTTGAAGAATTTAAAAAACAGGTCGGAGCCACAATCTGCGGCGAAATAAAAGGCAGCAGCACCGGAACACCGCTCTGTTCCTGCCAGGACTGCGTAAAAATCGCGGCAAAACTCGCTCAGGAAGAACTCGGACTGTAACATTACTGTACGGAGGTGTTTGCGGTATGGAATTGCTGGATATTATTCAAAAGCGTTTTTCATGCAGAAAATTCGACGAACGGCCTGTAGAACAGGATAAGCTTGATATGCTGCTGAAAGCGGCAATTTCGGCGCCAACGGCAAAAAACATCCAGCCGTTCCACATTTGGGTAATCCGTTCGGAAGATGCTCTCAAAAAGGTCAACGAAACAACTCCCTGCGGCTTTGGAGCAAAGCTTATGCTTGTTGTCGGCGGAGACAAAAAAGACGCCTTTGTACGTCCTTTTGACGGCAGAAATTTTGAAGACGTCGATGCCTGTATCGTTGCAACACACATTCTGCTTGAAGCAGAAGCCCTCGGCCTCGGAACGACCTGGGTCGGCTACTTTGACGAACCTAAGCTCAAAGAACTTTTCCCCGAAATGAAAGATTATGACCTGATTGCAGTCTTCCCGTTAGGTTATCCGGCAGCGGAACCTTCACCGATGCATTTCACAAGGAAAAGCAGAGAAGCACTGGTCACAGAACTGTAACCGGCAATTCTGAACATAAAAAATCACCGCGCAAGCGGTGATTTTAGTTTAATTGCAGGATATTATTTCTTTTTCTTGGAATCCTTGCCGTCGCCGATATAATCATCCAGCCAGCCTTTTCTCTGTTTCTTTTCCTTCTTGTCGGAAGAGCTGTCCTCTTTTTTCTCTTTGCTCTTCTTTTCTTTCTTTTCGTCCTTTTTCTCGGCTTTAGCTTCTTTCTTCTCTTTCTTTTCCTTCTTATCTTCCTTTACTTCCTTCTTATCTTCCCTGCTCTTTTTTTCCTTCGTTATTTTCTTGTCGTCTTTATCTTCTTTTTTATCCTTCTTGTCTTTTTTCTCTTTCTTTTCTGTCTTTTCTTTCTTCTCTTTGGCTTCCTTCTTTTCTTCAGCCTTGCTTACTTCTGCTTTCTCTTCCTTTTTATCTTTCTTTCCGAAAAGTTTGTCTGCAAGTCCTGATTTTTTTGGTTCTTCTGTCTTGGAAACAGCTTTTTTTTCTGTCTTGGACTCTGAAACCGCAGACTTGGACGGGCTGACGCTTACTTTTTCATCAAGCGCTTTCTGGCTGTCGGAAAGCTCTATGCAGCGTGCACAGGCGGTATAGCCTTTGCCGCGCGCTGATGAGACGGTCATTTTTTCCATATCTTTTGAATTCTGAATGGTCGGACATCCTTCAACGTGGTACTTTTCTCCGGTTCTGGTTATATAAACCATCTTGTTGCTGCCGGAAATTCTCTCTGCCGCAAAAGAGGCACTGAGAAGAGAAACTGGCGCTGCCGAAAAAACGAATGCCGCAAGAAGAAGCAGGGCGGTTACTCTGATAAATTTCTTCATACCAAACACTCCCATACCGAAATGATTTAACATAAAACTCTGCGGAACCTGGGCAGATTATAACATATTTAATAACTCCTGCACAATCTCAAAAACAGTGCTCTCAATAAAAAACAAACAGGGAAGACTTACATCTTCCCTGTTGAAAAAGGCTCGGCGGCGACCTACTCTCCCACAGATACCCTCTGCAGTACCATCGGCGATGGGGAGCTTAACTGCCGGGTTCGGCATGGGACCGGGTGTGTCCTCCCCTCTATGGCCACCGAAAACTCT
>JAZUJX010000049.1:0-10159 GCA_045642965.1 Synergistaceae bacterium | reverse complement strand
AGAGTTTTCGGTGGCCATAGAGGGGAGGACACACCCGGTCCCATGCCGAACCCGGCAGTTAAGCTCCCCATCGCCGATGGTACTGCAGAGGGTATCTGTGGGAGAGTAGGTCGCCGCCGAGCCTTTTTCAACAGGGAAGATTTTCGTCTTCCCTGTTTGTTTTTTATCTGTGTACAGAACTGCCTGATATAGGCTATAATTGAATAACTGAAGAGATTACTTGAAAATACAAGGTCGCACACAGAATGAGATTTCATTACAGGGCTAAAACAAAAGACGGAAAGACTGAGACAGGCTGTATTTCAGCGGAAAGCGAAAGGGAAGTTATTGAAACTATTCGTTCAAATGGATGGTATCCTGTAGATATTTCCAAAAATAGCACTTTCTTTTCCAATTTAAGAAATAATTTGAATGCTCTTGACAACGGTATGCCTGTCAAAGCCGAGAGTATATTTTTTAAACAGTTTTCTCTGCTGTTGTCATCCGGTATCCCTATGGATACGTCAGTAAAGCTTTTGCTGGAGCAGACTTCTGACAATACACTCCGTTCTGCAGCGGAAATACTTTTGAAGGACATCCGCTCAGGTATATCTGCAGCTGATTCGTTTGAACAGCAAAAAGTGTTCGGAAAACTGGAGGTTGCCCTGATGCACGCAGGTGAAGAAGCGGGCAGACTTTGTGACAGCCTGCTTAGGATTTCTGAATTTTTAAAAAAACAGCATGATTTAAAGAAAAAAGTTGTTGCAGCACTGATATATCCGGTTCTTGTACTGTGCATAACGCTGCTTGTTCTTGTGCTGATGTCCGTATTTGTTCTGCCTCAGTTTGAAAACAGCTTTAAACAGCTCAAAATAGAAATACCGCGTTTTACTTTGATAATTTTTCATTTCGGCAGTTTTATAAGAAGATTTTGGTATATTATTCCGCTGTTGTTTTTTATGCTTGCGGCAGCCCGAAAATATTTCAGCAGATACGAAGCTTTTAATGAATTTTGTGATAAATTTAAGCTGAAAATACCGCTGCTGGGCAAAGTTTTGTATAAGGCTTCGATGGCAAGAGGCTGCAGAACCTTGGGCATCCTTTTGTCTTCAGGCGTCGATATGCTGCGTGCTTTGGAGCTTGCAGGTGAAACAGCCGGAAACGTTAAGGTAAAACAAATTTTTGATGAATTTTATTTGGCGGCAGAAGAAGGCAAATCGCTGTATAATGTTACGTGTCGCATGACAGGTATACCTCCTATGGTGGGACAGCTAATTAAAATCGGTGAGGAAACGGGACATCTGGCAGATAAATTTCTTGAAATCGCCCTGCTTTACGAAGAAGATGTTGATAATATGACGTCTGTCATGCAGTCTGTGCTTGAACCTGTGCTGATAGTTTTAGTCAGTTTAATCGTAGGTGTAATGCTGTTTGCATCATATATGCCGATAGTAAGCGCTATAAAAAATCTTATTTAAGGGGAGATCTAATTATGAAAAAACATTCCGGCTTCACGCTTATTGAGATGCTCATGGTAATCGTTATCATAGGGGCTCTTACGGGAACTTTAATGCTGTCGGTTTCTTCCGCAACTGATAAAGCAAACGCCTCAAAAATAGTTTCAAATCTTCGCAGTCTTAAAGCCGCATGTGTAATGTATTATGCTGACAACGGACAGTGGCCTTCTGAGAATGTCGTTTTTGACGGAGTGCAGAGCACTAATGACGGTATAAAGAAGAGTATAGAAACGTATCTTGATAAGATCCCTGAGAAAGGATACAAAATTTACGCCCCAATATCCGGTGAAAACTCCTGTGTCGTTAGTTATTCTGATTCTGCGGCCATGTCTGACGGTGTAAAAGAGAAGCTGAAGAAGATGGCGGCAAATTCAGCCCTGTACGCCTCAAATGCTGTTAATGCCACAGCTTACGGCGGAGGAGAAGAAGTGTTTATGAAAGTTACGAGCTCGAACCAGTCTCAGGGGCAATAAGGGCTTTTTTGGGCAGAAATAAGGAAGAACTATGAATTTCAAAGCCTTGTTTAAAAGAAAAAATACAGACGGTTTTTCTGCCGGCTTAACAATTCTGGACGGTGCGTTTAAATACGTTCTGCTTGAGCGCAGAGACAATGACGTCTGCCTGATAAGTTCAGCGCTTGCTGATACATACGCAGCAGGGGAGCAGGAAAATCCGTACAGCGGAGTATTTCGGAAGCTCAGCGGATTTGTAAAAAATAAGAAAGTACCTTTGGCTGTATCACTGCCGTTCACGGAAATTATGATGAAGGTTTTGCATTTGCCTATGAAACTGAAGGACGCCGAAATGTCTCTCAGATATGAAATTGAGAATTTTTTCCCTGTCAGCAGCAATGAAGCTGTATTCGACATTGCCGGTGTTGATTTTCCTTTTGACGAACAGTATGACGGTGAGCATTATCTTGTTGCAGTAACTAAAAAATCAAAGGTGAAAGCGCTTGCAGAAGCCGCTCATGCTAACGGCTTTGAAATTGACAGCGTTGAACCTGCACAGACAGCGATTGAACGTGCAGTTTCATTGTATTCCGGTCATAATGATGAAGCAGTCCTGTTTATCTGCCTGGATACAGAATATGTGCAGTATATCCTGTCCTGGCACGGCAACGGAATATTCTACAGAACCTCATATTTTAACAGTTATACGGATACTGAAAATGCTGCTGTGGGAAAACTCTCGGAAGAGTTTAGAACCGGTATTTTAGTCAAAGAAATTAAGGTTTTGCTTGAAGAGTCCTACAGAGAAACTAAAATTTCTCCAAAGTCAGCGGCATTGATTGGTCCCGCGGCGGATTATCAGCTCTGCAAAACCCTGCAGATGCAATTTGCGCCTCTTAAGTTTGACTGCCTGAACGTGACAGAGCTGAATGGTATTGAAATGATCAATATAGATAACAAAAACTCTCAGTGGGATATAGCGACAGGGCTTGCCCTGCGTCATTTTGACCTATGATGTTATGGTTGTAAAGCTGAATTTAAGCCTTAATAATCGAAGCAGTTTTCAGGCCCAAAACAGACGTAGTTTTGCAGTACGGCTGTGTCTTATACTTGTATCTCTCTGTTGCGCCTTTATTGTTTTTAACAGCGTGAATAAACTCATGCATTTAAATAATGAAGTCTCTGAGATGGAAAACAGTCAGAAAAAGATGGAAAATGCCGCCGTACACAGGCTTTCTGCGCAGAGTACACAGAAGCAGGCTGAGAAGAAAAACGAGAAACAGAAAAATCAAAACAAAGCTGCAGAGGAATTTCCCGACAAAATTTATGAGTACGATGCCGAACAGCCGCCGAAAATCCAAATTGTAGCGGTTATGAAATCTGAGAACAAAACTGCTGCGTGTGTCAACATTAAAGATATTGCGGAAGGAATTATTCTTGTTCCCGGAATGAATCTCTTTGACCACGGTAAAGTTGATACAATCGATGAAACAGGGATTAAGTGGACTTGGAACGGCAAGCAATACAAAACAGGTTTAGAGAAATAAAAGTGATATTATAATAATGTCCTATAATGTATCTTATGTTGAATTATATATTAAAAATTGCGGCGGATTATAAAATTATTAAGCGGCGGTATTAAGCAAAAATAATCAGGAGAGTTTAACATGTCAACCTATTGGCCGATTTTGACGGTTGCAGTCTCAACCGTTTTCTATCATATTTGCGCAAAACTTACACCCAAAGGATTAAATCCTTTGGCTTCAATAATTGTCACCTATTTAACAGGCGCTCTTGTGTCGCTTATTATTTTTCTTTCACTGTATAAAGACAGCAGCCTTTTAAACGAATTTAAAAACGTCAGCTGGACTACGTTTGTGTTCGGCTTTGCTATTGTCGGTCTTGAGGTCGGAAATATTTACATGTACAAAGTCGGCTGGAATATTAATACCGGTTATTTGGTGGAAAGCTCCATTATTGCCGTTGCTCTTATGTTTACGGGCCGGCTGCTTTTTAACGAGCAGCTGACTTATACGAAGTTGATTGGTATATTTATGTGCCTTGTAGGGCTTTATTTCATAAATAAACAATAGATGTCCTATAATAAAAGTAACATTTTATACTTATCTTAATTTTTCTGCCCATTCATTTTCTTTGAAGCCTGCTAAAACGAATTTTTCGCTTATCAGTATCGGGCGTTTTACGAGCATACCGTTGGAAGCAAGCAGCTTAAACTGCTCCTCTTCGCTCATTTCAGGCAGTTTATCCTTTAAACATAATTCTTTGTAAAGCAGTCCGCTTGTGTTGAAGAACTTTTTAAGCGGCTGACCGCTGATTTTATGCCATTTTCTCAGTTCTTCCCCATCCGGATTGTCTTCCTTAATATCTCTTTCACTGAAGTTAATTCCGTTGGTTTCAAGCCATTTTTTTGCTTTTTGGCAGGTCGTGCATTTAGGGTAGCATAAAAATATTATTGACATAGTTATTTTCCTTCCAGGTCACTGATATTTCTTATTTTGTCCAAATCACCGCTGCAAAGTGCATCAAGATTGCGGTTGATTTTATCAATATCCCAATCCCACCACTTAAGTTTTAGCAGATAGTCAACAAGTTCCTTGTCAAATCTTGTTTTACGCACTCTGCAGGGATTTCCCGCTGCAACTGAATACGGAGGAATATCGCCGGTTACAACGGAATTGGCGCCGATTATTGCACCATCACCAATATGTACTCCGGGCAGAACTGTTACGTTTTGCCCTATCCAAACGTCGTTTCCGACAACTGTGTCGCCTTTAAGCGGAAGCTCGTCTTTAATCGGAGCTATAGCACTTCCCCATTCTCCGCCCATAATATAGAACGGGTAGGTTGTTACAGCGTCCATACGATGATTCGCGCCGTTCATGATAAATTCAATACCGCTTGCTATGGAACAGAATTTGCCGATAATCAGTTTGTCGCCTATAAAATCATAATGATGCGTAACGTGTTTTTCAAAGTCCTCTGCCCCGTTTGGATCATCATAATAGGTGTAATCTCCGATGATTATATTTGGATTTGTCACAACATTTTTGATGTAGCAAATTCTCGGCAGAATCGAATTTGGATGTATCTTATCAGGATTTGGATACACGTTTAACGTTTCCTTTCTATCAGTCCGTTACGTTCGAGCTGTCTGAGAAAAAGCGTCAGTCTTTCGTAAAGCGGCTCGGCAGAATCGCCGAATCGTTTCTTTATGCTTTGTCCAATTTCATAAACATCAGTATTTCCGTCAATTAACTGCCATATAAAACTGCCTGTATTATCAAGCGTTAATTGTGAAACGGCTGCTTTATGCAAAAATTTCTGGGTCAGCTTGTTCCAAAATCCGGAGTTTTGGACGAAAACAGTTACAATTCCGTCATTGCCTGTTTCCCATTTTAAATCCATGTTGCGGGAAAATACAATGTCAAGGAAATTGCGTTGTTCAGTTTTCTTGCTCAATTATAAGCCTCAAAAGTCTCAGTTCTTTTTTGAGACTGCTGTTTTGAATACTGAGAGCATAATCAGAGCAAGAATAACAATGCCTCCTGCAATGCCTGTATTGACGGCCGAGGACAAGTTAATACGCGGAAGGACTTCCGTTATTGCCAAAATTGCAAGCATAACTCCTATAATACCCTCTCCTGCAATCAGTCCGGAGCAGAAAAGAATGCCGTTGTCATTTTCAGATACGGTGTCTGAACCCGTTTTTTCTTTGTACTTATCAACAAGCAGACGGACAATACCGCCGCACATCATTGCACTCGTGAGATTTAAAGGCAGATAGATTCCCAGAGCAAAGGTCATTGAAGGTATTCTCAGCAGTTCAACTGCAAGCGTTATAAATACTCCGATTAAGATAAGGTTCCATGGCAGACTTCCCTGCATCATGCCTTCTATAATCATTTTCATCATTGTAGCCTGAGGCGCCGGAAGCTGCTGACTGCCAAGCCCCCATGCTTTTTCAAGCAGTACGAGGATAGCTCCGACAAAAACGGAAGTCGCGGCAACACCGAAAAATTCGGATATCTGCTGTTTTTTGGGAGTCGCGCCAAGGATATAGCCTGTTTTGAGGTCCTGTGAGGTATCGCCTGCCATGCTCGCGATTGTGCATATAACGGCGCCAATGGTTATGGCGGTCATCATGCCGTGTGCGCCGGTGTCTCCGACAAGCTTTAGAATTGCGGTTGAAATAATAAGGGTGGCTATGGTCATACTTGACGTCGGATTGTTTGTAGAACCTATCAGACCGACCATTCTTGAAGATACGCAGCTGAAGAAAAAGCCGAAGATGATAATGAGAAGCGTACCGACAAGGGTTACGGGAATCTGTGGCGTGAACCAGATAACAATGGCTGTAAGCAGAATGCCCGCAAGCAAAATCTTGCTGCTCAAATCCTGATTTGTTCTATCATCGCTGACCCTGTTTGCCGCAGTGCGGCTGTCTTTCAGTCCTGTAAAGGATTTAAGGAAAGTTTCGGCTATTGTCGGCATATTTTTGCAAAGATTGATAATTCCGGCAGAGGCAATGGCTCCCGCCCCGATATAGCGTATGTAGTTTGTCCATACGGCAGAAGGACCTCCGGCTGCGTAAAGCTCGGAAATCTTAACCGTTCCGGGGTACAATACGGTATCTGCGCCAAAAAGCGTGATGGCAGGAATGAATACAAACCATGCGAACAAACCTCCGGAGTAGAGATATGAGGTAACTTTCGGCCCGCATATATAACCTACGCCGATAAAAGCCGCAGACGGGTCTACAGATATTTTTGTCCGTAATGCTTTTATATGGAAACCGACAGTTTCAGGCACAACGCAGAATGCGTTGGTCATAAGCTTAAGGATTGCGGCAAGCGTAATGCCTCTGTACAAAATTTTCCCGCCGGACGATTTATTTTCGCCGGCAAGAAGAACCTTGGCGCAGGCAGTTCCTTCCGGATACGGCAGCGTTAAATGTTCCTTGACAATCAGAGCTTTTCTGAGCGGAACCATGAAGAAAACGCCCAGACATCCTCCGCAGATCGAAAGCAGCGTTATTGTGAACATGCTTGGCATTTTAGCAGTGCCTTCGTGCGCCCAGAAAAACATTACAGGAATGGTAAAGATTGCGCCGGAAGCGATGGAACCGCCGGCAGACGTTATTGACTGGACAATATTGTTTTCAAGAATTGAATTTCTTTTTAACAGGCCGCGTATAACGCCCATTGAGATAACTGCCGCCGGGATTGAGGATGATATTGTCGTTCCCAGCCTCAGTCCGAGATAGGCATTGGCAGCGCCGAATACAACAGCCAGAAACATTCCGAGAACTATGGCTGTTAAGGTGAGTTCCGCTTTGTTCTCCTCCGCAGGTATGTAGGGTTTGAATTCTTCGCTCATGAGTACGTCTCCTTAAATGTTATAAATATTATAGGTCATATATAATTATATCAATCTGTCCATGGTGTCGGAACAAAAAGTTTGCTGAAATAGTTAAGAGCAAAACGGTCGGTCATACCGGATACAAAGTCAATTGTATCCTGCAGCGTAAGTCCGTTATGTATTTCATGACTGAAAATTGCAGTAAGCACGTATTCTACGCGCGAATCTTCTTTAACAGCTGTCGGGCAGCGGTACACGTTGTCATAGAGATATCTGCGAAGGAATTCTATATGACCGAGCATCTCATCGCTGAATTTCAACTCTTTTTCAGTGCTGTTTTCAAGCAGATTCATAATCAGTCTGTTAATTCTCTGCGAATGTGTCAATCCTATGCCATGCAGAATTTCCTGCGGAAGCTGTTCTTCCGTAAAGAAACCGGCGCGAACAGCATCGTCAAGGTCATGGTTCACGTAAGCTATCGAGTCGGATATGCGCACCACCCAAGCTTCCATGGTTGTAGGTTTGTCCAGATTGTAGCCAAGTCGTACGTCAACCTGTCCTTTTGAGTGCTGTATTATTCCCATTCGGACCTCCCACGTGAGGTTCAGTCCTTCTCCGTTCTTTTCAATGTTATCTACAACCCTCAGGCTTTGCGCCGCGTGGTGAAAGCCTCCGAGTCCGTGTTCTTTTGCGAGCTTGTCGAGGACTCTTTCTCCAACGTGTCCGAACGGCGTGTGCCCGAGGTCATGTCCCAGCGCTATTGCTTCGGCAAGGTCTTCATTGAGCCTCATTGCACGTGCTATTGTGCGTGCAATCTGCGTAACTTCAAGTGTGTGTGTCAGGCGAGTGCGGTAATGATCGCCTTCAGGCAGCAGAAGAACCTGCGTTTTGTACTTCAGTCTGCGGAATGATTTGCTGTGTATAATTCTGTCCCTGTCTCTTTGAAAACAGGTTCTGACAGTACATTCAGGCTCGGCTTTTTCCCTGCCTCTGGAATTTACAGAAAGACACGCAGAAGCGGAAAGCGTCTGTCTTTCTATTTCTTCCTGATGTTCTCTCGGGTTCATATTTATTCCTCCCGCTTAAAACAATAACGGCGAAGTTTTCCTCCGCCGTTATTATACCTTTTAAGCGTTAAATTTGCACGGTTTATTTCAACAGACTGAAATCACCGATAAGCATAAAGAAGCTCTGGCTCTTTGCAAGAAGCGCAAGTCTGTTAGCCCTGATTTCAGGATCCTTGTCCATAACGAGCACGTCTTCGAAGAATTTGGCGATGACAGGGGCAAGCTGTGCGAGCGTTGCCGCCAGTTTCTCCCAGTCGCAGGCTTTGATAGCCTGCTCGGCGGGCACTGTAAGCTCGTCAAGCGATTTTGCAAAAGCTTTTTCCGCGTCTGCAACAAGCTTGCTGCTGTTGATTTCTGCCGGAATATTTTCGCCTTCGGCCTTTGCAAGGATGTTTTTAACGCGGACGGCGGCGGTGATGAGTTCTGTGAACCATTCTTCGCCTGCAAATTTCTGCAGCGTTTCTGCCATTGCGTATGCCTGAAGCGGACGCTCGGCAATCGTCTGGAGCGCGAGAACAACTGCCTCGTGGCTGAGACCTTTTTCTTTGAACTGAACCTGCAGACGCTGATACAGGAAATCGTTGATTTTAGCAAGCGTTTCGCCTGAAAGTCCGAGCGGTTTTGCTGCTTCTGCAATGAGTTCTTTAACGTTAATGTCGAGCTTGAGCCCGAGTATTATTTCGTTTATGCAGCGTGCGGCACGGCGGAGTCCGTACGGGTCCTGCGACGAGGTCGGTTCAAGGCCTATTTTGAAAATAGCGGCAATGGTGTCAGCACGTTCAGCAAGTCCGAGTACAGCACCTATAATGCCCGACGGCAGTGCGTCGCCGGCAAAAACAGGCAGATACTGCTCGTAAAGCGCGTTTGCGACGGCTTCCTTCTCCCCTGCTTTTTTGGCGTATTCCCTTGCCATAACACCCTGTACCTCTGCAAATTCGTACACCATGCTTGAAACAACGTCGAATTTGGCAAGCGTCGCGGCGCGGGCAACGTCTTCCTTAACGTCGTCTCTGCCGAGTATTGAAGCAAGTTTAACGGCAAGTTCTTTGACGCGCGAAACCTTGTCATAGACCGAACCGAGCTGCACCTGATAGGTAACGTTTTTAAGCTCGTCCGCCATTGCGTCAATTGATTTCTGCAAATCTTCTTTCCAGAAGAAGGCAGCGTCATAAAGGCGGGCTCTCAAAACTCTTTCGTTGCCCTCGCGGACTACGTTCATATCCTTTGCTTTATTGTTGCTTACTCCGATAAAGTACGGCATAAGCTTTCCTTCTTTGTCCTGCACGGGGAAATAACGCTGGTTCTTAGCCATTGTCAGAATAAGAACCTCCTGCGGTATTTCGAGGAATGAGTTGTCAAAGCTGCCGTAGAACGGTACGGGGTATTCGTTGATGAACACGTTCTCTTCAAGAAGGTCAGGATCAATTTCAACCTTGGCGCCGAGTTCTTTCTCTATCTCCGCAATGCCTGAAAGTATCATTTCCTTGCGTTTTTCAGGATTTGTAATGACAAAATTGTCTTCCATAGCCTTTGCATAATCATCAGCAGAGGAAAGCTCTATTTCGCCTGAACCCATGAAACGGTGGCCGCAGGTTGTTCTTCCGCTTGCGATCTTTCCGAACGTTACGGGCACTGTTTCGCTGCCGAAAAGCGCTGTCAGCCAGCGCACCGGACGCGCAAAACGCACCGTAGGGTCAGCCCAGTACATGCTCTTGCCGAAGGAAAGCTTGTTTATGATGTTTGTAAGCAGCGAAGGCAGTATATC
>JAZUJX010000048.1:0-18623 GCA_045642965.1 Synergistaceae bacterium | reverse complement strand
AACTCATAGCGCCGATAGCGATGGAAGAAGGACTTCGTTTTGCAGTACGTGAAGGCGGCCATACGGTCGGCGCCGGCGTCGTTACTTCAATTATCGAATAATTAAGCAAATTTACAGGGCGGCTGCAGGCCGCAGCCGCCCTTTTATCTTTCAGGACGGGAGGAAGAACAATGGCTGATATAGTAGGACTTCAGTGCACGGAATGCAAAGACCGCAACTACGTGACGCTTGTCAATAAGAAAAAAGCGACAAAGAAACTTGAAAAGAACAAATTCTGCCCGAAATGCGGCAAACACACCTTGCACAAAGAGTGCAAATAGTGTAAAATAGCCCACGCATGCAGGTCCGTAGTTCAATTGGTAGAGCATCGCACTCCAAATGCGAAAGTTGAGGGTTCGAGTCCTTCCGGGCCTGCCATTTATTTTTTAACAGAGGAGGTCGAGGTATATGAGTGCCCTCGGCTTTATAAAAGAATCAAGAGCTGAAATGAAAAAGGTCACATGGCCGACGAAGCGTATGCTTTGGTATATGACACTGGTTGTTGTCTTTGTATCGCTTCTTGTAGCAGCCTATCTCGGTCTGTGCGACGCACTTCTTACAGCTGTTGTAACGCACATAATCAAGTAATTTGATCTCTTGCCGGCATTACGGAGGTGAAGAGGGCAGATGCCCTCTCTTTTAGATGAGCGATTTTTACGGTAATACAAACGAACATCGCTGGTATATAGTCCAGACCTATTCAGGATACGAAAAGAAAGTTGTCGAAAGCCTTAAAGAGCGCATTACAAAGCTTGAGGTTGGTGACAGGATTACCGATATTCGTATTCCCGAACAGATGAAAACCTATATCAAGGACGGGAAAACAATACAGAAAAAGGTTAAACTTTTTCCGAGTTATCTTCTTGTCAATATGGCGCTTGATGAGCAGACGTGGTTCTGTGTCCGTCATACGCCGGGTGTTTCAGGTTTTGTAGGTTCAGGAAACCACCCGATTCCGCTCACTCCGAAGGAAGCCGATGACATTTTAAGCAAGATTGCTCCGGCAGAGAAACCTAAAATTGAAATTAAGCTTTCCGTCGGTGATATGGTTCAGGCCAAGACCGGACCTTTTGCCAATATGGCAGGGCCTGTTGTCAGTATCGACGAGGATAAGGCAAAAATCAAGTATCTGGTGGAAATTTTCGGCCGTGAAACTGAGGCTGAAGCTGACTACGCCGAACTTGAAAGAATATAAAAACGTTTCATATTTTTAACAACAGCGGCATGTATTGCCGGTGTTGTTGCGTACACCGCATTTGTAACTCTGCCCTTAAGGGCTTAAAAATATAGGAGGAAAAGAAATGGCAAAGAAAGTTATTGACCAGCTGAAGCTTCAGCTTCCTGCCGGCAAAGCCACACCGGCGCCGCCTGTAGGTCCTGCGCTTGGTCAGCGCGGTATCAACATTATGGAGTTTGTTAAAGCCTTTAACGCAAAGACTGCAAACCAGCCCGGAATGATTATCCCGACGGTTATTACAGTTTATGCGGACAGAAGCTTTACGTTTATCCTTAAGACTCCGCCTGCGAGCGTTCTTATCAAGAAAGCCGCAAAGAAAGACAAAGGTTCTGCAGTTCCCAACAAAAACAAAGTCGGCAGAATCACCAAAGCACAGGTTGAGGAAATCGCAAAAATTAAAATGCCTGACCTCAATGCGAACGATATCGAAGCAGCCATGAAAATGGTTGAAGGTACAGCCCGTTCAATGGGCATCGAAGTCGCAAGATAATAAATCTGCGGCAATAGTGGAAGAGAGTAGACGCTCCCGCAAATACCACAAGGAGGTATAACAAATGTCAAAAGTTGGAAAACGTTTTGCAGCAGCAAAAGGAAAAGTAGACAAGACAAAAGAATATACGATTTCAGAGGCACTCGCAGCAGCGAAAGAGATCGCAACGGCAAAATTTGACGAAACTCTTGAAATACATGTTCGTCTCGGCGTTGACCCCCGTCATGCAGACCAGCAGGTGCGCAGCACCGTCGCCCTTCCGTTTGGTACAGGCCACACGAAAAGAGTTGCTGTTATAGCACTCGGCGACAAACAGAAGGAAGCACAGGAAGCTGGCGCGGACCTCGTCGGCGGCGAAGATTTGATCGCTGAAATCGGTCAGGGCAAAATTGATTTTGATGCTCTCATAGCCACACCGGATATTATGAAATTTGCCGGCAAACTTGGTAAGGTTCTTGGCCCCCGCGGGCTTATGCC
This sequence comes from Synergistaceae bacterium, assembly GCA_045642965.1. Lineage (GTDB taxonomy): Bacteria > Synergistota > Synergistia > Synergistales > Synergistaceae > Equadaptatus. Next base: position 16,380 of record JAZUJX010000048.1, on the reverse strand, counting down.
TTCAGCAAAAGCCGGAACAGTAACGTTCGATGTCGCTCAGACTGTAAAGGAAATCAAGGCAGGCCGTGTCGAATTCCGTGTTGACAAAACAGCCATTATCCACAATGCTATAGGCAAAATGTCTTTCCCTGTTGAAAATCTTGACGCAAACGTTAAGGCGTTCCTTCGTGCAATTATTAAGGTACGTCCTGCATCAGTCAAGGGTACATATATTAAAGGTATCTCAATTGCAACGACTATGGGCCCCGGAATTGCTCTTGACGTTGCTCAGACAACGAAAGACTGCTCAGTAGAATAAAAATTCTTTATTAAGCGTATAAAGAGACCGTCCGTAAGGACGGTCTCTTATTTTGTTTCTCAAAATAATTGACGCATTTTACTCAGCACTCTGCTGTGATGTATCTTTACCGGCGGCGGGAGTTTCTTCTCCAGTTGCATAGTCGTCACGTATAATTTTTTTACGTTTTTTCTTCACGGGATTTTTTCTGTCTATGTCATGAATTGCTTTCTGCAGTTCATTTTCTGTCGTTCCGACGGTCTTTACTTTATCTGCGGCCTTTGCTTTTTTATCAACGACCCTTGCTTTAACCTTTACCTCATCGATAGCCTTTACTTCATCTTTTATACCGGCAGAGGATGCAACTGCTGTTTTTTGCTTCTTCTTCGTTTGTTTTACAGGTTCAGGATGTTTTGCGTAGTAATCTGCCAAAAGTTTTTCTGCATCTTCTGATGAAATTTTTTTATAGCTTTTCGGTTTGTCAAACATTGAGTAATCAATCGGACCTCTGCTGATTTTTGTATATTCAGTCCAGTTTTTCCCGTCAAGCGATTCTGTTCTTACAGGAATCGGGAAATCGTTGCGCATCCATTCATAATAGCTGTCTTCTGTATTATAGTCCTTGTATTTTATTGTGACGAGGTACTTTTTCATACGGAAACTGTCACGCTCATCGTACTTGAGAAATTTGCGCGTTAAATCGCCGGTATTGGCATTTTCGTCAGGCATATTGAAATTTGCAAAAGTGCCGTAGGAGGGCATTTCAACGTAACATCTAATCTGCGGATATATAAACCACGTCCGTTTGAGATCGTTGCGGGTAACGACAATTTCCTTGCCGTTTTTGAAATCGCGTCTTGATCTGTCTCCTGTAACCCATATTCTGCTTGCAGTTTCGACGCCGTCTTCACATTCAACGATAACTGCTTTAAATTCTGTTATTCCGGCAACAGAACAGTATGCTGCCCGGGCAAACAGCAGTGCAAAAAACAGGGCCGCTGCGGCTTTCCTCATCAGTATCAACTCCTGTACCTATTATATACTGAAGGCGGCAAATATAAGAAAAAAAATGAAAAATGTAGTAAAATTTAAATGTAAACGGAGGCTGATGCTATGAATTTTCTTGCGGTTGGATTAGGCGGCTTTCTCGGAGCCGTACTCAGGTATTCGGTTGATCTGCTGCCTTTTTGCAGAGACGGATTTCCTGTAAAAACCCTGTGTGTCAATGTTATTGGAAGTTTTGTGCTGGGACTGATTTACGGGACAGCCGCACATAAACAGTTTTCGCCTGTATTGCTGCTTTTCCTTGGGACTGGTCTGTGCGGCGGATTTACTACGTTTTCCACTTTTGCGGTTCAAAGCTGCAGACTGCTTGCTGCAGATCTGCCGCTTGCAGCCATGTATGCCCTGACAAGTCTTGTGCTGGGTCTTGGAGCTGTATTTTTTGCCGGATGGCTTATACGTTAAGAGGTGTTTCTTATGCCGGAAATTAAAATGAATCCGAAACTAAAGCCATATATTCCGATAGTCAGGGGCATTGCGCTTGCTCTGGGCAGAGATTACGAGGTCAATCTGCATGATCTTTCCATCCCTGAACATTCGATTGTTGCCATAGAAAACGGACACGTTACCGGAAGAAAAATCGGCAGTCCCATGACAGATTTCGGTCTTTACATGATGAAGGCTGACGAGTACAGACATAAGGACGGGGTATTCGATTATCTTGCCCAAAACAGCAGCGGAAGCAAAATGAAATGCAGCTGCATATTTATCCGTGACGAACAGGAAAAAATGATAGGCTTTCTCTGTATAAATTACGATATCAGCAGAGCTGAAGCGGCACGCGAATTTATAGAGAATTTCCTGCATACCGACGATAACGTCAGACAGTATGATACAGACCGCACTGCAATAGTTACGGAAGGTTTTGCGAACGATCTTTCAGAGGTTATGCAGAACAGCCTTTCCGAGGTACGCAAAAAAATTGCCAAGCCTTTTGAGTATCTTGCGAGAGAAGAAAAAGAACTTGTGGTCAAAGAGCTGAACGACAGAGGCTATTTCCTGCTTAAAGGTGCAGTTGAACTGCTTGCCGGAGAGATGAAGGTAACCAAATACACGGTATATTCTTATCTCAGGAAAGTTCAGGACGAAGAAAAAGGTTTATAAGAGATGACAGCAGAGGAACTTTTAAAAGAAAGCCGCTGTGTTGCCGTATCAGCATGCCTGCTCGGCGAAAACTGCAAATATGACGGCAGAAATAATTTTAACAGTAAGATTTCAACTCTGCTTGCGGACAAAAAATGCATTGCTGTCTGCCCGGAAGTGTTGGGCGGGCTTTCAATTCCCAGAAAACCGTGTGAGATTAAGGACGGAAAAGTAATCAGTAATGACGGTAGTGACGTAACGGCTTTTTTTAAGGCAGGCGCGTTAAAGGCGTTAAAAATAATACAGGAAAACGGCGCTGATGCTGTGCTGCTTCAGCCGAGAAGTCCGTCCTGCGGTTCTGTTCAGATTTATGACGGCAATTTCAGCAAACGACTGATTGACGGGCAGGGCATATTTGCGAAACTGCTTTCAGAAAAGGGGATAAAAATTATTGATGCCGGAGAGCTGCTGAAGGACGATTAAATATAATATATGAAATATAAAAAAGCTGCAGATTGCTCTGCAGCTTTTTGTATCGTCTGAGATTTGGCTATGCTTTTTTGAGTTTCAGTTTAAGAGACGGCTTGCCTGCGGGAACAGGAACTTTTTCGGCGCTTGTTCTCTGGCGGTCGGCTTCTGCTTTTTTGGCGTCAGTGTAGAGAACCTGGAAGCTCTTTGAACCGTCGCGGTAAACAGTTATGCCTTTGCAGCCTTCTTTCCATGCAAGCACGTAACTGTCAAGAACGTCCTGTACAGTAGCGCTGTTGACGAGGTTGATTGTTTTTGAAACCGCAAGGTCAACATGCTTCTGGAATATTCCCTGCATTTTAATGTGGCCTGAAGGAGCTACGTCGTGCGACGTGACGAAAACCTTTTTGAGTTCTTCTTCGGAGAGCCCTTCGTTTATAGCTTCTTCATAATAGCGGTTTTTCTGTTTCATTGAAACCTTTGTGCCGTCGGTAAGCGTACGGAGTCTCGTATGTTCAAGCGCGAAGAGCGGTTCTATGCCTGATGAAGCGTCTGCAAGCAGGGCTATTGTTCCAGTAGGCGCTATGCAGGTAAGGGTTGCATTTCTTCTGTTGAGATGTTTGAGGTCGGCAGGAATGCCTTTTTCAACGCCGAGAGCTTCCGATACACGTATTGCCTCTTCATGAATTGTGCCCATGATTTTATCGGCAAGAGCACGTGCCTCATCGCTGTCGTAAGCAACGCGAAGCTGGAAGAGCGTATCTGCCCAGCCCATAATGCCCAGGCCGATTTTGCGCGTTTTGCGTACTGATTCTGAAATCTCAGGAAGCGGATACTGGTTGACGTCGATAACGCTGTCAAGGAAGCGTGTTGCGACAGCTGTTACACGGCGCAGCGCTGCATAATCAAAGGCGCCGTTTTTAACCATTTTGGCAAGATTGATTGAACCGAGATTGCAGGCTTCGTTTGCATAAAGCGGTGATTCTCCGCACGGGTTTGTGCATTCAAGAGGACCAAGGTTAGGCGTGGGATTGTCGCGGTTAATAGCATCCATAAAGAGAATTCCGGGATCTCCCGTGCGCCATGCCGATTCGGCTATTTCCGCAAGCAGTGCGGCTTCTTCACCGTTAGGATTGGCTGTTGCTTTCTGCATGAACTCGTCTGACATGCCGACGGAAATGTTGAAATTTGTGATAACTCCGTCCGCATCTTTGCAGTGTATAAATTTGCGGATGTCATGATGGTCGATGTTAAGAATCCCCATGTTTGCTCCGCGGCGCATTCCGCCCTGCTGAACCGTGTCAGTGGCTTTGTCAAAAAGGCTCATGAACGAAATAGGACCTGAGGCGCGTCCGTTGGTGCTGTTGACTCTTGCGCCCTCATAGCGGAGTTTTGAGAAATTAAAGCCTGTTCCGCCGCCTGATTTATGAATCAGCATCTGTTTGCGGAGAGCTTCGCAGATGCCGTCCATTGTATCTTCAATGCCTATTACGAAGCATGCCGCAAGCTGCCCGTGAGGAGCAGGGCGTCCTGCATTCATAATGGTAGGACTGTTCGGAAGAAAGTTCAGCTGTGCCATCTCATTATAATATTCATCGGCCCATTTTGTACGCAGCGTCTCAGTTTTTTCCGCGCCCGCAACGTGGTTGGCGATGCGCAGCAGCATCTGCTCAGCTGTTTCGGCAGGATTGCCGTCAGAATCTTTCCAATAGTACCTGTCCTTAAGAATGTCCTGCGCCGATTTTGAGAATGAGGGCTTGTAAAGCATTGCAGTTACCTACCTTTTCCATATATTAGATGTCTGCTGACTTGAATTTGATGTTGTACTGCGGCATGTACCGCACAGGGAATATATTAGCATAAATTGGGCGGTCAAAACACTAAATATATGCACAACTTATTCACGCTGCACTATATCTTGTGTGTTTCTTCTTGTGGATAATTTATGCACCGGAATGTTCCCTGCGTGATATTTACAGGAGTTTTGCCTGTGGAATATTGATTGGGGAAAATGAAGACCGCAGGTCTTATAAAAAATTAAATAAATTTATGATGTCTCCGGACGGCATAAAACTCAAAAAACTGCTTTTGGTGTTATTATATTCAAAACATTTACGAGGTACAATCATGGATAACAGCGGCATTAAGCAGGCAAAATTCGAACTTGTTTTTATTATGACTCTTTTCGGAACCATAGCGCTTGTGCGCAGGTACATCCCGCTGCCGTCAAGCTTTGTGGCAGATGCAAGGAGCCTGATCGGCTTTTTGTTCCTTATTGCGTTTACGGCAGCAAAGGGTATAAAACTTAATCCCGAAAGTGTCAGAAAGAATTTCCCAACGCTTGTCTTAAGCGGTGTTTCACTTGGGATAAACTGGGTGCTGCTTTTCGAAGCGTACAGATATACGTCAACCGCTGTTGCCATTCTCTGCAATTATGTCGGACCGATATTTGTAATTGCCGGCTCAGTCATGTTTTTCGGTGAACGGCTCAGTTTCAGAAAAATAATCTGTGTATGTATGGCAATTGCAGGCATATTGCTTGTATCCGGCATTTTGCAGACGGGACTGCCTGAAGGAAACAATCTTCTCGGCATTATGTGCGGTCTTGCTTCCGCCGTTTTCTATGCCGTAAACGTATTTTTCAGCAAAAAACTGACGGATATAGGAGTATACGAAAAGACAATAGTGCAGCTTGGCGCCTCTGCTTTTGTGATACTGCCCTATGTCCTTCTGACGGAAAAATTGAGTGCAATGCAGTTTACGCCGCTGTCTGCGGCTCTGCTTGTCATGCTTGGCATTCTGCATACAGGTATAGCGTACGCGCTCTATTTTCACGCGCTTAACAAAGTTTCGCTTCAGACGTTTTCTTTCTTTGCCTACATAGAACCGGTGCTTACAATATTCCTTTCGGCAGTAGTGCTGAAAGAGCCTCTGACAGCATTTGCTGTCTTAGGAGCAGTGCTGATACTTGGAGCGACCCTTGTGGCAGAACAGAGTTAACAGGCGGGAATTAATGATATGCCGGATATAAACAGGAGCGCAGATTTTTCTGCGCTCCTGTTTTACGGATTATCTGTTTTGTACAGTTTATTTTACCCATTCGTCTCTGCTTAACAATACAAGGACGGTGTAAAGTTCAAGACGTCCTAACAGCATGCATGAGGAACAAACCCATTTTGCAATGTTGCCCAGATGGGCGAAGTTACCCGAAGGCCCAACTTCTCCAAAGCCGGGCCCAATGTTGCCCAGGGTGGCGGCAACAGCGCTGGAGGAGGTCATTATCTTGTGTCCTGAAGCGCATATTATTATTGTGGAGATTGCAAAAATGAGCAGATAGAGTACAGCAAAAACAGCAGCAGAAGCTGCAAGCCTGTTTTCTATAACCTGATTCCCGACTCGGACAGGCATAACTGCATTAGGATGCACGAGACGTTTAATTTCAACCTTTGCCGACTGCCAGGCGGCATCCAGCCTTATGCATTTAATTCCTCCTGCCGTTGAACCCGCACATCCTCCGATAATCATAAGTATAAACAGCAGGATTATGGTGACGGGAGGCCATACCGAATAGTCTGTACTTGAAAAGCCTGTTGTAGTCATTATGCTGACTACCTGGAACAGGGCATGACGAAAAGCCAGTGAAAGGCTTTTGTAACCGCCTGCGGTTCTTAAAAAAAACATAATAAGCGCTGTTGATCCCAAAATAAGTTTAACATAGACGACACATTCATTGTCAGTATATGCCTTGAGGTTCCTTTTTGCCAGGGCGGTCAAATGCAGCGCAAAATTTATACCGCAAACGAACATTGTCGCTGTCAGAACAAACTCAAAATAAGCTGAATTGTAGAAACCGAGACTGAGGGTTTTTGTTGAAAAACCTCCGGTTGAGACTGCGGCGAAGGTATGGCAGAGTGAATCGAACAACGGCATACCCCCGAGTTTTAAAAATACAACACAGAGAATAGTAATGCCCATGTATACATTCCACAGATGTTTTGACATTCCGTTTATGGTAGGTGTTATTTTCTGCAAAACAGGTCCGGGAGACTCAGCCTTAAAAAGGCTGTTAACGCCTCCTCCGAGAATAGGAGCTACAGCTATTGCCAATACCACTATTCCCATGCCGCCGAGCCACTGAGTCAAGGCCCGCCAAAGAAGAATTCCCTGCGGCAGCTCTTCCGTCTTTACAAAGATTGTTGCTCCTGTTGTGGAGAAACCTGACATCGTTTCAAAAAATGCATCGGTAAAACTGGCATGACAGCCTGACAGCAGATATGGAATGCTTCCGATAAAGGATGCTACAATCCATGAAAAAGTGACGCATGCAAAAGCTTCTCTGGCTCCAAGATCTGAAATTTTTGCATTTTTTGACCATGTCCATGCAAGAGACGAAACAACGGCTCCTATGCAGATAGAACTGATAAAAGCGTGTCCGTCCGAAGTTCCTTCCCTGACCGCCCAAAGCCAGGGCAACACCATTGAAGCTGATATTATGCCGACTATAAGAGAAAGAAATTTTACTACAATTTTATATTTCATTACGGATTGACCCCGAGATGCTGAATAGCTTCAGGCATAATCTCCGATGAAGCAAACAGGTACACCTTGTCATCAGCTTTGATTTCGTTGCTGCCCGCAGGAATAAGCAGCTCGCTGCCGCGTTCGATAAGCCCTATTACGGAGCCTGCAGGCATGCTGAGCTGCTGCAGTGTTTTGCCTGCCGCAGGGGAGTCTTTTTCAATACACACCTCAACGGCTTCTGCATCGATCTCGTCAAATACCATAAGCATTCTTGAAGAGTCGGGGAAACGGACACTGCGGATAATTCCGTCTGCAAGCGCCTGGTTTCTGTTGACGATTGCGTCAAGCGGCAGATGGTCTATCATGTCAAGATAGTTGGTTTTCTGTACAACTGAAATTGCTTTCAGCGCCCCCATGGTTTTTCCGAGAACCGAAAGCATCAGGTTGGATTCGTCGCGCTCCGTTACAGAAATGACTGCAGCTCCGTTTCCTATGCCTTCTGTGTCCAGGGTGTTTGCATCCGAGCCGTCGGCGTTAATAGTCAGGGCATACGGCACCTCTGCTGCGATTTTATCGCATTTTTCCTTGTCAGGGTCGAAAAATTTGATTTCCAGCTTCGGCCAGCGTGTATGTATGCGCTTTGCAATCTGGCGGCCGAGATTGCTGCCGCCGTTGATAATTACGGTTTTCAGCGCTTTTTTGTGTTCAATATTGAATATGTCTTCAATTTTGCCGACCTGATTTCTGTAACAGATCGTGTAGCAGAGGTCACCCTGTTGAAGTTCGTCAAAAGCGCGCGGTACAAAGCTTTCTTTGCCGCGTTTGATGCAGATGATAATGGTGTTAAGATCCGAATTCTGCTGTCTGAGCTCTGCAAGCGTTATACCGCATGCCTGGGAGCCTTCATTTACCTTGAAAAGATAAACGCCTGCTTTGCCTTCAGCCAGTTCTGTTGCCCGGCTTGCCCCGCGGATTTCGAGCAGGGTCTCAATTTCTTTGGCAACGGAGCGTTCTGTTGAAATCATCAGATCAATGCCGAGGCTTCTTGCCCAGCTGTCCGTATCCGTGAATTCAAGCCCCTTGGTGCGCGCAATAACATGCTTTACGCCCATCTGTTTTGCAATCAGGCATGCCATAAGGTTGACTTCGTCCTTGTTTGTACAGGCAATCAGCATTTGAGCTCTGTCGCCGTTGTCAGTAATTCCTGCCTGTGCCAGCACGGAAGGGCTTGCCCCGTTGCCCCTTATCGCCTGAACGTTAAGGTCAGTGTCAATACGCGCTGCCTTGTCCTTGTCTTCCTCTACAACTACAATGTCGTGTCCGTCCTCTGAAAGGTTTTTTGCTACGCTGTAGCCTACCTCTCCGGCTCCGACAAGCACTATACGCATGAGGGTCACTCCTTTTTGGAGAATTAGCTTGAACCGTAATTTTACTCCTTTTTATATAAAAAGTCAGCAGTTACGGTATTTTTGCCGGTTTTGTGTATAATAGCTGCGGAGGCGGTCGGTAAATGGCTGAAACGGCATACGTTTACATACTGAGATGTTCGGACGGCACTCTCTATACAGGCTGGACAAACGACCTTGAAAAGCGTCTTGCCGCGCATAATGCGGGAACGGCGTCGAAATACACGCGCTCAAAACGCCCCGTCGAAATGCTCTGGCACGAGCCGTGCAGCAGCAAAGCAGACGCTCTCAAAAGGGAAGCAGAGATAAAGAAGCTCTCCCGTTCTGAAAAATTAAAATTGATTTCCCAAAAATAAACCGCCCATCGGGCGGTTTATTTTAAAAACTGCAAAAAACTAAATTCCTCTGTGTATAGTGTCGTCTCTGCCTGCGCCTACGCCTATCAGAACAACGGGCACTCCTGTTTTTTCCTCGATATATTTTACGTAAGCCTGTGCTGTTTCGGGAAGCTCTTCAAAACTGCGGCAGCCCGAAATGTCTTCAGTCCAGCCGGGCAGCTCTTCATAAACGGGGCGCGCTTTTGAAAGGTCCGCAACGCTGCTCGGGAAATGCGTGTAAATTTTTCCGTCAACGTCGTAAGCAGTGCAGATTTTGATTTTGTCAAAGCCTGTAAGCACGTCAAGCTTTGTCAGCGCAAAACCGTCAAGTCCGTTAATTTTTGCCGCATAATCGGCTATTACAAGGTCACACCATCCGCAGCGACGCGGTCTGCCTGTTGTGGCGCCGAATTCTCCGCCTGTCTGACGCAGTGTTTCGCCGTCGTCTCCGAAATCTTCTGTTGGGAAAGGACCTGCTCCCACGCGTGTACAGTATGCTTTCATTACGCCGAAAACCTTTTTGATTCTGTTAGGCCCTAAACCGCTTCCAGTGCAGGCGCCGCCTGCCGTTGTGCTTGAACTTGTTACGAACGGATAGGTGCCGTGGTCTATGTCAAGCAGCGTTGCCTGGGCGCCTTCAAAAAGGATATTCTTCCCGTTTCTGTCAAGCTCTGCAAGGGCTTCGTAAGTATCTCCGAGCATAGGTTTAAGTCTTTCGCCCCATGCAAGAGCCTGCTTGTAAAGCGTATCAAAATCAACTGCCGTTCCGCCGTAGACCTTGGTAATAATCTCGTTTTTCAGCCTGAGATTCAGCTCGAGTTTCTCTTTAAGCACCTCGGGATTTATCAAATCTTCAGCGCGGATGCCCATGCGCTGAATTTTGTCGGTGTAGCAGGGGCCTATGCCGCGGCCTGTGGTTCCAATTTTTTGTCCGTCGGAGAGAAAAGCTTCGTTAAGTCCGTCAAGCAGCTTGTGATACGGCATAACAATATGTGCTGCATTGCTGACGATAAGCTTCGACATCTTTTTGCCGCGTGCCGCAAGCTCGTCAATCTCTGCAAACAGCTGCTCGGGATCCACTACAACTCCGTTGCCTATTATGCAGACCTTATCCTGATAAAGTATTCCGGAAGGAAGAAGGTGGAATACAAACTTTTCATTGCCCACAACGACGGTATGTCCGGCGTTTGCCCCGCCCTGATAGCGTATCACGGCGTCAGAATTGGCTGCAAGCGTGTCAACGCAGCGGCCTTTTCCCTCATCACCCCACTGTACTCCTACTACGGCGTATACACTCATAATCATCACTCACTTTACATCTGGCAGCTTTCTGAAGCCGCCTTTGTCCAAACAGTATTCTACAACCATAATTTTATTTTTCAACTTTTATTTGCAGCTGAATGTAAGGTTATCGGATTTTTTGTCTGAAATTTGTCTGAAAATTGTATTTTAATGTATAATTGCTCTTGATATTGCAATTAACAAAACAGTACAGCAGACGGAGGTTTGTGTCATGTGCGGAATTATGGGTTACATAGGCGATCAGGAACCTACGAAGATCATTCTGGACGGTCTGGCGAAGCATGAATACCGCGGCTACGATTCAGCAGGAATAGCCGTTATAAATCAGGGCAAAATTGAAGAAATAAGAACGGTCGGCCGTGTCAAAAACCTTGCCGAGCGTGTCGCTGAAGCAGGGCTGCAGGGCGAATTCGGAATAGGGCACACGCGCTGGGCAACGCACGGCGGCGTTACCGAAAACAACGCCCATCCGCACGTCTCAAACGATAACCGCGTTGTTATAGTCCACAACGGCATAATAGAAAACGCCCGCGAGATACGCGATGAACTGGAAGCCGAAGGAGTCTGTTTCCACAGCGAAACAGACACGGAATCCGCAGTTCAGTATCTTGGATACGTGTACGACGGTAATCCGAAAGAGGCAATCGTAAAGCTGACGGGAAGAATACGCGGCGCCTTTGCCCTTGTCATAATGTTTGTTGACAAAAAAGAAATATGGGTGTGCCGCAAAGGCTCTCCGCTTGTTGTGGGGCATGCCGGAAACGCAGGCTTCTGCGCGTCGGACGCAACGGCTCTGCTTGAATTTACTCACGACGTATGGTTCATGGACGATGACGAAATGGCAAGGATAACCCCTGAAGGCTGCGAATTCTTTGATTTTGCCGGCAGACCGCACACGAAAGAAACGATGCACCTTGACTGGAACGCGGCAATGACGAACAGGGGCTCCTATCCGCACTTTATGCTCAAGGAAATCCACGAACAGCCTGACGTAATGACTCATACCCTGCTCGGCCGCGTCGCGTCGGGGAAAATTGACCTTTCCTCAGAGCTGCCGTGGACAGCGGAAGACGTCAAAAAATTCCGCAAAATACATTTTGTTGCCTGCGGTACAAGCTACTACGCGACAATGACTGCGGCGCAGATATGGGAAACTTTCGGCAGCTTTGAAAACCGCTGCGAGGTCGCGTCGGAATACCGTTACAGAAACATTCCGGCGGACGAAAACACGCTTTGCATATTTGTTTCGCAGTCGGGCGAAACGGCAGACACGCTTCATGCTGCAAGGCTTGCCAAATCAAAAGGCGCGGAATGTCTTGTAATAACCAACGTGCGCGGTTCCACAATCCACCGCGAGGTGGGCAATGCGCTCATAACCCCAGCAGGACCTGAAATTGGCGTTGCAGCCACCAAAACCTTTACTGCGCAGATAACGGTTCTTGTTCTGCTCGGCATGTACCTTGCAAAGTTAAAGGGCGAGCTTTCCCCGGAAACGGAAACACGCCTTGCCTCAGCACTGATGGACATTCCTGCAAAGCTTGCCGAAATTCTGAAACAGGAACATGACATAGAGCATATTGCAAGAGAATTTGCAGACGCCAGAGGCTTCTTCTTCCTCGGACGCACGCTTTCCTATCCGCCGGCGCTTGAAGGAGCACTCAAACTCAAAGAAATATCCTACATGCACGCGGAGGCCTATCCGGCAGGCGAAATGAAACACGGCCCCATTGCGCTGCTTGACAAGGAACTTCCCGTAGTTGCTCTCATTCCGAAAAACGACATGTGGGAAAAAACAATCTCGAATATTGAAGAGTCTATGGCTCGCAAATCGCCTGTAATAGCGATAGCTACGGAAGGCGATCAGGCGATTCTGCAGTACACGCGTTCGGTAATATACACGCCTGTAACGGAGCCCGAGCTTTATCCGTTTCTTCAGGTAATACCCCTGCAGCTTTTCGCGTACTACGTCGCGCGGCAGAGAGGCTGCGACATAGACATGCCGAGAAATCTGGCAAAATCTGTTACTGTCGAATAAAAACAAACCGCCGGCATTTCGGCGGTTTAACTTTCAGAAACGGAGTAAGAAAATGATATTTAGTTCAACTGACATATTGCTTCCGAATAAAGACGCTGACCTGCAAAAATGGGCTGTAATTGCCTGTGACCAGTACACAAGCCAGCCTGAATACTGGAAAGAAGTTGAAAATTTTGTTGCTGATGCGCCCTCAGCGCTGAAACTCACGCTGCCGGAAATATATCTCGGCGAAGCGGAGAAGTTAACGGAAGAAATCAACGAAAACATGAAGAAATATCTTGCGGACGGAACTCTGACGGAAGCTGTCAAAAACGGCTTCATTTACGTTGAGCGTCAGACGTCCGCGGGAATTTTGCCGGGCTTGCTCGGTGCTCTTGACCTTGAAGAATACGATTTCAGGGAAGGGACAAAGCCGAAGGTGCGTGCAACGGAAGGCACCATACTTTCGCGCATACCACCGCGCGAAAAGATACGCGAAAACGCCGTGCTTGAACTGCCGCACGTCCTGCTTCTGCTTGACGACGCTGAAAAACAGCTGATAGAACCGCTGGCCGCGCAGAAAAACAGCTTCAGAAAACTGTACGATTTTGACCTTATGCAGAACGGCGGACACGTCGCAGGCTGGGCAGTTGAAGGGGAAACCGCGGAGAAACTGCGCAGTCAGCTTGCGGAGCTTGAAGAAAAAGCCGGAGAAATATTTCTGGCAACAGGCGACGGCAACCACTCCGTTGCAACGGCGAAAAGCTGCTGGGAAAAGTTAAAAGCAGGGCTGTCTCCCAAAGAAATTGAAAATCATCCCGCGCGCAGAATGCTTGCGGAAGTTGTGAACCTTCATTCTGACGCCATTGTATTTCAGCCCATACACCGCGTACTTTTCGGAATAAAAGAAGATATAGTCGAAGCCTTTGAACGCTGGCTTGAACTGAACGGTATGTCGCTTATGGAAGGAAACGAGATTACCTTTACGTTTGCAAACGGCGGAGAAGAGGAATTTGCGATTGACGGACGCGGCAAACTTATGCCGCTGGCTGTTATGCAGAAGTGGCTGGATAAATACGTTGCCAAAAACAAATATCTCTCGCTTGACTATGTGCACGGAAGGGCAAACGTTGACAAAATCGTCAGCGAGAACGGAGCAGTCGGAATTATTTTCAACGCGATGGACAAAACCGGTTTCTTTCCGGCAATAAAAGCAGGCGGCGCACTGCCGAAAAAAACTTTCTCAATAGGCAGTGCCGACGACAAACGCTTCTACCTTGAAGCAAGGAAAATAAGATAAGGCGGTATAAAATGTAAAGTGCATAGTACAAAGTGTAAAATGCCGAGTACTGTGCTGTCTTTGTAAACAAAAAACCTGCTTGTGCTGTTTGCGGCACAAGCAGGTCTTTTATAATTGATAATTTTACTTTGACATTGCGACAGCTGTTGCGATGGAAAGGAACTTCGTTTCAGCGGAATCGGCGCGGCTTGTGAGAATAACAGGCTTCTTTGTGCCGAGGATAATTCCTGCCGTTTTGTTCTCCGAGAAATAAACTATTGATTTGAACAGCGCGTTGCCGCAGTCGATATCGTCAACGAGCAGAACGTCGGCCTTGCCCGCGACCTCGCCTGTAATGCCCTTGTGCTTTGCCGATTCTTCGGAAACGGCGTTGTCAAGCGCAAAAGGTCCGTCGAGCAGGCAGCCTTTAATCTGTCCGCGTCTGTTCATCTGGGCGAGTGCAGCAGCGTCAAGCGTTGACTGCATCTTAGGATTTACGACCTCAACTGCTGCGAGGCAGGCAATTTTAGGCATCTCAATTCCGAAAGCATGGCAAAGCTCCGTAACGTTCTTTGCAATGCCGATCTTGTCCGCAAGCTCCGGATAGGTGTTGAAAACACCGTCGGTAACGAAAATAAGCCTGTCCCAGCCCTTGATTTCGTGAATGTAGGAATGGGAAAGCACGCGTTTGCCTGAACGGAGACCGATTTCCTTGTCGAGCACCGCGCGGAGGAAATCGCTTGATTCAAGCATACCCTTCATCATAATGTCAGCCTTGCCGGAAGAAACCATTTCAACAGTCATTAAAGCTGTTTTTGCAGGACCGTTTTTGCAGTCGGCAACCTCGTAATTTGCGAGGTCGATTCCGGCCTCTGCCGCTTCTTCGGCAATTTTGTCCGCATTTCCGACGAGAATTGCGTCAACAATACCCTCGCTGCGGGCACGTTCTACTGCTTCGAGCACAACGTGGTCTTCCGCGCAGGCGACTGCGACCTTCTTGGGACCTATTTCCTTTGCGTATTCAACAAGCTTGTCCAGGGTGCGAATCTGTTCCATAAACGACACTTCCTTTTTAGTAATAACTGCTGCCGTCAAAAATTATACAACAATATGGGTATTCTGCCAGCCGTTTTTTGAATTATAATAACGGCGGGTGATTTACATGGCAAAACAGATCAAGACGAACGCCACAAGAATACTTGAAACGAAAAAAATACCGTTTGAACTGCTTGAATACGACATAGACATGGAGCTGCTCTCTGCGGAAGACGCAGCGGCAAAAACGGGCATACCTGAGGAACGCACCTTTAAAACGCTCTGCGCACGCGGCGACAAACACGGCATACTGCTTGCCTGCCTTCCGGCTGGGCGCGAACTTGACTTCAAGGCACTTGCCGCCGTCAGCGGCAACAAAAGCACGGAACTTGTACCGCTTAAAGAAGTAACGCCGCTCACGGGCTACGTGCGCGGAGGCTGTTCACCGATAGGCACAAAGAAAAAATATCCTGTCTATATCGACGAATCGGCGCTTGCGTTTGACTACATCACGATAAACGCGGGGCACAGGGGCATACTCTTCAAAATGTCGCCGCACGACCTCGTAAAAGCCGCAGACGCCGTTACTGCGGACATACTGCGCTGATACGCAATAAATACGACTTCTTTTTCAGCATTTATACTGAGGTTAAAAAATAAATTTAATATACGATGTACTCACCGTTACAGAAATTCTATCCAACAAGGGAGTGCATCAGATGGAACAGAGATTTTACAAATGCGAACGCTGCGGACAGATTATTGCTATCGTCAAAAATACGGATATACCTGTATTCTGCTGCGGGGAAGAAATGAAAGAGCTTTTGCCGGGAACGACGGACGCCGCAGTTGAAAAACACGTTCCGGTCTACGAAATCAAAGACGGCAAAGTGCTTGTAACAGTCGGAAGCATTGAACATCCGGCGACCGAAGAACATCACATTGAATGGATATCAATCCAGACAAAACAAGGCAACCAGAGAAAAGAACTTGCTGCCGGACAGCCGCCGAAAGCGTGCTTCGCGCTCTGCGAAGGAGATGAAGTGCAGGCAGTTTTTGCTTACTGCAACCTCCACGGACTCTGGAAAGCGTAACAGTTTAGTTTAAAGTGTAATAACAAGATAGGGAACTGCATTGCAGTTCCCTATCTTAATGCCGCACATAATAAATACACAACAAAACAGGAACCCTTGTAAGGGTTCCTGTTTAGTCAGACAAAGTTTTCTAAGATAGCTTAACCTAAATTAGAATTTGACATCTGTGTGGAACATAATGACGTTGTCTTTGCCTGAAAGACCTGTGTAGTTACCTGCCTGTGCATCTTTGAATGCGCTGTAAAAATGATGATTTTAGGTCTATCCTGTTGTTAAAACTAAGGATAAGTTTTGTATAATATCACTGTTATCGATCTCCTTTTCTGAAAGGAGGTGAGTTCCATGAGACATATCACAATCTCTCTCATTGTTTCTGTCGCGGCAAGTGTAATAGCCTATTACATTTGCAAGTGGTTGGATGGAGACGATTAAACAGGCAACACAGCCCAAAAAGATTAAGCC
>JAZUJX010000047.1:0-19986 GCA_045642965.1 Synergistaceae bacterium | reverse complement strand
ATCCTGGTGTACGACAGTGTGAACTGGGCAGCCGCTGCTCTTTACAAGGCGCCGGGTTACAGAGGCGAGGCGGTGCGCCACGGGCTTCTTTCAACGAGAAACCTTGCTCTTGCGCACGCAACGCTGACGACAGACCCCCGTTCACACGGGCCTCTGGACAAGGCTTGCGCGCTTGTGAAAGCTTCCGGCGTAAAAGGAATTTTTCAGAGAAGAATTTCTTTGAAAACTGATTTATAATTTTATTGCACATGATTTATGGAGTTGAGGTACGATGACTGATTTGCTGAACCCTGATTTGCGTATTGAACAGGTCATAGAAGAAATATGGACTGACGAAAATAAAGAAGCAGTCTGGTGGCAGGGCGAATGGTGGAGCTACGGAAGACTGAACGCGCTTGCCGCCGACTGCGAAGAAAAGCTTAAAAACAGCGGCTTTTGCAAAGGCGAAAGGGCTGCCCTTCTTCTTCCGAACTCGCCGATAGTTTTTGCGATTGCGTTTGCCGTCTGGCGGCTTGGAGGCACTATTGCCCCTCTTAACGGGAGAATGAACCCGCTGTATCTTCAGAACACCATAAAAATGCTTGATCTGAGCGCGGTTTTTGTTCTTGCGGACATAGCGGTGAAAAAGGATGAGATGGAAAGCAGCATAGCTGTTCCAATTATTCCTGTGCTGCCTGACGCTGAGCTTCCAGGCAAAATAGAAACGCGCCGCGCCGCAATTGCCGATGACGGCAGCACTGCAGTCATCTTCTCGACCTCAGGCACTTCTGGAATGCCTAAAGCTGTTCCGTGCAGCCATTCGAACATACTTGCCAACATAGAAGACATTCCGTATGCGCTGCCGGGAATTATACGCGATGATACGGTGCTGATGAACGCGCTGCCGAATTTCCACACCTTCGGAAGCAACATAAGCGGTTTTTTGCCGTTCGTAAAGGGAGTCAGACAGGCTCTTGTCCCAAACTTTATCCCTGTCGAAAACACCATAGAAACAATCAGGCAGTCGGGGGCCAACACTCTTGTCGTTGTCCCTACGCTGCTTAATTTCCTTATAGGAGAGCTTGCCCGGCGCGACGAAAGGCTTAACGTGCGCTTTATCGTTTCCGGCGGCGACAAACTAAACCCGCAGCTTGAAGAGCGCAGCAAAAAATATCTCGGAACAGGCGTGTGCGAAGGCTACGGACTTACGGAATGTTCGCCGGTAGTCGCGGTAAATCCGCCGTCGGACGACAAAAAGCTGGGCACAGTTGGCCCCGCATTGAAGCATTTTGAAACGAAACTCTGTGACATAAACGGGGCGGATACCGACCAAAACGAAGGTGTCCTGTGGGTTAAAGGACCTGCGGTGGTCAAAAGTTATTTCCGCGACGAGAAAAATACGGCTGAGCGTTTCAAGGACGGCTGGTTTAACACCGGTGACGTCGTTCGCATTGACGAGCACGGCTTTATCACGATTATCGACCGTGCCACCGACATTATTATTGTCGGCGGTTTCAACGTATATCCGCAGGAAGTTGAAGCTGTGCTCTGCTCACATCCTGCCGTGCATGCCGCAATATGTGTCGGAGAAACCAACCGCTTCACCGGCGAGCTTGTCAAAGCGTTTATTATCCCTGAACACAACGTGCCGGTAACGGCGAAGGAACTTCAGGATTACTGCAAAGGAAGGCTCGCGCATTACAAAGTGCCGCGCAAAATAGGTTTTGTCACTGAATATCCTTTGTCGCAGACTGGAAAAATACTCAGAAGAGAACTGCGCAGGCAGAAAATAGACAGCAAATCGGCGCCGGAAATTAAGCTTGACCCCGCGTCCCGTCTTGAAAACGCGTATGCCGAAGCATGGAAGGGTAAAGAAAACGCCGACTGTATATGGTGGAACGGCGAATGGTGGAGCTGGAAAAAGTTTAACGCGCTTGTGGATGCCTGTGAAGAAAAGCTGAAAAATGCCGGATTTGAACAGGGACAGCGCGCTGCAATGCTGCTTCCGAACTCGCCGTCGGCTGTTGCTCTCTCAATTGCCTGCTGGCGGCTGGGCGGAGCTGTTGCGCCTCTTAACGCCAGGGCGGGAGTGTCAAATCTGCTCAGCACGATAGAAATGCTTGACGTTCACACGCTGGTGCTTTCCGCAGATGCAATGAAACGCTCCGGAGACGCAGCTCTTCAGACAGACGTTCCTGTGGCAGTGCTTGACCCTGAAAAAGGTTTCCTGTCAGACTGGAAAGGCAGAAAGGGACTTCCGGACAGCGTAGATACAGCGGTTATTTTCTCGACGTCGGGAACTTCAGGCATGCCTAAGGCAGTTCCCTGCACGCACGCAAACCTGCTGGACAACGCAATGTGCATAAAGCCGCATATTACAGGGCTTCTTGACCCTGAGAAATCAATATTCCTTAACGTTCTGCCGAATTTCCACACCTTCGGCTTCGGCTGTGCACAGACTCTGCCGCTTGTCAGTTCTGTCAGGCAGGTTATAGTCCCCAGTTTTGTGCCTGTTCCCAATACAATCAAGGCCATAAAAGACTCAGGGGCAAACGCGATAATCGCCGTTCCGACAATACTTGCATTTTTGCTCGGGGCGCTTGAAAAAGCCGGTATGAAACTGGACGTAAATTATGTAATTTCAGGCGGTGACAAGCTTAATACAAAGCTTGACGAACGCTGCAAACAATACCTTGGAGCCGGAATTATCGAAGGCTACGGGCTTACGGAATGCTCGCCGGTTGTTGCAGTCGGGAGAACCGAAGCGTCAAAGCGGCTTGGCAAGGTTGGGGAATTCCTTAAGAGTTATCAGATTGAAATCCGCGACAGGGAAGGCAGAAAGCTTGATCTTCACGACGAAGGAGTTCTGTGGCTTAAAGGCGGTTCTGTCGTCAGTTCGTATTTCAGGGACGAGACGAATACAAAGGAACGTTTCAAAGACGGCTGGTTTAACACCGGAGACGTAGTCCGTATAGACGGGGACGGATTTGTCCAGATTGTCGACCGCGCGACGGACATTATAATCGTAAGCGGCTTCAATGTTTATCCGCAGGAGGTGGAAAACGTGCTCTGCGAGCATCCTGCGGTTCATTCCGCGGTTTGCGTCGGCGAGAAAAACAACGTGGCGGGCGAGCTTGTCAAGGCGTTTGTAATTCTCAATCCCGGCGCTGAAGTGACGGAGCGCCAGCTTATGACCTACTGCAAGGAAAGGCTGTCGCACTACAAAGTGCCGCGCAAAATCGGTTTTGTAACAGAATATCCGGTATCTCCGACAGGCAAAATCCTGCGCAGGGAACTGCGCAAGATAAAAATAGGCAGGAACTGATTTTCACAGGGGTGAAAAACTGCTGGCGCAAATTTTGTTCGTATGATAGAATAACGGGGCAGAAGCAGCAGTTTTTTGCAAAATTAAAGGGGGAACAGAGTAGTATGAGTGAAAAGAAAAAAGAAGGATTTAACTTTAACCCGTTTATAGTAATGGGCGTAATGGTTCTTCTCTGCACAATCGCGTCATGGCTTGTAACGCCGGGCGCATATGACAGAGAACTCGTCAACGGAATCAACAAGGTTATTGCTACGAGCTATCATTCCGTAGCACGCACGCCGGTCGGTTTCCTTGACATGTTCGCGGCTCTTCCTGCAGGCCTTAACGGCGCCGGACTTATGATGTTCGTCGTTATGCTTGTCGGCGGAACAGTTGAAATTTACAAACGCACCGGAATCATGGGCGCAGGCATCAACAGCCTTCTCCACCTTTCAAAACGCATCGGCGGAGCGGCAATCATCGCGATTATCACCTGCGCGTTCTTCATTATCGGCGGCGTGGTCGGCTGGTCAGAACAGATAATTCCGTTTGTTCCTATCGTTGTCTCTCTCGCCATTTCTCTCGGCTACGACTCACTTGTCGGTATCACGGCTTCAGGTCTCGCATGCCTTATTTCCTTCGCGGTTGCCCCGTTTAACCTCTTCACAGTCGGAACGGCGCACACGATTGCAGAACTTCCGATGTTCTCAGGCTGGGAACTTCGTACCATCACAGACCTTGTTATCTGCGCACTCTGGCTGTTCTGGCTTATCCGCTACGCGAACAAAATCAAAAAAGACCCGTCGCAGAGCCTTATGAAAGACTATGACACGAGCTCGCTTGTCATTCCTGTCGACGAAGGCAACAAACTCGACGGTGTAAAAACGATTTCGCTTCTCGTTCTTGCAGTTTCATTCGGCATAGTCGTTTACGGCGCTCTTAACCTTAAATGGAGCTGGCCGCAGATCGGCGCCGTCTTTATGATTTGCGGAATTATCACGGCAATTCTCAACAAACTTTCACCGACAGAAACGGTCAACTACATTCTTGACGGTATGCGCGGCGCAATGGAAGGCGCACTCATCATCGGTGCAGCCCGCGCTGTTCAGGTCGTCCTTACAAACGGCGGACTTGTAGACCCTCTCGTTCACTGGATGTCAACCTTCATGCAGGGTTCCTCGGCATACATTTCAACCTGCATCATGTTTATCGCAAACTTCTTCATCAACGCGCTTATTCCGTCAGGTTCAGGCCAGGCAATGGCAGTTATGCCGCTTATGGTTCCCCTTGCGGACCTTCTCCACATCACGCGCCAGACGGCAACGCTCGCTTTCCAGTTCGGCGACGGTATCTCCAACACGCTCTGGTTCACCAACGGAACGCTTCTTATCTACTGCGCGCTGGGCAAAGTTCCTCTCAAAGTATGGTACAAATTCATACTTCCGCTTCAGGGAATTTACTTCCTGCTCGAATTTGCGGTACTCTACATTGCAATAGCGTCAGGCTACGGCCCGTTCTAAAAGAAAATCAGTTTAATATCTGCAAATGCCATGTGCTTCCGCGCATGGCATTTGTTTGAGAAAAGGAGTGTCAATTCTATGTTCAACGCAATGGCTGAAGTGCAGAAAAACAGGGATTACGCAGTAAGTATGCGGAGATATTTCCATCAGCATCCCGAACTCAGCTGGAAGGAATATGAAACGGCGAAGAAAATACGCGAAGAGCTGACGTCATTCGGAATCCCCTGGACGGAAGTTGCGGAAACAGGAACTATCGCAGTGCTTCAGGGGCCTGAAAATGCCCCTGTAATCGGGCTTCGCTGCGATATAGACGCGCTTCCGATACAGGAAGTCAAAGATCTGCCGTACAAATCGCAGAATGACGGCGTAATGCACGCCTGCGGACACGATTCGCACATTACAATGCTTCTGACAGCGGCGAAAATTCTTGCCGAACACAGGGACGAACTGAAATGCACGGTAAAATTCATATTCCAGCCTGCGGAAGAAGCCATGACAAACGGTGCTTTGAAAATGCTTGAATCGGGACTTGTTGACGACTTGGATACGGTTGCCGGAATCCATATCTTCCCGTACATCGAAGCCGGAAAAATTTCCGTTGACGAAGGTCCCCGCTACACGGCGGCAGGCTTCATGCGGATAAAAATCAAAGGTGTCAGCGGACACGGCGCATGGCCGAACCTCGCCGTAGATCCGATATACGTCGCAGCAAAGGTCATAGACGCGCTGCAGAGCATAGCAAGCAGGGAAACAGACCCGAATGAAACGGTAATAGTAAGCATCTGCACCTTCCACGCAGGCACGCTTCCCAACGTAATACCGGCGGAAGCCGAGCTTTCGGGAACAGTCCGCACCTTCAGCTCGGCGCTTGCAAAAAAACTGCCTGAAATGATAGAACGCGTCATCAAAAACACCGCTGCAGCCTACCGTGCGGATTACGAATTTGACTACTACACGAATATCCCTGCTACGGTCAACAATCCGCGCTGCAGCAAAATAGCGGCAAAATCAGTACGTACGATACTCGGTGAAGAAGGGCTTACGGAATATTACAAATCGCCCGGCGGAGAAGACTTCTCTCATTTCCTTGACCGTTTCCCCGGCGTCTACGCCTTTGTCGGCTGCAGAAACGAAGCCAAAGACTGTGTGTATGCGCTGCACCACGACCATTTCAATCTTGACGAAGAGGGAATGCTCAACGGAGCGGCTTTCTACGTGCAGTATCTGCTTGACGCGCAGGAAGAAAACTGGAAATAAATTAAAATTCAGTCAGCAAACATCTTCAAAAATCCGCCGTTTGGCGGATTTTTGAATACGTAGTTTACGCAGTGAAAAACACGGGCAGAATGTTATAATCATTGCATAAGGAAATTTTGACAGGGAGCGGTAAGTATGAGTATGGACGGAAAACTGAACGAAAAAATTGAAAAAGCAACTGCAGCGCTTTTAATAGCGGCAGGGCTTGCCCTGTGCGGGTTTCTTGCCGGCTTCGGAATTAAGGAAAGCCGTGCGCCGGTGCGGACGGTAACAGTCAAGGGACTTTCCGAGCGCGACGTTAAGGCTGACCTTGCGCTGTGGTCGATAAACTTTGTCCGCGCAGGAAACGACCTGACGAAAACGCGCGGCGAAATAATGAAAGACGACGCGGTTGTAACCGCCTTTTTGGAAAAGCAGGGAATAGCCGGTGCCGTTATATCGCGCAAAATGAACGTCATTGACAAAAACGCGCAGCAGTACGGCGACGGAAACGAAGCGCAGATAAGATTTATACTGACGCGGACGGTTATGATACGCAGCGCTGACGTAAGCAGGATAGAAGAGGCGTACAAACAGACCGCCCAGCTTATCAACGAAGGAGTTGTACTCAGCAGCGACGGAGATTCAGGGGCTCCTGTGTACGTGTTCAACGGGCTTACGAAGCTGAAACCGTCAATGATTGCGGAAGCCAACAAAAACGCGCGCGAAACGGCGGAACAGTTTGCTAAAGACTCTCAGAGCAGCCTTGGCAAAATACTTGTCGCTGACCAGGGAATATTCCAGATTCTGCCGCGCGACAACGCACCCATGCTTCAGGAATCTCAGCAGACAGACAAAACTGTCCGCGTCGTCGTCACGATAAAATACCAGTTGAAAAATTAGTATAACAGAGCTGACGGCAGGAATTTACAGAGCAAATTAAAAACAGGCCGGACGTGTATCCGGCCTGTTTTTAATTTTGCACTAATCCCATTCAACAATTTTGCCCGGGTTTAGTATATTCTGCGGGTCAAAGGCAAGCTTGACGCGTTTTATCAGCTCTATCTGAGCGTCGTCAAGGAAATATTTTATGTACTCCCTGCGCTTGAGCCCTATGCCGTGCTCGCCTGAAAGTGTTCCGCCAAGCTTTTTGGTGTCAGCGTAAATTTCTTTCTGCGCCTTGTGGAGCAAATCCTTCCAGTTTTCTTTGTCGCCTGCTATGAGAGTGCAGTGCATATTTCCGTCTCCCGCATGCCCGTAGACCGAAGATTCAAGCCCGTACTTTGCGCACGCTTTTTCGATTGATAAAAGCAGCGCCGGAACCTTGTCGGCAGGCACGACGAGGTCTTCTTTAACGTAATTTTCACACAGTTTCGCTATTGAATCCGCGATTGATTTTCTTGCCGTCCAAAGACTTTCCTTTTCAGCGTCCGTTTTGGCTGTACTGATTTTCTGCGCTCCGTATCTTGCGGCTGTTTCAGCCACTTTTTTGCAGTCTGTTTCAAGCGTTTCAATATCGCTGCTTTCGAGCTGGATAATCAGAGCGGCGCCTGAGCTGCAAGCCGGAACTTCGCGTTTCAGACATCTTGACACGAAGGAAAGAGAATTCCTGTCCATGAACTCTATTGAAACAGGAACAAGCCCTGCTTCGGCAATGATTTTCGGAACAAGCGCCATTGCGCTGTCAGCATCTGCAAATTCCGCAAGCAGATCCGCCGAATATTTTGGCAGGGGAAGCAGTTTAAGCACCGCTTTTGTAATAATTGCCAGTGTTCCTTCAGAACCTGCGAGAAGATGTACGAAATCAAAACCAGTTACGTCTTTCCTGCGTTTTCCGCCGAACCACGTGACAGTTCCGTCAGCAAGCACGGCTTCAAGAGCAAGCAGCTGAGCGCCCGTCGCGCCGTATTTCACGACCTTGTTCCCGCCTGCGTTTTCCGCTATGTTTCCGCCTATCTGCGATTTGTCTCCGCTGCACGGGTCTCCGGCGTAGAGAAGTCCGTGTTCTCTTGCAAGCCTGACAATTTCATCGGTTATGACGCCGGTTTCTACCGTTATCGTGAAATTTGCTTCGTCAAGTTCAATTATCCTGTTCATTTTTTCAAAGCAGAGAACAATGCCGCCGAAAGCAGGCACTGCGCCTCCTGACAAGCCTGTACCCGCGCCGCGGCAGGTAACGGGAATGTTGTGCTGTGCCGCAAGCTTTACGACAGCCGAAACCTGATCGGTGCTTTCAGGAAATACAAGCGCTTCCGCGATATAATCTCTGTCATAGGAATTGGCGGGAACTTCATCGTGCGAATATTCGGCAAGCTTTGCCGTATCTGTAAAAACGTTGTTCTCTCCGACAGCCGCTTTCAGTTCCCCGAGCAGCCTGCCGTCAATTTTACCGTATCTGTCCATAGTGATACCTCCACGTTATATTCCGTCAGTATTTTAACATATTTCGAAGACGCGGCGGAGGCAGCCTGACGCTGTCTGTGTTATAATAACGCGGTAATATTGCGGGGAGAAATGCGATGAAGCGTGACGTTCTGAAATCGAAAATTGAGGCAGTCTGCGGCAGCGAATTTGTTTTTTACGCATTCGCAGTCTTGTCAGTTTTTGCAAAATTCTGGTTTGCGGAGCTTGAAATTTCTTCGTGCCTGACAAGAAAAGCCGCCTCCGTCGCGGCTTCGTTCGGATTTTTTGCCGCAAGCTTTGCGCTGCTTTCGCTTTTGCCGAAAAGAAGCAGAAAGTATTTCGTTATTGTCTGGAATTTCGCGCTGACGGCGCTTGTCATTACCGATCTTCTTTTTATACGCTATTATTCCGATCTTTTTTCTTTTATAAACTTAGGGCTTTCAACTCAGGTTGGAGAGGTTTCCGACAGCGTTTTCGCGCTTTTCGGCATTTCGGATCTACTCTATTTCGCCGATTTTCCACTGCTGCTTTGGCTTGCTTTTCATACCGAATTTAAAAAAATATCAATGCGCAGGGCAGTGGTTGCCTTGCTGCTTGCCGCTGCCGGATTTTCTGCCGTGTGGTACAGATACGAAAGCTATAATCACGAAGTGCCGGGTGTTCTTAAAGCGACGTGGGACAAGCCGGCGGTCAGCAGCAGTGTCGGGCTTGTCGTTTATCACGTGAATGACGCTAAAAACACTTTGCGCGACTGCTGTTTCAAAGGAAAAATATCCGATGAAGAAGTGAAAAAGCTTGAAAAATGGTTTGAAAAGCGCGCTGCCGGAAACGTCAGCGAGATATATTTCGGTCAGGCAAAGGGCGCGAACCTTATAATTGTACAGACGGAGTCGCTGCAAAATTTTGTAATCAACAGAAAAATTAACGGTCAGGAAATTACTCCGAACCTTAACCGCTTCATAAAAGAAGCCTACTATTTCAACCGCATTTACAATCAGACTGCCGCGGGAAACAGCGCGGATGCGGAGTTTCTTGCGAACACGGGTTTCTATCCGGCGCAGTCGGGCGTTGCTCATATACGCTTTGCGAGAAACGATTTTGAAGCCATGCCGAAAACGCTTGCGGACAATGGCTATGACACGCTTGCCCTGCATGGCGACAGACCTGGTTTCTGGAACAGGCAGGCTATTTATCCGCGTCTGGGCTTCAAACGCTTTGTAAGCAGGAATGAGTTTGACCTGGATGAGATAATAGGTTTGGGCTTGAGCGACAGAAGCTTTTTCAGGCAGACTGCCGATATTCTTTCAAAAAACAGTCAGCCGTTTTACGCGTTTCTTGTAACGCTTACAAGCCACTATCCGTATGACTGGAAGGAGCTTCCTCAGCAGACAAAGCTGGACACAGGAAGCTTCAAAGGTACGCTGCTTGGCAATTATCTGCTTTCAATACATTATTTTGACGCCTGTTTCGGTGAATTTATTGCTGCTTTCAGAAAAAACGGTCTGCTGGAAAAGTCAGTCATAGCCGTCTACGGCGACCACACGGCAATACCGCGCTGGGACAGGGCGGATCTTTCGCGTTTCCTGAACAGGGATTTCGAACAATCTGCCGCATGGTGCAGCGAGCAGACTGTTCCGCTGATTATCCGCACTCCGCGAAAAACACTGCGCGGCAGAGGCTATCAGGCAGGCGGGCTGCTTGACGTGCCCAAGACGCTTACCACGCTTCTTGGCGTTGATTTCAAGTACACGCTCGGCAGAAATCTTTTTGACGGCAGCGTTCAGGAGCCGGTGGTGTTCAAAAGCGAAGCCTACGTGTATGGAAACAGTTACGTCGAGCCGTCAAAAAAGGAAGCTCACACCCTCGCCGGCGGCAAAAAACTTGATTATTCGAAATTTGACGAAATAACCGCAAGGGCAAAACAGCAGCACGAATACAGCAATACGATGCTTGAATACAATCTGCTGAAAAAATTAAAAAGAGGTAATTTACAATCTGCGGACAAGTGATATAATCAGTTAAACTTAATATTGCAATTAAAAGATAGAGGCGCAGTTGTCAAGAGTAGCACCGGCGGAACAGATGCCGCAAAATCGTTGCCGATGTGAAAGGGGCTGCTGCCGAAGGCGGGAAGCTGCGAACCCTGCCCGGGCAACCGGACAATATCCGTTTGACTGTCGCTTATGCGGAGAGCTATGGATTAATTGAACCCATGAATGCCGGACGGCGTTCGCTTTTGGTTAATCACGGCTGATGCAAAGCATCGGCTTTTTCTTTATAAATTACTATACAACAGAACGGGAGGCAGTTTACATGAAAAAGAATCCGATATTCAGAGGAGTTGCAACAGCTCTTATTACACCCTGCACAGATGCGGGGCTTGACCTTGACTCATTCGGAAAGCTTATCGACTGGCAGATTGAGCAGGGCGTCAACGCACTTGTAATAGCCGGAACAACCGGAGAAGGTTCAACCCTGACTGACGAAGAACACCGCCTTGCGATAAAATTTTCGGTAGAACGCACGGCAGGCAGAGTGCCAGTCATTGCGGGAACAGGCTCCAATGACACAAGCTATGCAATCTCGCTTACAAAATACGCATGCGAGGTTGGCGCGGACGCTATGCTTGTTGTCACGCCGTATTACAACAAGGCCACGCAGAAGGGGCTTGTTACGATGTACAACGCAATCGCGGACGCATCTGCAAAACCGATTATTCTTTACAACGTTCCGTCACGCACCGGTGTGAACATTGAACCCGCCACCTACGTGAAGCTTGCGGAGCATCCGAATATCGCGGCAATTAAAGAAGCGAACAGCAACATTTCAAAAATAGTGGAGGCAGCGGCTCTTATCGGCGACAAGCTTGACATATATTCAGGCAACGACGACCAGATAGTGCCGATTATGTCAATGGGTGGTCTTGGCGTAATTTCAGTGCTTTCAAACGTTGCTCCCGTTCAGACGACGGAAATCTGCAAGCGTTTCTTCAAGGGTGACGTTGCCGGTGCGGCTAAACTGCAGGGCGAAATGCTCCCGCTTATCAAGGCGCTTTTCTGCGAAGTCAACCCGATACCGGTAAAAGCGGCAATGGCGGCTATGGGCTGGTGCAAAAACTACGTCAGGCTTCCGCTTACGCCGATGGAAGAAGATCACTTTGACAGTATGCTTGACGTTATGCGCAGCATGGGACTGATAAAATAAAATGAAAATTATTATTCACGGCTATACGGGCAGAATGGGGCAGATGCTTGTTTCGCTTTCGGAGCGCGAAAACAGTGCTTTTGAAGTTGCGGCCAAAGTAAGCCCGGACTGCCCTCTTGAAACCGGCATATGCTGTACGGAGCTTGACCATTTCACCGGTGAGGCAGACTGCATAATAGACTTTTCAAACCACACTGCGGCAAAAACTTTAACGGATTATGCTGTAAAGCGCGGTATTCCGCTGGTTGTGGCAACTACCGGACATAATGAAAGCGAGCTTGAAGCGATAAAACGCGCGGCGGAACACGTTCCTGTTTTCTTCTCTGCGAACATGTCCGTCGGTGTAGCCCTTCTTGCAAGTTTGGCAAAAGAGGCTGCGTCTGCTTTCCCTGACGCCGATATTGAAATAATTGAAACTCACCACAATCAGAAGCTTGACGTTCCAAGCGGAACCGCTTTGCTGCTGGCGCGAAAAATAAAAGAGGCGCGCAGAGACGCGGAAATACTCGTCGGCCGCCATGAAAACGGAAAACGCGGCAAAGAGATTGGAATACATTCCGTCCGTCTCGGAAACGAAACAGGAAAGCATACAATAATCATCTCTGCCGGAAGCGAAACAATTACCCTGGAGCACAAGGCGGAAAACAGAATGCTGTTTGCCGAAGGAGCGGTCGCGGCTGCTAAATTCATCTGTGGCAAAAAAGCAGGCTTCTATACGATGGAAGATATCATAGGGTAAAAATCGGATTACCAATGACCAAGTACCAATTACCAATTATGGTGCCGGCATAAATGCCGGCGTTGTAAAAGAAACACCGTCTTACTGCAGGACGTAAAGCATTCTCAGTTGTAAGGAGAAGGAAACAGAAATGATAAAAGTAACAAAATTCGGCGGCAGCTCGCTTGCTTCCGCCGAACAGTTTAAAAAAGTTGCGGACATCGTAAAATCAGACAAAAACAGACGCTTTGTCGTAGCTTCCGCACCCGGCAAAAGAAATTCCGCAGACACAAAAGTAACTGACATGCTCTACGGCTGCTGCGAGCTTGCGCAGCAGGGCAAGCCGTTTGACGGAGCACTTGAGCAGATACGCATACGTTTTGATGAAATTATCTCAGGGCTTGGTATTGAATTTGACCTGCAGAGCGAATTTGACGAAATAGCAAAGCAGCTTGAAAAACCGCAGAAAGACTATATGGCAAGCCGCGGCGAGCATCTTAACTCAAAGATACTCGCAAAATATCTCGGTTTTGAATTTGTCGAAGCCGCGGACTGCGTTCTGTTTGACGAAAACGGAAAATACATGCAGGAGGAAAGCAATCTGCTGCTTGCACAGAGGCTTGAAGGCGTAGAATATGCGGTTATTCCAGGATTTTACGGCGCAAAAGCCGACGGCACAATAAAAACCTTTTCGCGCGGTGGCTCTGACGTAACTGGCTCGATAGTTGCTAGAGCAGTTAAAGCCGATATATACGAAAACTGGACGGACGTGTCCGGCGTATTTGCCGCTGACCCGAGAATTGTCAAAAATCCCAGGGTAATCAGCCGCGTGACCTACAGTGAACTCCGTGAGCTGTCCTATATGGGCGCGTCAGTATTGCATGAAGACGCTGTATTTCCGGTGCGCAGAGCGGGAATACCAATCAACATACGCAACACAAACTGTCCGGAAGCTGAAGGAACGATGATAGTTTCCGAACTGCAGCAGGATACGAAACAGCACATAATCACCGGAATAGCCGGACGCAAAGGTTTCAGCACAGTTTTAGTCGAGAAGGCGATGATGAACGCCGAAACGGGTTTCGGAGCTGCGCTTTTGAAAATTTTTGCAGACAACGGAGTATCTTTTGAGCACGTACCGTCAGGCATAGACACCATGTCCGTTGTTGTAAGCACCGAAGGCTTTAACCCCGTGCGCGAAAAAATCATTGAAACGATACAAAATGAACTGAAACCGGACAATATCAGCGCGGAAGACGGAATTGCACTGATAGCGGTCGTCGGACACAGAATGGCGTCGGCAAAAGGCGTTGCCGCGAAAATCTGCTCCGCAATATCCAAATCAGACATCAACATACGAATGATAGATCAGGGACCAAGCGAGCTGAACATGATCTTCGGCATTGACGCGGAAAATTACGAAACGGCAATCAGAGGTATATACGAAGAAATTAAAGATTTGATATAGGTATCGAGCAATTCGGCTGCGGGGATAACCTGCAGCTTTTTTTGTAAAATTATGCAATAAGTTATATAATAAACAGTCAGTTTTTGGCGCCGGAGTGCGCAAGCCTGTCAGGGGAGGCCGCCTGTTATGGAACACAGCGAAATTTTTTATTACGTTATCTGGATTGCATGGTGGATAGTTCAGTTTATCCTTTATCTGCTCATCTTCCTTCTTACGGTTGACGGCATATATCAGATTATAGTAAGTCTCAAAGGTTTCGGACAGCAGGCAGCAATGCCTTCGGCGAAACGTTTCCGCCGCTTTGCGGTGCTTGTTCCGGCTCATAACGAAGAGAAGGTTATCGGACCGCTTATGACAAGCCTTGCGGAGCAGAATTATCCGAAGAACTGTTATAAGGTCTTTGCTTCGTGCGACAACTGCTCGGACGGAACTGTTGACGTTGTCCGCGCTAGCGGCGCGACTGCCCTTGAACGCCATGATCTGGAGCATAACGGCAAGACGTGGAACGTTCGCTGGGCTCTGACACAGATTCCTCTGGCGGAGTATGACGCGCTTGTTATGTTTGACGCGGACAACCTTGCTGACGAAAATTTCCTTATGTATATGAACGACTATATGGAACTGCACCCTGAAGCAGAAGCAATCCAGGGCGTGCTTGACGTCAAAAACCCGGACGACAACTGGCTTACGCGTTCCTACGCGCTTGCTTACTGGTTCTCAAACCGCTTCTGGCAGCTTGCAAGGGGACTTTGGGGGCTTTCCTGCACGCTTGGCGGCACCGGTCTTGTAATCCGTGCTGCAACGCTTGAGAGAATCGGCTGGAATCTTGAGAGTCTTACGGAAGACCTTGAGATGTCCACGAGGCTTATTCTTTCCGGCAGCCGCGTACATTGGAACAACGCAGCTGTGATTTACGACGAAAAACCGCAGGATTTAAAAATTTCGATCAAACAAAGAACGCGCTGGATGCAGGGACATTACTGGGTTTTCTGGCATTACGGCAAGGATTCGCTCAGAGCGTTTTTCGGTACCGGCAGACTGCAGTATCTTGACCTTTTCCTTTATCTGCTTGCCCCTGTCAAATCCTGTCTTGGCATAATTATTCTGTTTGCCGGTATGGCGTACACGCTTGTGAACAATCTTATACTCTTCCCTACAATGTCAAAGGGCACGCCGCATGACACGGCGTCATGGCTTTGGTTTTTCGCTTTCCCGATAGTCAGCATGATTGTTTTCTGCGTTATTTGCGCGATTATCGGTCCTTCGATGCGCGAGAAAAAGTTTACGCTGCGTTATGTTAAGGACACCTTTGCCTATTTCTGGTTCGGTCTTACGTGGATACCGCTGCTTTTCCGTGCGGCGTTCCTTGCGAAGGATCAGAGTACGTGGGTCAAAACAGAGCATACCCGCGGAATTTCCGTTTCAGACGTTTCAAAATAAAGGGGTTATAAATGAATTATTCTTCACAGTTCAGCCTTTTGAAGAAACGCAGTTTTCTGCCTATGTTTATTACGCAGTTTCTTGCGGCCTTCAATGACAACCTTTTCAAAAACGCGCTCGTTATCCTTATAACTTACAGGCTTGCCGACGAGTACGGCGTAAACGGTCAGGTGCTTGTAACCGCGGTTGCGGGAGTGTTTGTTCTGCCTATGATTATCTTTTCGGCATTTGCCGGTCAGCTTGCAGACAAATATGACAAGACTACTTTGATAAAAATTATAAAGATTGCCGAAATCGCAATTATGATTTTTGCTTCGATCGCTTTCTGCTACAACAAGATGTGGTGGCTGATAGTTCTGCTGTTCTGTATGGGGACACATTCGGCATTTTTCGGTCCTATCAAGTACAGCATTCTCCCTCAGCACCTGAACGAAAATGAACTTGTTGCAGGCAACGGGCTTGTCAGCGCCGGAACTTTTATAGCAATCCTTCTTGGGACAATTTCAGGCGGTTTGCTTGTGCTTCGAGAGTCAGGACGCATTTTTATTTCAGCTGCGATTCTTTCCACTGCTTTGCTTGGCTGGATTGCATGCCTTTTCATTCCGCCGGCGCCTTCTTCGCAGCAGGACTTGAAGCTTGACTGGAATATTTTTTCGGCAACGTGGCAGATTGTAAAGAATACTAAGAAAAACAAAGCTGTTTTCCGTTCGATACTCGGCATCAGCTGGTTTTGGTTTGTCGGCGCGGTATTTCTTGCACAGTGTCCTAATTTTGCAAAAAATATTGTCGGTGCCAACGAGCAGGTTTCAACGCTTTTCATAGTTATTTTTTCTGTCGGCGTCGGGCTTGGGTCAATGCTTTGCAACAGATTCCTTAAAGGTGAGGTCTCAACGCGTTTTGTTCCGCTTGCCTGCCTGGGGATGAGCCTTTCTATTTTCGTGCTTGCCTTTGCCTGCCGTTTCGTGCCGCATTACCCGTCGCTTGCCGGTGTCGGTGACTTTGTGAAAGCTCCCGCGGCGTGCGCGGTTATGGGAATGCTTCTTTTGATGACAATGTGCGGCGGTCTTTACAATGTTCCGATGTATGCTCTTATGCAGGACAAGACGCCTAAAGCTGAGATGGCAAGGGCTGTCGCCTGTCTTAACGTAACCGATTCATTCGGAATGGTGCTTTCAGCAGTGTTCAGCATGGTTCTTCTTGCCTGCAATGCCACAGTTGTGCATATTTTTATCTGTCTTGGTATCGCTAATCTCGGTGTTGCCCTGTTTGTCAGGAAAATAGAGAAGGCTGAAAAATGAACGGACTCAGGGAAAGAATAATTTCTGCGGCGCTTGAAATGAGCCGCAGCGGTCTTGTCCGCGGAACCTCAGGCAATATTTCCGCAAGAACGGAGCGCGGTTTTTTGATTACTCCGAGCGGCATGGCGTATGAAAGTCTTGTTCCGGAAGATTTGCCGGAAATGGATTTTATGCTGCGGCAGCTTTCCGGAGACAGAAAACCGTCAATAGAAAAAGAAATGCATGGACTTATCCTTAAGAACAGAAATGACGTAAGTGCTGTTGTTCACGTCCATTCGATATACGCGTCGGCGGTTGCCTCTGCAAGAAAAGATATTCCTGTCATTACGGACAATATCACGGCGTTTTTCGGCTGTGCCGTGCCGTGTGCCGAATATGCACCCGCAGGAAGTCCGGAGCTTGCGCATAACGTGCTTTCAGCGCTTGGCGGAGGCTTCGGCGTTTTGCTTGCAAATCACGGTGCGCTCTGTGTCGGTACGACTCCGGAAGAGGCTTTGCTGCGCTGTGAAGTTCTTGAGGAAACTGCGAAAATTTACGTTTTGTCGCAGCTTTTGGGCGGGGCTGTTGCTCTGGATGACAAGGTCGTTGCCGAACAGTACAGCGCCATGCAGAAAAATTACGGTCAGACAAAATGAAAAAAGTGCTTACCATAGCCGGCTCGGACTGCAGCGGAGGAGCCGGAATTCAGGCTGATTTGAAAACGATGACTGCGCTCGGGATTTACGGAATGAGCGTTGTTACTTCTCTTACAGCGCAAAATACTACCGGAGTCTGTGCTATTTACGATGCGTCTCCTGAGTTTGTGGCTAAGCAGTTTGATGCTGTTTTCAGCGACATACGTCCTGACGCAGTGAAAATAGGTATGCTGTCCAACGCAGAAATTATCCGTGTTGTTGCACAAAAACTTACAGAGTACAAAGCCTGTAATATAGTAGCCGACCCTGTTATGGTTTCTACAAGCGGCTGCAGGCTTCTTGTCTCAGACGCTGAGCGCAGCCTTACAGACTTAATTCTGCCGTCAGCTCTGCTGATTACGCCGAATATTCCGGAGGCAGAGGTGCTCTGCGGCTTTAAAATAGCCTCAAAGGATGACATGCTGAAAGCGGCGGAAGCTCTTGTACGTACAAACGGAACTAATGTACTCCTTAAAGGCGGGCATCTTGACGGAAGATCTGATGATCTGCTCTATAGTGCAAAAGACGGAGTGTGCTGGTTTGAAGCGGAAAAAATAGACAATCCCAATACTCACGGCACTGGCTGTACGCTGTCTTCTGCTGTTGCCTGCGGGCTTGCAAAGGGGCTTGAACTGCGCGAAAGCGTGCAAATGGCAAAAGAGTACGTTTCCGGCGCTCTTTCGGCACGTTTAAATTTGGGAAAGGGCAGCGGTCCGTTAAACCACTGCTGGAAAATGAACTAAAACATAAAAATTAGGATAAAAAAACAGAGCCT
Organism: Synergistaceae bacterium; assembly: GCA_045642965.1. Classification (GTDB taxonomy): domain Bacteria; phylum Synergistota; class Synergistia; order Synergistales; family Synergistaceae; genus Equadaptatus. The sequence goes on along the minus strand of JAZUJX010000047.1, from coordinate 1,967 downwards.
CTCGGCTCTGTTTTTTTTACTGTTTATTAGTCTTCCTGGGAGATTGCGCCAACCGGGCAGGTTGAAACACAGGCTCCGCATTCGACGCAGGTGTCAGTATCAACGCGTGATTTGCCGTCTTCGATACTGATTGCCGATACCGGGCAGACACCGGCGCAGGCTTCGCATCCCACGCAGGCATCCTGGTCAACATGTGCCTTTGCCATCCTGAAAAACCTCCTTGAGGAAGAATTTTGAACTGCGTTACAGAGGGTATTGTACTCTAAATCCTGTATTTTGCAAGTATGTGGCACAAAATTAATTATGACGGAATAAAATCGGCGTTTTTGTAATATAATAATATCGGTTTTATGCGGGGGGATTGATGTATGCATTATACGCCCATATTGGATACGGAGCAGGCAAAAACAAAAAATCTGAGCAGATCAGCAATATATGCCGTGTTTGGAATATATCTCATAGGCTATTCGGCTTATGCCGCATACAGCCGTGAAAGTCTCAAAACGATACTTGCGGCATTTGTAATCGGCGGCGTTGTCCTTTTCGCGTCAAATTTCAGCAAGCGCGTCTTTATTGCGGATGAAGGAATAGTGCAGTCCGTGCGCAGCTGGTCAGGCAGACAGGATACGCTGATGCCGTGGGAAGATTTGTTTCTTGTGTCGTTTGTCACAGAAAAAGACAATCTGACGGCATATTTTGACAACGGCGAAAAGGTGTGGAAGCTTGATTTCCCGAGCTGGCAGAGAAAAGAGCTGAAACAGCTTGTCATAAAATATCTTCCTGATATGGAAATAAACGAAATAACCAAGAAATGACAGCGTAACGCGGCGGCGTAAAATTTGTCTGCCGCGTTTGTGTAAAAAATAACGAAGCATAATACATATAGGGGGTGCCTGTATGGGTGAAAGAAGTATAAACGAACTGTGCGGCGAGCTTTTGGAAAAGCGCGCGCTCATTGAGGCGGGAGGCGGACAGAAAGCCGTTGATTTCCAGCATTCCAAAGGCAAACTGACGGCGCGGGAGAGAATTGCGCTTTTGCTTGACGAAGGCAGTTTTGTTGAAATTGACGAGTTTATCATGCACCGCTGCCGCGATTTTGGTCTGTCGGAAAAATATTTTCCGGGAGACGGAGTTGTAACCGGTTATGGTACGGTTGACGGCAGAACAGTGTACGTGTATGCGCAGGATTTCACCGTAATAGGCGGGTCTCTTGGCGAAATGCATTCTGCCAAAATCTGTAAAATTCAGGATTTGGCGCTCAAAAACGGTGCTCCGTGCATTGGCATTAATGATTCAGGCGGAGCCAGAATACAGGAGGGCATAGATTCGCTTTCAGGCTTCGGCAAAATATTTTTCAGAAACGTTAAAGCAAGCGGCATTATTCCGCAGCTGTCCGTTATAGCCGGTACCTGTGCCGGTGGAGCGGTCTACAGCCCTGCCCTTACCGATTTCGTGTTTATGATAAACAAAACCGGAGTAATGCATATAACAGGCCCGGCGGTTATTAAAGCCGTAACCGGTGAAAGCGTAACCTCGGAAGAAATAGGCGGCGCAATGGCGCACAATGCCGTTTCAGGCTGCGCACATTTTTATGCTGAAAATGAACAGGACTGCTTCTGTCAGGTAAGAAAGCTGCTCAGCTATATTCCGTCGAACAACATGGAAGAAGCCCCTTACATCGAAACCGGAGATTCAACAGCACGTGCCGATATGTCGCTGCGCGAAGCAGTGCCAGTAGACCCTAACATGCCTTACGACGTGCGCAGGGTAATTGAAACGGTTTTTGACAACAAAGAATTTTTTGAAGTGCAGCCGATGTTCGCTAAGAATATGGTTACAGGCTTCGCAAGGCTCGGAGGACGTTCCGTCGGAGTAATTGCCAATCAGGCGTGCGAGCTTGCCGGCTGCATAGACATAGACGCGGCGGACAAGGCGGGACGCTTTGTGCGTTTCTGCGACGCGTTCAA
>JAZUJX010000046.1:0-20299 GCA_045642965.1 Synergistaceae bacterium | reverse complement strand
TGTTGTACCGAAACTGACCGAAGTCGTAGTGCAGTCCGGAGCAGAACTGCCTTTCATGACAAAACTTCTGATTGCCGTCTCGCACGCGGTCAGGCTTGCCGTTCTTCCGCTGCTTGCGGGGGCGGTTCTTGCAGGCTACTGGTTTTGGAAACACGATAAAAAAATATCGCTGCCGTTCTTTAAAGACATAAAAAACAATCTTGCGTTTGCAATGATATTTTCGCAGATAGGAACGCTGACAAAGGCAGGCATACCGCTTGTAAGCGCGCTGCAGCTCACAGCGCCCCTTGACCCGGTCCAAGGGCGTCTGGACAGCGTTGCTGAGCAGATTAAGCAGGGCTACCGTTTCTCTCAGGGACTTGAAAAAGAAGGCAGCTTTCCTGAAGAACTCGTAACGGTTATTCGCGTCGGAGAATCAGGCGCAGATTTGCCGAACAGCCTGCTCAGACTCGGCGCGAGCTGCTGGGAATACGCGCGAAGTTCAATGGAGCGCTGGAGCACGCTTGCAGAACCCATGATAATTCTCGTGATGGGTGTTCTGGTTGGTTTTGTTGTCATAGCGGTTCTGCTGCCTATTTTCGACTTGTCGTCGCTTGCGGGAATGTAAATATAATGAAGAATGAGCTGCAAGCTGCAAGCTATAAGCCTGAAGCTAAAAGCTAAAAGCTAAAAGCTAAAAGCTAAAAGCTAAAAGCCTTAAAGGTTCTAAAGCTTAAAGCTTAACGCTTACAGCTTACAGCTAACTAAGTGCTAAGTGAGCCTTTGACGGTTTTTAATTCTTCATTATTTATTCTGCATTATTCATTGCATTTTGGTAATTTGTAATTATCTTTGAACGGAGGTATTTTTATGAAAAGACATGCAGGTTTCACGCTGATCGAAATTATGATCGTCGTTGTTATTATCGGTATGCTCTCAGCACTTGTAGGTCCCCGTCTGATCGGACAGAGCGACGAAGCGAAAATTAAAACGACAAAAATTCAGATTTCGCAGCTTGAACAGGTGCTCGGACTCTTCCAGCTTGACAACGGATTTTTCCCGACGACGGAACAAGGCCTGTCGGCGCTTGTAAAAGCACCGACTCTGCCTCCTGAACCAATGAACTACAAACAGGGCGGCTATATGAAAAAAGTGCCTAAGGATGCGTGGGGAAGAGAATTTATTTACATCTGTCCCGGACAGCACGGCGATTTTGACATAATCTCCTACGGTTCTGACGGCGCCGAAGGCGGCGAAGGAAACGCAAAGGATCTTAACAACTGGGAATAAATCAGTAATTTTACCGGTTGCCCAATTATCGGTCAGGGACTATAATCCCCTGTGAAGAAACCGGTATTACTAAACATAAGGAGTGTTTCACCATGAAAAAAAGCGTACTTATCCTTGCAGCATTTTTTGTCGTATTCAGTGTATCAGCGGCATTCGCCGTTGACGGGATTGTCAATCCCGATGCGGTTCTAGCGAACTATCCGAAATTTGCACAGGCACGTCAGCAGCTTGCAACGCTTGCGCAGCAGAAAGACAAAGAAATCCGTGCCGAAAAAGACAAGACAAAACAGCAGAACCTTATTATGGAGGCTCAGAAACAGCTTGCCACTGAAGAACGCAAGCTTATGGAACCGGTCATGAATGACGTCAATACAGCCATTGCAAAAGTCGCAAAAGCCAAAAAACTCGGAATGGTTCACAGTTCTTTGACTGTTCTTTACGGCGGAGTTGATATTACTCAGGACGTTATTGCCGAAATGAAAAAATAGAACTAAACAAAATAAAAGCACTCCGCCCGGCGGAGTGCTTTTTATTTTTAATCCTGATTGTCCGTGATTTCAAAGCTGCGAAGCGCTTTATGCCATGCGTCGCGCTTTTCGTTGTCCCTTCCGGCGCAGGCAGGAGAAGTTGAAAGCAGTTTTTCGAAAGGAATCGGAGGCGTACCGAAAAATCTGACGTAGCTTTGATATGCAAAACTGCCGTTAAAGATTATTTTCCGGATATTCCTGTATTTTGCAAGCAGGGACGGTATATCGTTCGGCAGCGCGTTTCTGATTGCACTGTCAGCGCTTCCTTTGCGCTCTGCGCATTTGACTACGTCCCATATCGCAACTTGGTGCCTTAATGCCGTTTGCTTGCGTTCTTCATAATTTTCAGTCAGTATTTCGTTAAAGGCGGAAAAAAGGTAATACCAGAAACGGTTGTGAGGATTCCCGTAATACTGCTGTCTGCCGAGCGACTGAATGCTCGGCAGGGAACCGAGTACAAGTATTGTGCAGCTGTCGTCAACAACGGGTCCAAAACTGTTTTCCATAAGCTTCGCCTTCTTTCCGCCTTATTATAGCATTTTGCCATGCAGGATTTTATTTTTGTTTTTTACATAAATTTCCGAAATACTTTCCATTTTTAAAATATGCGGTTAAAATATACACGGAAAGCAGTAAAAAATAAGGGAAGGTGCTTAACTTGAACAGCGGCAGACTTTTGGACGAAAAGGGAAAGGAAATCATTAAAATCCTGCAGGAAGACGCAAGGGTTTCATACAATGAACTTGCGCGCAGGACGGGACTTTCTTCACCTGCTGTTGCAGACAGAGTCAGAAAGCTTGAAAACGCCGGGATGATCACAGGATACAGGGCTGTTGTTGACCCGTTGAAGGTGGGTTATTCGGTTATGGCATTTATACGCCTCAATTCCTCCGCAGCCTATCTTGCAAAGGCAGACGACATTGCCCGTGCGCTTCCAGAGGTGCTTGAGTGTCATCATCTGACAGGCAGCGACGGAGTGATGCTTAAAGTCGTGGTCAAATCCGTATCCGAACTTGAAACTATAGTCACAAAATTTGCCGACTGCGGCATATCCACAACCTCAATCGCGCTTTCTTCACCAATAAGCGGCAGAGCAATCGTGCCGGCATAAAACGGAGGCAGAACAATGAACGAAACCTTAAAAGCAATACTCGGACGCAGAAGCATACGCAAATTCACTCAGGGAAAAGTCTCGGACGACAGCAAAAAACTGCTGCTTGAAGCGGCTTTTGCCGCTCCGTCGGCAAAAAACCAGCGGGGTACTGATTTTATCGTTGTAGAAGACAGAAAAACACTGGATACGCTTGCCGACAATCTGCAGTACGGCAAAATGCTGTACCAGGCTCCGCTCTGCATAGCGGTCTGTTCCGAAACAAAGCGGGGTACCGAAGAACTTGTTCTTTGGGAAGAAGACGCCTCAGCGGCAATGGAAAATATCCTTGTTGCCGCAAAATCATTGGGACTCGGCTCAGTCTGGCTCGGCATACTTGCCCGCGAAGACAGGGAAGACAAGGTGCGCGAAATTCTTAAAGTTCCTGCTGAAATTCGCATAGTCGGCCTTGCCGCTATAGGCTGGCCGGACGAAGAAAAAGAACCTCACGGGGAAATAAACGAAGCCAGAATACATCTCAACAGATGGTAATCCGAAGCAAAGCGGAAGATAATACATCGGCCGGGAAATTAACTGTTCCGCGGCCGTTTTTGTTTGCGTTTTTTTACAGCCTGATTATATGATTTAACTGGATTTTCAGCGCCAAAAATGTTATAATTGCATAGTTAGACAGGAAGGGAATTTCAGTTGCAATTTCGGCTGATTCCTCAGGTTTTACGGAGGTTTTGAAATGGATAACGGTTCAAAGCAGGCAAATCTTTTTGAAATAGGCAGAGTTTCTGCGCTTCCTATTGAAGATGAGATTAAGACCAGCTATATCAATTACGCCATGTCGGTTATTGTCGGACGCGCCATTCCTGACGCCCGCGACGGGCTGAAACCTGTTCAGCGCCGCGTGCTTTGGGATATGCTTGAGCTCGGTGTGCGCCACAATCAGCAGACAAAGAAATCGGCGCGTATCGTCGGCGACACGATGGGTAAATATCACCCGCACGGCGACGCTTCAATTTACGATACCATGGCGAGACTTGCACAGGATTTTAACCTGCGCTATCCGCTTGTTGAAGGTCAGGGCAACTTTGGTTCAATAGACGGAGACCCCCCTGCGGCAATGCGTTACACCGAAGCCAAGCTTCAGCTGCTGGGTGAAGAAATGCTGGCAGACATCAACGAGGAAACTGTTGACTGGATGCCGAACTTTGACGAATCTCTTATGGAGCCTGCGGTTCTTCCTTCCCGTATTCCCAACCTGCTTGTGAACGGCACCACAGGCATAGCCGTTGGTATGGCTACTAATATGCCGCCGCACAATCTCAGCGAAGCCGTTGACGTGTGCTGCACACTGCTTTCAAACCCTGAAGCTGAGCTTTCGGAGCTTGTGAAGCTTATGCCGGGGCCTGATTTCCCGACAGGCGGCATTATCATGGGCAGAGACGGTATTATGGACGCCTACAGAACGGGCAGGGGCAAGATAATTCTGAGAGGCCGCGCGGAGATTGTTGAAGGAAACCGCGGCAGGAATTCTATCGTTATCACGGAGATTCCTTATGCAGTAAATAAAACGACGTTTATTGAAACGATTGCGAAGTGTGTTCAGGCAGGGCAGATTGACGGTGTTTCAGATCTGCGCGACGAGTCTGACCGCGAAGGTATGCGCATCGTTATAGACACGAAGGCTGACGCGGATCCCAATCTTGTGCTCCGCCAGCTTTACAACCGCACTCAGCTTCAGACGACTTTCGGCGTTATAAACCTTGCCATTCTTGACGGTCAGACGCGCGAACTCAATCTCAAAGAGATGGTCGGAATATTCCTTAACCACCGCCGCGAGGTTGTACGCCGCCGCACCGAATTCCGTCTGCGCAAGGCTGAGGAACGCGCTCACATTGTCGAAGGTCTTCTTAAGGCGCTTGACATAATCGACGAAGTCATACGCACGATTAAATCTTCAGAAAATGCGGTTACTGCAAGAAATGCCCTTGTTGCCAATCTCGGCTTTACCGAAATTCAGGCACAGGCAATTCTTGACATGAAGCTGCACAGACTTACCGGACTTGAAAGAAACAAGCTTGATATGGAAATGAAACAGCTGCAGGCTGACATTGCACGTTACAGGGATATTCTCGGCAGCAGTTTCGTGCTTGACTCTGTGGTCAAGAGCGAGCTTGTTGAGATTAAGGAACAGTACGGGGACAAGCGCCGTACGGATATTGAAGACGGCGGTCTTGAAGAGGTAAACGACGAAGATCTGATTCCTGAGGAGGATATCGTTATCGCCCTCAGCCGCGACGGCTACGTGAGAAGAATGCCGCTTGCCGACTACCGCGTACAGGGACGCGGCGGAAAAGGCGTAAAGGGTGTTGCTACAAAAGCTGAAGACGAGATTTCAATTCTCGAAACGACCACTACGCACCGCCAGCTTTTCCTCTTTACGGACAAGGGCAAGGTCTACGGAATGAAAGGTTATATGATTCCGCAGCCGAAGACAGGAAAAGGCAAACTGATTTCAACGCTTGTGCAGCTTGAACAGGACGAGAAGGTTGTTGCCATTAAAGACAAGGACGCAAACGACGCGAAGTATATTTTCTTCGTTACGAAAAACGGCATAGCCAAGAGACTGCCTGTAGAGGAACTTGACGGACTTACGAGGGCAGGCAGACGTGTGCTCGGACTCACCGAAGGCGACAACATTGCAAGAATACGCGTTACGCACGGAAATGACGAACTGCTGTTTACAACGGCAAAGGGGCAGACGATACGCGTTCCCGAAGACGAATTCCGCCCGCTCGGCAGGCAGGCGCAGGGCGTTAAAGGCATACGCCTTGACGACGGCGATACTGTTGTCGGCTGCGACGTTGTTACGGAGGGCTATCAGGTGCTTTTCATTTCCGCCAAAGGAATAGGAAAACGCACGGAATATTCAGAGTTTACCACGCATCATCGCGGAGGCTACGGAGTGCGTTCAATGAAGCTGACCGCAAAAACCGGAGACCTTATCGGCGCATGGGGTGTTGACGACGAAGAAGAGATAATCATTATATCGGCAAACGGACGCATTGTCCGCATACCGGTGAAACAGATTTCAATCCTCAGCCGCACTGCAACAGGCTATACCGTAGCGCGGCTTGACGAAGGCGATACTATTGCGGACATCAGCATAGTCCGCGAAGTAGAGGAGGATTAGCGCTTGTTTAAAATCTCGCGCTATGGATGGTTTGAGGTAGGCGTATTCGGCTTTGTTTTTGCCGCTGCCTGCTTCACGTCAAAATGCCTGGCGTGCCTTCTGTTTTTCCCGCTTGCCTTTTTTATCTACTTCTTTCGCGACCCTGACAGGGAGCCGGAAGGAGAAGGCTGGCTCTCGCCGGCTGACGGCAAGGTTGTCGAAATTATTGACACGGAGCACGAATATCTGGGCAAAGCTGTTAAAATAGGCATTTTTATGAACGGCTGGGATGTTCACGTCAACCGTTTCCCGTTCACGGGAACAGTTGAATACGTAAGATACATGCCCGGAAAAAAGAAGGTGGCGTTTGCACCTAAAGCAAGCGACGTGAACGAAAGATTTTACGTCGGAGCAAGATCTGAGGACGGACGTTTCCTTCTCTGCCAAATAGCAGGCATTATGGCGCGCCGCATTACCAAAGACGTTGCGATAGGTGACGAATACGGATGCGGTGAACGCTACGGAATGATTAAACTCGGCTCAAAGGTTGACCTTTATCTGCCTGCTTCAATACGGCCGGTTATCAACACGGGTGACCGCGTAAAGGCAGGGCAGACTGTAATAGGGGTGAAAAGAATTGAAAGAACAGAGTAACGGGAAAATTCCGGTAAACGTTGTTATACCGAACATGATTACAAGCGGGAGTGTTTTCTGCGGCATTGCATCTCTTGTCATGACGCTGCACTGCAGATTTAACGCGGCCGCTTTGCTGATATTTTTCGCTGTTTTCTTTGACGTTATGGACGGAAGAGTAGCCCGCAAACTGAACGGGAGCAGCGCTTTCGGAGAGCAGCTTGACAGTCTTGCCGACGCCCTCAGCTTCGGGGCGGCACCTGCAATTCTTGTTTATTCCGCATATCTTTCCAACACAGGCATAAATTCAACCTATCTCGGCGGTTCTGCAGATTCTCTCGGAATTATAGCAGCAGCGTTTTTCACGCTTTGCGGAATTCTCCGCCTTGCCCGCTTCAACGTATGCCATGTTCCTGCGGGGCCTTTTCAGGGGCTGCCTATACCTGCCGGCGGTTTGACGCTTGCCTCGCTTGTGCTTGCGCGCTTTCAGCTTTCGCCGCTGGTTGTGATGTTCGGAATGTTTTTTGTCGGCGTGCTTATGGTCAGTTCCGTACCCTACTGCAACGCGAAAAAAATGCACAGCGGAAACGTGATAAAAGGACGTTTCTATTCCGTTATCGCTTTGATAGCGGCTATTTTCTTCTTTCTGCGTTTCAGAGGCTTTATCGTTGTTTCGCTTATATACATTGCAACAGGTCTGTTTGGCATAGATCTTGCCAAATGGGCAACAAAAGAAGATACAGCTGAAATTCGGGAATAGAAATTATTACATAAACGGGGGGAATGCTGAAAAATGAAAAAAATTATGACAGGCAACGAAGCAATAGCACGGGGTGCATGGGAAGCTGGACTGCACGTTGCAGCAGCCTATCCCGGAACTCCGTCTACAGAAATTCTGGAAAACATATCAACTTACCCTGAAATCTACTGCGAATGGGCACCGAACGAAAAGGTGGCGGTTGAGGTAGGGGCTGGGGCGGCTTTTGCCGGTGCCAGAGCCATGTCTGCCATGAAGCACGTCGGGCTTAACGTTGCAGCAGACCCGTTTTTTACCCTCGCTTACACCGGAATTTCCGGCGGTTACGTTATCAACGTCGCCGATGACCCCGGAATGTTCAGCTCACAGAATGAGCAGGACAGCCGTTTCTACGCTTCCCACGCGAAGGTTCCCATGCTTGAGCCTTCAGACAGCCAGGAAGCACACGATTTTATAAAAAAGGCTTTTGAAATATCCGAAAAATTTGACGCTCCGGTGCTTTTCCGCGTAAGCACGCGTGTATGCCACAGCAAATCTCTTGTTGAAACTGGCGAAAGAACGGAAATCGCGGTGAAACCGTATTCCAAAAACACTCCGAAATACGTTATGTCGCCGGCAAACGCAAAACAGAGAAAGATCGTTCTGGAGCAGAGGCTTAAGGATTTGCAGGCTTTCAGCGAAACAACCGAGCTTAACCGCACGGAAAACAACGGCAGCAAAATAGGCGTTATCACAAGCGGAATTTCCTACCAGCACGCACAGGAAGTATTCGGCGGCACGGTAGATTATCTCAAGCTTGGCTTCACCTTCCCGCTTCCGCCGGAGCTTATGCTGAACTTTGCCGCGGCGCATGACGAAATATACGTTATAGAAGAAAACGAGCCTTACCTTGAAGGTTTTGCCAAACAGCTCGGAATAGACTGCGTTGGCAGGGAAAAACTTCCGTTTGTCGGCGAGCTTACGCCTGAAATCATCCGCCGCGCCTTTGTTCCTGCGTCTGAGGAAACAGGCGGCTACGCTGTTGAAGCCAAGGCGCCTCCCCGTCCGCCAGTGCTTTGCCCGGGCTGCACGCACAGAGGTTTCTTCTACGAAATAGCAAAATACAAAGAGAAAATCATAACGACCGCTGACATCGGCTGCTATACGCTTGGTTCTGTGCCTCCGCTTGGCGTGAACGACAGCGTGCTCTGCATGGGCGCTTCAATTTCAGGCGGCATAGGCTTCCGTAAAGCACTCGACAAAGCAGGCGACGGCAGAAAGGTATTTGCCGTTATAGGCGACTCCACCTTCTTCCATTCTGGCATAACTGGACTTATAGACGCAGTTGTCAATAAGGCGGATATAGTCGTCAACATTCTTGACAACCGCATTACGGCAATGACTGGACACCAGGAAAATCCGGGCACAGGCAGAACTCTTATGGGAGAACCCACGCATCAGGTGAATCTTGAAGCTCTATGTCTTGCCTGTGGCATAAAAAAAGAAAATCTGCGTGTCATAGACCCGTACAATCTCAAAGAAACTGCTGAAGCGGTTAAAGCCGGTTATGAAGCAGAAGAACCGTTCGTAATCATAACAAAACGCCCCTGTGCGCTTATCAAAGAAGTGATGAAGGAACGCGCGAAGATGAAATGCGCCGTTGACAGGGAAAAATGCGTCGGCTGCAAGCTCTGCCTCAAAGCGGGCTGCCCTGCGCTCATGGTTGAGGACGGCAAGGCAAAGATAGATACGGCAATGTGCAACGGCTGTGAAATCTGCGCTCAGATTTGCCCCAAAAAAGCCATTTCAAGGGAGGACCTGTAAGATGAACGACACCAAAAGTATTCTGCTTGTAGGCGTTGGCGGACAGGGAACAATCCTTGCTTCCAAAATTCTCTCCGAAGGCCTTGCCCGCAAAGGCTTTGACATCAAAATGTCGGAAATACACGGCATGTCGCAGCGCGGCGGCTCTGTTTCAACCCACGTGCGCTACGGCTCAAAGGTTGCTTCCCCGATAGTTTCCGAAGGTGAAGCGGACGTTCTCGTTGCATTTGAAAAATCAGAAGCGGTGCGCTGGCTTGGCTATCTCAAAAAAGGCGGCTGGCTTGTCGTCAACAACCACGAAATCAAATCTCTTCCGGTGCTTACAGGGCTTGCCGAATATCCTGAACAGGTAACGGAGCAGCTTAACGCGGCAGTTGAAAACGTTAAAATATTCAACGCTACTCAGATAGCGCGTGAGCTCGGCAACGAAAGAGCGCAGAACATCGTGCTTCTCGGAGCGCTCATAAAAGCGCTCGGTATTGCAGACATGGACTGGGATAGCGTGCTTGAGCAGCTTATGCCGGCAAAAGTCCTTGAGCTTAACAAAAAAGCGCTTCACGCAGGCATGGAGCAGTAGAATACAGCATGCAGGTTGTAGGAAATAGAGTTTAGAACAAAAAAATCCGCCATTGGCGGATTTTTACTTTGCTGAATATCAGCCGACAGTAAAGAACAACTTGTGCATTGTTAACGATTTTGCGTTCAAACAACTTGCGCATTGTTAATGGTAATTGGCGGTATTGCTCTAAAAACCATTGCAACTGCTGAACAAATCCGCCATTCGCACGGATTTTTAGTGTTATTGTCGGCTAACTGCTGAACAAGCTAAGCGCTGTGCGTGAATTTTGTGGCGCCCCGTTCGTCATAGGTGTAGATTGTACTGCCGATGCGCACGTTGACAGTTGTTCCCGTGTAGCCGTGCAGTTCGCCGGTCTTTGTGTAAAGCACGCGGTTGCTTTCATCGTAGACGTAAACTGAGGAACCTTTCTGAATTGCGACTGCTATGGACATTTTTCAGTCTCCTTTCGCTGTTTTGCAGATATTTAACCGCAGAAATTCTGGATATTGAGTTTTATAGCTTTGCCGAGCCTGTGTTTTGTAGCAAGCAGAAGAAGATTTGAGAGCAGAAGCGCAACTGTCAGGGGGCCTACGCCTCCAGGCACCGGCGAAAGCGCCTCAACGCAGTTATCTTCGCACGGTGCAACGTCGCCCGTCAGCTTTCCGTCAACGAAATTTGTGCCGACGTCAGCGACCCAAGCGCTTTTTTTAAGTTTTCGCTGGTCTATGATTCCTGCCTGTCCGGCTGCCGAAATAACAACGTCCGCGTCTGCAAGAGCCTGGTCAAAAGCCTCCTGCGAGGTGCGCGTGTGGCATACGGTTACGGTTGCCTGGCGGTGGAGCATAAGCAGGGCTGCTGCCCTTCCTACGTTCGGGCTTCTGCCGACTATCGTGCAGCGTTTGCCCTCAAAGCTTTTCATGCCGTAATATTCAAGCAGCAGAACGGCGGAATTAGCCGTGCAGGGCAGAGGTATATCCGTCTCGCCGAGATACATCCTTCCGAGATTTTCAGGCAGAATGCCTTCAATATCCTTTTCAGGCGGAATAAGCGCACGTATTTCGTCAGCATTCCAGCCCTTAGGAAACGGTGTCATAAGAATAATTGCGTCAATGTCGGTATTTTCGGTGATTTTGCCGAATTCCGCTGTGAATTGTTCCTTTGATATATCAGCCGGAAACTGAATATGCTCGGCGCATGCGCCGACGCTCTGTGCCGCTTTTATCTGGCTTCCGACGTAATTCAGCGAGGCAGGGTCGCTTCCGATCTGCACTGCGGCAAGCTTCGGAACGAAAGACAGCTGTGATATTTCAGAGGCAATCCATTCGCGTATCTGTTTTGCCGGAGTTTTTCCTTCAAGTATCCGTGTCATTGCTGCGCCTTTGCTCCTTTCACGGCTGCATTTACCTTTGTGAGGTAACTGCCTATTCCATCGTGTACAATCAAATCTGCAATGCAGTCCATCGGTGTTTCGTCTCGGTTGATAATTACAAGCTTTGCGCCGCATTGCTTTGCCTGGCGAGGGAAATAGTTCGCCGGCGAAACTGTCAGCGAAGAACCGAAAACGATAAACGTGTCACAGCGTGAACTCCAGCGGTCTGCAAGCGTCAAAGGTTCATTCGGCAGCATTTCCCCGAACAAAACTATTCCGGGACGCAGTTTTCCGCCGCATTCGCAGCGTTCCCCGCGCATAAATTCTTCATCGGTTTCGTAAAGCTTTCCGCATTTCTGGCAGCGCACGGGAAGCATGCTTCCGTGCAGCTCTGCGACTTTCACTGAGCCTGCGCGCTGGTGCAGCCTGTCAATATTCTGTGTTATAACTCCTATGAGATACCCTTCTTTTTCCCATTCGGCAATAATTTTATGTCCTGCGTTCGGCTTGATGCTTTCGGGAACGTAAAGCCTTGCCTTGTAAAAAGAGCAGAAATTATCGTAGTTGTGCAGCACAGCGTCTATGGAGCACATCTCCATAGGGTCTGCTTCAGCCCAAAGCCCCGTGCGCGAACGGAAATCCTGCAGTCCTGATTCCGTGCTGAGACCTGCGCCCGAAAAAACCGCAACGTTTCCGGCTTTGACGCGTTCCGCAAGCCAGCTTATGCCTTCTTCGTAATTCATATCAAACCGCCCCCCTCGTTGTCTTGTTTCATTATACATTAATCTGGGAGATTAACATCAAAAAACTGACCGCCGAGCAGTGCTTTTGCCAGTGAAACGGAGTTTTGCGCCTGTATCTGAAAAAAATACGCAAAAAATGCTGAAAACGAGCAAAATATCCGTTTAAATATGCTCTTTCCTATTGAAATATGTGGTTTTGCGTGATAGGATACTCACGGTTGTGCAGTATAAGACAAGAAAGGCCGTTTGTCTCCTGAATGGGGAGCGATACGGGATGAATTGACAGTATGGGAAGACTTGTCAAACTCCTTTTTATAGTAATATAGTGATTATTCAGACAGCAGCGCGTATGCGTCTGCTGTTTGTTCGTTTTAACAAGGCAGTAAAGCAGTACAAATATATATATAAAGAGGGATATGGAAATGAAAAGAATGAAAAAAATAGCAGCAGCTTTAATGCTTGTGAGTTTTGTTTTCTGCATGTCAGCACCGGCGTTTGCATTGCCTGGTGAGCCTGAGGCCAAGCCTGACCCCGCAGCTAAGCCCGATCCTGCATTCAAGCCTGAAGATTATGTTAAAAAAGTAGAACTCGCCAAAGAACTTAAAACTGAAAAAGCCACAATTGATACGCTTGACGTAAAGAAAGCGACGACACTTGAGGATACTCTTGTTGTCAACAAAGGTGCACAGTTTAAGCAGAATGTAACGACAAACGGCGTTACACAGGCTAACGGAAAAATTTATGCCAACGCCGGAATGGACGTTAAGCAGGGAGCGACAATAAAGGGCGGTGCTGATATAAGCGGAGCAGTAACGCTCGAAGATACTCTTGTTGTCAAAAAAGATGCACAGTTTGCCGGAAAAATGTCTGTCAGTAAAGGACTTGATGTTAAGCAGGGAGCAACAATCAACAACGGGCTTACGTCAAACGGCGAAACAAAACTTAACGGAACGCTCGAAGTTAAAGACAACGCGTCATTTAACAAAAACGTAACAGTTGCTAAAGGCCTTACAGTTAACGGCGACACGACGCTTAACGGAGGGACAACGACGATTAACAGCGCTCTTACGCAGGTAAACGGCACTCTTGATGCAGAAGGGCTTATTATAGCCAATCAGGGAGCAACAATAAACAACGGGCTTACCTCAAACGGAGAAACAAAACTTAACGGGAACGAAACAGTAACCGGCGAGGCAAAAGTCGGAAGCCTGGCAGTAGACTCCAGTGCAGTTGTTAACGGCAAATTCATTGCAGCTGATGAAAAAAGCACAGCTGAATTTTGGGGAGACGCCCAGTTTAACAAAGATGCCCGCATCGGCGGCAACCTTAACGTAACCGGCACGCTTGACGTAACCGGTAAAGCAGCGTTCAAAGACAACGCGACGTTTGAAAAAGACGTCATTATCGGAACCGAAGGCGGCAATAATGATTTTATAGTCAATGCTGACGCACGTTTCGGCAGCCTTATGGATCCTTCAAAAGTCGTTGTATGGGGCGAAAATGACATTATAGGCAGTCAGAATATAGTTGGTACGCAGACTATAGCAGGTAAGCAGAATGTTATAGGCAGTCAGGAAATTTACGGGGGCCAGACAGTTCACGGTGATGCAGAATTCTACGGCAACGCAGATATCCGCAAAGACCTTACAGTCAGCGGCAACACGACGCTTAACGGAGAGACAACGACGATTAACAGCGCCCTTACGCAGGTAAACGGCACTCTTGATGCAGAAGGGCTTGTTATAGCCAATCAGGGAGCAATAATCAACAACGGGCTTACCTCAAACGGAGAAACAAAACTTAACGGCACGCTCGAAGTTAAAGACAACGCAACGTTTAATAAAGGTGCTGACATGGCAGGCAACAAGATAGTCAACGTCAAGGCCGGAGAAGTTTCACGCGGTTCAAAAGACGCAGTCAACGGTGATCAGCTCTACAGAGCGACAACGTTCCACTACGGCGGAAACAATTTCCGCGGACATTCAACGGTTCAGGAAGCAATCTATGAACTTGACGACAGAATCGGTGATTACGATTCAGTAAGAGGTACTCATGTTGGAGGATGGGGAAGCACAGTTTCAAGCGACCTTATGTCACTCGACAAAGCCGTAGTTGCCAACACGGAAGAACTCCGCGAAGTAGGTGCTATTTCAGCTGCCCTTGCTGGTCTGCATTATGTTGAACCCGCAGGAGAAGGCGACGATAAGTTCACTGGAGCAGTTGCTTACGGCGGATACAGAGGCTCAAGCGCAGAAGCAGTCGGTCTTGCCTATAAACCGAACCCGAACATGATGTTTACGGCATCAACGTCAATCAGCAATAACAACCACGAACAGAATGCGTACAATGCGGGCATGAGCATCAGATTCGGAAAAGGCGAAACCACACAGTCAAGAGCGGCACTTCGTGAGCAGGTAAAATCGCTTAACGAGAAAAACAGCGCGCTTGAAAGCACTGTTTCAACTCAGGGTGAACAGCTTGCCAAACAGGACGAAAGAATCAAAGTTCTTGAAGATCTTGTCAACACGATGATCACGAAATAAAAAGCAGCACTAGACATAACAAAGCTCCGGATTTTTCCGGAGCTTTTATTTATGCGGATTTTTAGTTTTTTAGAGTATAATTAAGGCGGTTGCAGAATTTATACAAAGAGGTGTTGTCTCATGGAAATCAAATTTGCTGACAGCGGCTTTGAGCTTTGCAATTACGAAGCTGCCGCGTTTGTTACTTACGACGGTGAAGCAGCGCTTGGAATGCTGTGCGAGTCAAAAGCGCAGGAAGTCCGCAAGGCTCTTGCCGACATGAATTTCAGCGGAAAAGCCGGAAGCGTCTGCAAGGTTGCGGCAAACTGCAAATCTGTGAAATTCATCATAGCTTCGGGCGCGGGTAAAAAAACTTGTCCCAACAGGCTTGATCACGTACGCACAGCTGCTTACAACGCCGTTCGCAAGGCGGCGGATTACGGCTGCAAAAGCGTTGCGCTTTGGCTTCCCGACGGAAAGGAAACCGAATACTGCCGCGCAGCGGCTGAGGGCGCTGTTCTTGCCGGCTACCGCTTTGACAAATATCTCACGAACAAGGAAGGCGACTATTTCACGGTTCCCGAGGTAACTTTTGTAAATGCCGACGAAGCGGCGGCGCGCGAAGGGCAGATTATCGCCGAATCGCAGAATTTTGCGCGCAGTATCGCAAACGAGCCCGCGAACAAGGTTTCGCCTGCGGTGCTTGCCGAAAAAGCGCAGATGCTTGCCTCAGAGCTTGGACTCTCGTGCGAAATATGGGACGAAAAGAAAGCGGCAGAGGAACGCCTGGGGGCCTTCCTTGCCGTAGGCAGCGGCTCCGCAAATCCTCCGCGTTTCATAAAGCTTGAATACGCGCCGGAGAACGCGAAGAAACATATCGTGCTTGTCGGCAAGGGGCTGACCTTTGACAGCGGCGGACTTGACATTAAGCCTGAGAATTTCATGCTTACGATGAAGGGTGACAAAACGGGAGCCTGCACGGTGCTTGGAGCAATCCGCGCCGCCGCTTTGCTTAAGCTTCCGGTCAAGGTGTCGGTTGTTATAGCTGCCGCCGAAAATATGCCGTCAGGCAGCGCATTCCGTCCGGACGACATACTCACGGCGCGCAATGGCAAGACGATAGAGGTCGTCAATACGGACGCAGAAGGGCGCCTCACGCTTGCGGACGCTCTCTGCTTCGCAAGTGAGCTGAAGCCTGATTTAATTATTGACATAGCCACCCTTACGGGTGCCTGCGCGGTTGCCCTCGGGAATTCCACGGCAGGCGTATTCTCAAACAACGACGAAGCGGCAGACTGTGTTCTTGCAGCCGGAAAACGTGCGGGAGAAGGGCTTTGGAGACTTCCTATGACAGACAAAAATCTCCGCGAATCAATCAAGGGACCTTTTGCAGATGTTTTGAACTGCGGAGAACGCTACGGAGGGGCAATAACAGCGGCTATGTTCCTTGAGGAATTTGTTGCGGACGAAACGCCGTGGGTGCATATTGACATAGCCGGCGCGGATTTTATCTCCAAGCCTTGGGGATATTACTGCAAAGGAATGACCGCATTCGGCACAAGAACGCTGATTAACGTTCTCTGCGCAAAATAACACAAAACAGTGCCGGCGGTTAAACTGCCGGCCTTTTGCTTTTCTGACTGCACAGGAGACTTAATGGAGCATACTGCAAAGGAAATTACGGGACAGATCGACCGTGTAACGTTTTACAATGAGGAAAACGGCTACGGTGTACTGAAGCTTCAGGTGAACGGCTATACGGAGCCGGTCACCGCCGTTGGCATTTTCCCCAAGCCTGCAGTCGGAGAAGTGCTGAGGCTGACAGGCAGTTGGATTGTGCATCAGCGCTTCGGCGAGCAGTTTAAGGCTGAAAGCTGCGAAACGGTAACGCCTTCAACGGTCGGCGGCATAGAAAAATTTCTATCCTCGGGGCTTATAAAAGGCATAGGCCCTGTAGCCGCTGCTAAAATTGTGCAGAAATTCGGCGAATACACGCTGCGAGTTCTGGACGAGGAAAGCTACCGGCTGCTGGAAGTCAGCGGAATCGGCCCCAAAACAATAGAAATGATAAAGGCGTCCTGGTGCGAGCAGAAAGAAATACGCGAGGTTATAGTTTTCCTGCAATCCTACGGCGTTTCAACCGGTTACGCGATAAGGGCGTGGAAACAGTACGGCGCAATGACGCTTCAGGTGCTTAGGGAAAACCCGTACAGGCTTGCGATAGACATATTTGGGATAGGCTTTCTTACGGCAGACAAGATCGCGACAAGCCTCGGCTTTGCGTCAGATTCGCCCGTGCGCGTCCGCGCAGGCATTCTGCACGTGCTGAACAGCTTTGTCGGCGAAGGCAGCGTCTACGTTCCGGTTGACGAACTCACAAAAGCCGCCGCGGAGCTGCTCGGCGTATCTGCTGAGCTTGCGGAAGCCGGTATAGAGCAGGCGAGGCTTGCCGCGGAAATCGTCGTTGAATGGTACAAAAACGACAAAGGCGAAGACGACATGGCGGTATATCTGCCTGCGTTTCAGTACGCGGAAGAACACTCGGCAAAAAAACTGCTTGAGCTTGTTTCAAACCCGTACAACAGGCAGTACGTTGACGTTGACTCGGCGGTTGCATGGGCTGAAAACGAACTCGGAATAAAATTTGCTGACGCCCAGCGCGAAACTGTCCGCGCCGCCGTAAATTCGCAGGTAATGGTTATTACCGGGGGCCCTGGAACAGGTAAAACCACACTTATACGCGCCATTTTGAAACTGCGTGAGGCAAACGGCTACACGGTAATGCTTGCCGCCCCAACGGGACGCGCCGCGAAGCGTATGAGCGAAGCAACCGGACACGAAGCGAAAACGATACACAGACTGCTTGAATACGTTGCCGCAGGCAGCGAAAACGGAGATTTCCTGCGCGACGAAAACAATCCGCTGGAATGTGACCTGCTGATAGTAGACGAAGCCTCAATGATAGACCAGATACTTTTCTACCATCTGCTTCAGGCGCTTCCTCTGAAAGCGTCACTTATACTTGTAGGGGACGTTAACCAGCTGCCGTCCGTAGGTGCCGGAAACGTGCTTGCCGACGTCATAGAATCGGGTGTATGCCACGTTTCGGTACTCGGCGAAATCTTCCGCCAGTCACAGGAAAGCAGGATAATAGTCAACGCACACCGCATAAACAACGGTGAAATGCCGCTTGTTGACGACAACTACGCGTCAGGACTGAAAGACTTTTACATTATTCAGCAGGACGACCCCGACAAAGCGCTTGAAACCATACGGACGCTTGTAACGGAAAAAATACCGCAGCGTTTTAAATTCAACCCTCTGACGGACATTCAGGTACTTACCCCGATGCACAGGGGAAGCGCGGGGACCATAAAACTCAACGAAGAACTGCAGAAACTGCTCAATAAAACGGGCGGCGCCTCCGTGCAGAAAATGGGGCGCACCTTCCGCGAGGGAGACAAGGTAATGCAGCTCAGAAACAACTATGACAAAGACGTGTACAACGGCGATATAGGGATTGTGTACAATATAGACGGCGAAAGAGAACAGGTCGTCGTGAAAATGGACAACGGGCTCGTAGCCTACGAATTCGGCGAGCTTGACGAACTCGTCCATGCCTACGCGGTATCTATCCACAAATCGCAGGGCTCAGAATATCCCGCGGTTATAATTCCATTCCTTACACAGCACTACGTAATGCTTCAGCGCAATCTGCTCTACACGGCAGTTACGCGAGGCAAACAGCTTGTAATAATAGTCGGCAGCTGGAAGGCAATCTCAATTGCGGTGAATAACGACAATACCGGCAAACGCTGGACAAGACTTGCTGAAAGACTGAAAAGAGGCGCTTAAAATGAAAAAATTGTGTACAATTATATGTGCACTGCTTATGCTCGCAGCGGCTCTGCCCGCATTCTCTGCAGACATACTCGGCGTGGAAACAAAAATGAAAACGGCAGAATACTGGATTTCGCGTGTGCAGAATCCTGATGCTGTGATTATGACGCCGGAAGAAATACAGGAATTCAACGCAAAAATACTGGCAACACCGGACACCTACTGCAAAAACCTGATGGAATATCCTGAAACGCTGCCGGAAGAAAAAGTGCTGAGTATAATAGGTGTTGAAAAAAAACTGATGCCGGATAATTACGTCAACGGCAAACCTGTGACAAAGGCATTTCTCAATGGTATTGCTGAAGAATGCAACCTTGACGCCGTGCATGATGAAATGCCTGTGCGCTGCGCATTTGCGGCGAGAAACAGCATGATAAAAATAGTTCCCACGGCAAAATCGTCGCACAAATCACCGAACGACAAGCTGTTTGACCGCTATATTGAGAGCTTTATAAAGATATGGGAGCCTCTTGCGGTGCTCCACACCTCGCGTTCAGGCAAATGGTGCTATGTAGTTTCGCCAAATTCTGACGGTTGGATGCGTACGGAAGATTTGACTTTCATTGACAAAAAAAGCATGCAGAAATATCTCAATATGCCGTTCATAATAGTAACGGGATCAAAGATATATCCTCGCAGCGGATTGACAGGCGAACGCTATGAGTTCCAGCTCGGCACACGCTTTCCTCTCGCAGAAGATCAGGAGACAGAACTAAACGGCGTAGGCAGTTTGTCAAGCTACTGTGTGCTGCTTCCGGGAAGGGACGCAAACGGCAACTTCTGTGAAAAGAAACTTTTAATCCCGTGCTCAGCGGACGTACACGAAGGTTTTGTTCCCTACACACAGAGAAACCTGCTGAAACATGTATTTAAATTCCTGGGTGAACCATACGGCTGGGGAGGCAGCTTCGGGCAATGGGACTGCAGTGCAATGATACACGACGTATATTCGCTCTTCGGCTTTGCGCTTCCGCGAAATTCAGGCGCTCAGGCACGTATCCCCGGGCTTTTGACTGATACCGAGCAAATGAGCGATGAGCAGAAATGCCGTCTGTTCGAGACGTTTCCCGCGGGTGCCATACTTCAGATGAACGGACACGTAATGCTCTATCTCGGAACAGTCGACGGCAAACCGTACATATTCCACGAAACCTATTCGACCTTCGGACACGGCGGAACATTAAAGGAAATTGTAATAAACTGCGCGGTAGTGTCCGATATGGATCTCCGCCGCTCAAACGGTCAAAAGATAATCAGCTGCATAAGAAGAAGCGTAGTTGTTCAGTAACAGCTCATAAGTGCAGAGTTTAAGGTTTAAAATGCAATGAGAAAACCTTTTGAGAATTTCGCATTATACATTTTACAGATGTACGGTTCAGGCGTGGAATCAGTAAAACTACTGATGTCGTGAAAAAATTCTTCTATATAATTATATTTGCTGACAGAGAAGACTGAGCATTACACATCCCCCTTAAGCAGGACAGCGGCGTACGCCGCTGTTTCTGTATTTTATCCTGCCTTTGTTTTCTGTTGTACTGCTTATGATATATTTATAGTAAAAAACAAAAAACGGGGGACTGAAATCAGTCCCCCGTTTTTGTTTTTTTGAATACTTTTGCTGTTAGCCGCCAAAAGACAGCCGACAGCAGAATTTTTGGTACAACAAACACAGCCCTTTCGGGGCGAGTACGTTAAAACAAACGACGAACTTAGAACGACGAACGAAGAACAATTTAGAAAAGCATAATTGCGCGTTTCAATAGTTCCAACGTTCTTCGTTCTGCGTTCTGCGTTCATAAAATTCCGTCTTACTTCCTACTGGGCTGGGCGCAGATGCTGCCAGCGCCGTCCGTTCGTTTTCGTCCGGAGTCTGCAGGTCTCTTGCGAACCTGCCTCTTCCCGGAAGCATCGGCCTCGTGTCTCGGTTTTGCACCCCGGCATAC
>JAZUJX010000045.1:0-1625 GCA_045642965.1 Synergistaceae bacterium | reverse complement strand
CTTTCAGCCGTCGATACCGCGTTCTTCCAGTCCCAGGCTGAAAGCGGGCTGTGCAGAAGCAGTTTCGTGTCGGATATTTTTGCCCATTTTTTAAAGTCAAACAGTATCGTTTCACTGCTGCTTCCTGCAATTTTCGGTATGCCGCTCAGTTTTTTGAATATTGCTGCGGATTTCACGCTGTATTCGCCGCTGAGCTCCGAGGCGTAGTCATTTTGGCTGCCATCGTTGATTTTTTCACAGAAAAATCTTATTTTGTAATTTCCTGCGGGTACAGTGTAAAGCGGGATTTCAGCTTTTCCGCTTCTGTTTGCTGACGTGTTTGCAAGCTTTGCGTAGTTGACAAGGGTTCCGTTGCTATCGTAAAGCAGCGCTGAAAGGTACGTATTGTTTCCGGTTGCCGCACCTTTGTATGTTACAGTAATATTTTCCCCGTCGTAGGTAAATAGCGTTATTTCAGGTTTTGCAATGCTTTTGTCCGGCGCTGTCAGTTTCCAGCCCTTGGAGCCGTCATAGTCCGCAAGCACAAAGCCTTCGCCGACTGAAACGTCAGCTTTGCCGGAAGGTGCCGTTTTGAAAAGCGCAGACGAGAATAGAAGAGATTTAAGATTAATTATCAAAGCGGGGCGCACGCCTAAATTGCCGTTAACGAAGTAGTCGCTGAGTTTGCCGTCCAAGTTGGAAACGCCAGCTGCGCGGTAACTGCTCGAATAAGAAGACGGAGCGGGTGACCGCAGCCACCACCTAAGCCCGATTTTGCGGATATTATCGGGCATTGAATTTGCTTCTCCTGTTGAAAGCAGATACAGGCAGTCTTCCGCAGCGCCGTTGTCCGACGCCGGAGAGTGTGCTATATAGTTTGCGTTTCCGCCGTTTATATCCGCCCACGTCAGCGAGTTCGTTCCGCTGCCGTTTCCGCTGTAGCCTTTCATCTTGTTTTCGTAATCGTTGACGACACCGCGAATTATCGAGTTCCGGTAGTTGTTTGATGAATGTGCGTTATGAAATTTTGAGTCTTTGAGTATACCTGCCGTTATGACGTAGGCATACGTGCCGTCAGTTTTCCACAGTTTCCAGTTATAGCCGAGAAAATCTGCCGCACTGCCGACCTTGTACGTTCGTGAAGTTTCGTCCCAAA
Source organism: Synergistaceae bacterium (assembly GCA_045642965.1). Lineage (GTDB taxonomy): Bacteria > Synergistota > Synergistia > Synergistales > Synergistaceae > Equadaptatus. Next base: position 490 of record JAZUJX010000045.1, on the reverse strand, counting down.
ACGCCGCTCTCCAGCCTTCAATTATCCCCGCTGCAAATGCAGACGGGCAGAAAGCAAGGACAACACCGAGAAGGATTAGAACTGAAGATAGTTTTTTGAGTTTACCGTACATGGCATACACCTCCAAAATATATGAAAAACAATTACAAATTATGTCGCTTCGCTCCGCTGTTAGCTGTTGGCTGGCAGCTGACGGCTTAAAAACCTTTAAGGGCGCACTTCGCATTCGTTGGCGCTGAAGCGCCGCTGTATTGCTCGCTTCGCTCGCGCTGTCGGCTGATGACCGTAGGGAATATCGACCGCAGGGAGAATACGGGCTGACGGCATTTAGAACCTTTTTATTAGTCTTTCTGCGGACGGCCCAAGCCGTCGGTTTTGCGCAGCCTGCCTGTGCCCAGTATGGGTATGCCCCGTAGGGGTAAATCCAGCGACCTTGCCCCGCAGTGGCTTGTTTCTAACGGGCAAAGCCAGTAAAAGTCACTGTTCCTGC
>JAZUJX010000044.1:0-2193 GCA_045642965.1 Synergistaceae bacterium | reverse complement strand
CAATATCCCCTGAAATAGAGTCTGACGGAGTCATACAGGACATAACACAGGTCGCGGTCGTCAAAAAATATGCAGACAAAATGCCGGAACAGCTGCGCATGACTGTAAAACCGCAAAACTACGACAAATACGTCGAAGAATTCCGCGAAGTTGTTACGGCAAACGGAAACAAATGGCCGGAAGGCTATCCTTACAACGTTGCCAGCCACAACGAATACCGTGCGCTGCCCGACAGCGCAAGTGACCTTGTCGTCAACGGCGGAGACCCCACAACCTGGGCAAACGTCACAAAAACCTGCCTGAACTGGGCAAACGACTATCCCGGAAAAAGCTACGGCGACAAAAACGTTCACCTTTCTGTCAAATATCTTGCAAACAAAGAATACCGTGAAGAAACAAACCGCAGAGCGATGGAAAAAACTCTCTGCTTCATCTACTACATGCAGCACGAACTTGGCCTGACGGACTGGTCAGTATCAGACGAAGGCTATCAGAGACAGATAACCAACTGGAAAGCCGACAAAGCCCTTGCGCCGTTCGAGGCATTCCTCAGCTGGTTCCCGTGCCGTCCGTACATTCGCGAAAGCCGGCGCATTGTCGGCGAAAAAACCATAGCAATAAATGACATCGTCCGTGATCAGCAGCTCCGGCGTTCAATGGTAAACAAACCTGACGCAATAGCACTCGGAGAATATCCGATAGACCTTCATGCGGCTATTGAAGACCAATACCTTGAAACCGGTCTCGGAGAATCAAAAGAAGTTGTGCCGGACAACTGTATGCAGATGAAAGCCGGACTCTTCCAGATTCCCATGGGAGTTCTCATACCTGAAAAAATCAACGGGCTGCTGGCTGCTGAAAAAAACATCTCGGTATCACGCGTAGTCAACGGCTCAACGAGGCTTCAGCCCGTAACAATGCTTACAGGCCAGGCAGCAGGGGCACTTGCCGCCCTGTCTGTGAAACAGCAGGTTAACCCTAGAGACGTGCCGGTTGCAAAAGTTCAGAAAGAGCTGATCAAAGCAGGAGACAAACTCTCGCTGAGCATGTACGTCCTTGACGACGTCAAAGACGGGGAAGAGCGTCTCTGTACGGAATATGCATACACCCGCGGACTTCTTCCGCCTGAAATAGACAACCACTTCGGAAGTGTTGCGCAGCTGGCATTCATTGAAATACGCGACATCTTTGAAGTACTCACGGGAATTAAGAAAAAAGAAAGCGGCATAGACCCGTTTACACCTGCAACCTGCGGCATGGCGGCTGAATGGCTTTCAGAACTTACAAAAGACCAAAAATGCGCAAAAGAGCTGCAGCCGCTTATTGAAACGCTTCGTAACAACAAAGACCTTCCGATGACGAAAATACTCATGGCTGTTCTTATCTGGTACTGGGATGAGCCTGAAGGTTTTGAAAAATACATTATCCGGCTCACAGAAAGCAAAAAAGAAGAGATAAAACCCGCGCCGGTGATACAGAAAGCACCGGAAGAAAAGAAAACAATAAAAATACGCAGATCGCGCAGAAAACGCTCTCAGCCAAAAACAAAGCGCTGAGCGAAAACGCGGAACACGCGCAGAGCTTCAAATGCAAAACAGCAAAGCGGCTTGGGAAAAAATCCCAATCCGTTTGTTTTTGTGATATAATTTTCGAGGTTTGATTTGCGAGAGTTGTCTTGCAGAGAAAACGAAGGGTATTCTGAGGCTGAAATTCCGCATTGAAGCTGAAGAGAAAAGGGCGGTTTTGCATGGCATTTTTCTCGGACGCTTCGGGCGTCCGATTTTGTTTTTTCGGAGGGATTGAAGATGAACACACTTGCCATTATCGGTATTCTGGTGCAGAGTGACTGCTGTACGACAGGGCTGAACGCCATTCTGTCGGATTTCGGCGAATATATTGTCGCGCGTACGGGCGTGCCCTGCAGAAGCGCGGGAAAGAACGTTATTTCAGTAATTATCGACGCTCCCGCGGACAAGATTAACGCGCTGTCGGGCAAGCTTGGAAAACTGCAGGGCATTTCGGCTAAAACAGTAACGCTGTCAAAGCAGCCTTTGGCGTAGAACGGTTTAATAAGCTATAGGCTATAAGCTATAGGCCATAAGCTAAAGGCTGAAAGCAAAAAGCGTTAAGCTGGAAGCATTAAGCAGTAAAAACAACGAAGAACGAAGAACAAATGAAAAACCTTAACGCTCG
>JAZUJX010000043.1:0-10465 GCA_045642965.1 Synergistaceae bacterium | reverse complement strand
AGCAGCGAAGCGCACGCAACGATAGAAATCACCATAATGCAGAACGGGGCAAAGAAAAACTGCCTGATAAAGCTGTAAGTTATAAGCACTAAGCTGCAAGCATTAAGCTAAAGACAAAAAAAACAAAAGCGAAAAGCTTTAAGAAAAAGCAGGACAGCACAACAGAACAAAAAACAGAACAAAAAACAGACGCGGCTCAGCCGCGCCTGTTTTTTGAATTACGCTTAATTGTTTTTTACGCGCGAACGAATTGCATACAATGCACCGAACAGCAGCATGAGAGTGAAAGGCAGCCCGAGCAAAGCAAAACTGTTCTCAAAAGAATAAGCGAGCCATCCGGTAAGCAGATAGCCGGCAGCGGAACAGACAACCACAACAGACACGTAAGGCAGTTGAGTTGTCACGTGGTTGACGTGATCGCAATGCGCGCCGGCGGACGCCATAATAGTCGTATCGCTGATCGGCGAGCTGTGATCGCCAGCGACGGCGCCTGAAAGGCAGGCTGCAATTGAAACTATAAGCATCTGATAAGTGTCCGGACTGTCAAAAATATTGCACACAATCGGAATTAAAATCGCAAACGTTCCCCAGCTTGTGCCTGTTGAAAAAGCAAGAAAAACAGCGATAATGAAAATAATAAACGGAAGGAAAAGCTGCAGAGAGGCAGCCGAATTTGCAACTACGTCATGCACGTAAAACTTTGCGCCAAGCAGAGTAGTCATACCGGACAGCGTCCACGCCATAGTCAGAATCAGAACAGGGGCAACCATAGCCTTAAAACCGTCGGGCACGCAATCCATAAACTCGCGGAACGTAATCACGCTGCGGAACATATACAGCAGAAAAGTCGCGGCAAGAGTGGAAATGCTTCCGAAAACAAGACCTTTGGAAGCATCGCAGTTCGTGAAAGCGTCAACAAAAGGAACGCCCTTAAAAAATCCGCCGGTGTAAAGCATACCCGTACAGCAGAAAATAATCAGAATGGCAACGGGCGCCGCCAGGTCAAACACCTGCCCTTTCTGATTGTTAAACTCCTCGTCAGCTTCGCCGTAGGGGCGTTCGGGAGTGGTGAACAGGTCGCCCTTTGCCGCATTGTCCTCATGCAGCTTCATGGCGCCGAAATCAAAATCCATAAACGCAAGGGCAAAAAGCATAAACAAAGTGCCGAGTGCATAGAAATTATAAGGTATTGTGTGCAGAAACGTTGTAAAACCGTTGATATGCGAACCGGCGGGGACGGAAGACGAAACGGCTGCCGCCCAGCTTGAAACGGGCGCAAGAATACAGACCGGAGCCGCCGTCGCGTCTATCTGATAGGCAAGCTTCGCGCGGCTGATATTGCACTTGTCCGTAACGGGACGCATAACCGAACCGACGGTGAGGCAGTTGAAATAGTCGTCCACGAAAATCAGAATGCCGAGCAAAGCTGTGGCGCACAAAGCTCCCGTGCGGGTCTTAATATTCTTTGAAGCCCAGTACCCGAAAGCGCGGGAACCGCCGACCTTATTCATCAGCGCTACAAGAATGCCCAAAATAACCAGAAAGATCAGAATACCGACGTTCCACGCATCGGAAAGCTTTGTCACCATACCGCCCTCGGCATTGTAAAAAAGCGTATTCAGCATAAACTCAAGATTGCCGTTTGCGTAAAGCAGCGCTCCGAAGAAAATGCCGGTAAAAAGCGAAGAATAAACCTCCTTGGTAACAAGAGCAAGACCTATCGCTATAACGGGCGGAAAAAGGGCAAAAATCGTGGCGTAAGCCGCAGGCTTATAGCTCTCTCCCGCCACGGAACCGGCTCTGCCGTTCAGCCACGCCAAAACTGCGAACAGAAGAACCGCCGCCGCCAAAAAAGCGTAATTATTCCTCCTCATGCGAACCACCTCCGTATTCGTTAAAATTATACATTACAGTCTGCAAAAATCAATTACGAATGGAAAACTTAAAGGCGCACTTATTCTCCCTGAAGAAACACGGTCGATATTCCCTGCGGTCATCTGCACTTTGCACGCAGCACCTGGCAAAAGACTAAAAACGAAAAGCCTGAAAAGCTAAAAAACGGCGATGGAAATAAAAAGTCCGAGCCGTTTTTATGCGTCGTTTTCAGACGTTTTTTACGATGAATACAAAAATATACAAATATCCGTAAAAATACGCAGTGAAAAATCAGTAAAAACGCTTAGAATAAGCGCAGAGAAAAGCGGTACAAATTCTTTCGGAAATGGTATAATAACGGCAGGAAGGAAAAAGAAAGCTATATGCTATAAGCAAAAACCAAAGGCTAAAAACGAAAACCTTGAAGAAACAATAAAAAGTCTGTCATTCTGCATGGAGGGAAGCGGAAAGGCTTGAAAAGATAAAACCTTTAAGAACCTTTAAGGAACAATAAAAAGACCGTCATTCCGCGCGAAGCAACGCGGAGGCGCGGAATCCAGTGGCGTTACGGGCTTTGCCCGTCAGTGAACAGAAAAAGTCGCTGGATCCTGGGAAGTCCTGCGGACTTCGCAGGAAGACGAAGATTTTTGCGGGTCTTAGGTTTTTCGGAGGGCTAAGTGCAGGCGAAAGCGGTGGGTGAATTGCCCGCCTGTGCCGAACGCAGTGAGGCAAACGTTTTACCGGGCAATTCCCGCTTGAGTACGGAGCGCAGCGACAGTATGTGCAAAGTGCGAAGTGCGAGGTGCTAAGTGCAGATGACCGCAGGGAATATCGACCGTGCTTCTTTAGGGAGAATAAGTGCGCCCTTAAGGTTTTATAGTAATTGTTTTTTATAAATGTTTCGGAGGTCTATGTCATGAGAAATTTCAAAAAACTTTACGCGGTTTTAATGCTTGCATCGTTCCTATTCGCTTCGGTATCGCCGGCGTTCGCGGTCGGGATATTTGAGGGGAAAATATTTTCCGAGATCGGCGACAAAACAGATTTCGCCGGCTACAACTGGATGCTGTTCAAAAAAGACGACAAAAGCGGCTACATAATCACGACGGAGGGGATAAGCAGCTCAGTATTCGGCACATCCTCCGGTGCCCACCATTACTACATGTCTGTTCTCCGCGGGAAGGTGAACGAGTACGAAAAGGAAATGAAAAGCTACACGGGACCGCAGCTTACGTGGGCAGAAGTCAACGGCACCGCTGACGGGAAAAACTACATAGAAAAGCACGATATGTCAGACTGTGTAGCTATGATACCTGCGCGGTACGACGATTTGCTTTACATCCTTTCAGTTGTTGAGGCAGAGGTGCTGCCTGCGGATATCCTCAGACTTGGCCGCGGCAAGGACTGGTGGCTTCGTTCAAAAGGCACTATGGCACCCCTTCGCGCTGCTGATATTCATCATGACCTCTGGGGCAACCCCATCGTAGATTACCCCGGTGAAGAGATATCTGTCCCGCTTTTGGTTCGTCCGGCTTTGCAAATAAATCTGCAATCCCCGATTTTTGCGCAGACCGCTTTCAAAACAGCTCCGACCGGCGGAAAGGCGGACGTTAAAGTCGGCGACGGCTTTACGCTGAAGGATTACGACGGTTCAGGCGGCTGGAAACTGACGGAAACAGACCGCAGCATTGCCGTTGCGAACGCAACTCTGACCGCGCTTGCGCACTGGACTATCGCAATAGGCAACATTGTTACCGTGAAATACAGCGGTGTGAAAACGGGCGAAAATATGTATCTCTCGGCTCTGCTTTACGATAATAATGGCAACCTGATAAACTACGCAAAGGTTGCGGACACGTCAACAAACGGAAGCGGAGAAGCCCAACTGTCGTTCAAAAATTTGTCGCTGCCAAGCTGGAACTGCAAAGTGGCGTTTGTTTCCGAACAGGTCAGCGGCGATAATGAGCCCGACAGGTTCTCCGCGCCGACCGCAATGTACAACGTAATCCTTACGTCAAACGATGGTCTGGACGGCAAAGCGCTGCTGCTTCCCGACAGCGAACTGCCGGAACAGCTGAAAATCAAAGATGAAATCAAGCAGACTTCGCCCGTCCCCATCCTGTCCCTCGAACAGATAACGGGAGTGTCGGGACTGACGGAAGCAGTTTCCAAAACAAGGCTTGCAATGACTGTTGAACAGTCCGGCGGCGCGGAAGACAAGCAGACGGCGAAGTTCAAAATTCTGCTCGGAAACAAAATAAAAGACTATAACAAAAACAAGCGGCTTGCCGTGCTTCTTCCGGACAAAGCGGAACAAGCGGCAGACGCAGATGATAGTGCTATTTTGATGTCGGACGAAGACGATTTTGACACTGTTATTACAACCGCCGGGGAACCCGACGTCGCTATTAGTACAGACAACAAGATTGTTTGCAACGGGAAAGCCGCCGGCGAAGCCAGAGCGGCGGTGGCAGACGGCAGCGGGGCAAAAATCGGATTAGCAGACGACGGAACGCTTGAACTGACAAAATACACGGCGTTCAAAGCGGAGTACGAGGAAGACGGAGATTACGGCGTCATTTCGTTCTCCGTGCCTGAATACGGCAAATACTTCAAGAACGGTACAACGGCAATAACCGTTGCGGAGCTTAACGAAGACGCGAAATTTGACGGAGAAAAATCCTCCTCGTCAGGCTGCAACGCAGGGTTCGGCGCGTTCGCGCTGCTTGCGCTCGCGGGGCTCGCTTCGCTGCGCGGAACGAAGAACGCAGAACGCAGAACGAAGAACTAAAAGCAAGCTATAAGCAAAAACCAAAGGCTAAAAGCGAAAAACAAAAGCTAAAAGCGAAAACCTTGAAGAAACAATAAAAAGTCTGTCATTCTGCATGGAGCGAAGCGGAAGTGCAGAATCCAGTGTCGTTACGGGCGAAGCCCGTTAGTGGAAAGAAAAAGACGCTGGATCGCAAGTCCTGCGGACTTCGCAGGAAGACGAAGATTTTAGAGTAATTGGTAATTAAAAAACGGCTTGGGAAAATTTTAATAAATTCCCAAGCTATTTTTTATGGAATAAGTACAAGAATAAAAAAATGTCATTTACGAAATGACATTTTTTAGTATCTGTAATGCTATAACGTCACAGGTCTAATTCCCGTAATGTGTCCAAACGCTTACTACTTTTACAATCTTCTTTTCCTTGTCAACCATATATACGAGCCGGTGCTGCTTGTTTAACCGTCGTGAGTAGTAGCCGTCAAGGTTTAACACTAATTTTTCGTAGCTTGGCGGTGACTGAAAAGGATTTTCGGCTAAAATTTCCAGTAAATTTTTCAGTTTCTTCGCAAGACCGGCAACTTGTATATATTGGTATTCTTTCAATGCTTTTGAGGAAACAGCTATTTTGAAGTCAGCCATCCTGTTTCCTCTATCGGCACAAAATCTTTGTCAGGCGCATTGCCTCTTGCTATAAGCTCTTGTGCCAAGCCCGGAACGGAATTAAGGTACTGTGTTTCCAAAAGCCCCCTGTATTCCTCCTCGCTTATAACAACTGCATTTCCGGTTTTGGTTGTTACCAGCAGCGGCTCATCGTATTTTATGCTGTTGGACAGGAGTGTAAACAAATTCTGTCTTAGTGCTGTCGCAGTCATCGTCTGCATTTTTGTACCCCTCCTTTTGTGCGGTGTTAATAGTGTACACAATCGCGTACAGTTTGTCAAACCCACGAACGGTTTTTATATCACCCCTGCGACTTTCTGCAGGTCGGGGACAATGTAGAGGACTTTGCCGAGGATTCTGACGTCCTGATTTTCTGGGTCGATTATTCTGTCGGGGTATTCCGCCTTGTTGAAGCTGACGAGCGTGAGCGTGCCGTTTTTGTTGTACAGCACCCCTTTGACAAACAGCCTGTTGTCAACGCTGACGATTGCTATGTCGCCCTGCATAACTTCAATGTTTGCCGCAAAGAGCACTTTTGCGCCGTCGTGTATGACAGGCTCCATGCTGTTGCCTTCCGCGCAGATGATTTTGCAGTCCGCCCCCTGCCAGCTGTAGCCCATGAGAGCTGCCGAGGCTATCGGATATTCGTCTATCGTGTTCCATTCAACGCCGTCAATGCCGTTGCCCGTTCCGGCGGAAGCGCCTATTGTTTTGTCTATAACCGGTACGAAAACGACGGAGGCAAGGGTCATTGCGTTGCCGCACAGATAATCCGCGGTGACGCCCAGCGCCTTTGACAGCTTCTGCAAAATGTCAGACGTCGGCTTTGCGTTCTTTGCCTCGTAGCGGAAAACCGTAGAAGGCGTTACCCCTATGGCGTCCGCAAGCTGTTTTCTGGACATTCCCATTTCTTTTCTCGCAGTCTCTATGTTGTTCATGCCTGTCCACAACCTTTCATAAGCTTCTGCCGGTTAATTCTATCATAAAATTTTCAAAGTGCAAGAACAAAAATAAATAATACGCAATAAAATATTTATATATTGCGCAAACGCAATTTTGAGTATAGAATATTAACGAACGCGAAACCGAAAGCGCGAAAGAACAGGCGGATACGCCTGCGCAACGCTTGCGGGCAGCTTGGATAAAAGCCCGTCTATGACGCTCTTAGGATCGAACGTCCTGAATATCGCATTAACGGCAGATATGTCATGATTTGTTTTAAGGCTGTCTGCCGGAGAAGGTGACTAATCAAGAAAATAAAACAATCTCCCCGCCTGCGAGGGGAGATTGCTTTTGCAATGCAAATAGGGGATTTAAAATTGTTTGTTTTTAGAACAGTCCCGAAATACGTCCGTTTTCGTCAACGTCGATTTTTTCCGCCGCCGGAACTTTCGGAAGCCCTGGCATGGTCATAATGTCTCCTGTGAGGACGACGACGAAGCCGGCGCCGGCGGAGACTTTTACGTTTTTGACCGTTACGGTGAAGTCTTCGGGCGCACCGAGTCTTGAGGCGTCGTCGGAGAAGCTGTACTGCGTTTTTGCTATGCAGACAGGGATTTTGTCGTAGCCGAGGGCTGTGAGTTCCTGTATCTGTTTTTTCGCGTTCGGAAGGATTGTGATGCCTTTGCCGCCGTAAATTTTTGTGACAACGGCGTTGATTTTGTCTTCGATGCTTCCGTCAAGTTCGTATGAGAAGGTGAAATTGCCTTTTTCTTCTTCGCAGAGGCGCACGACTTCTTTCGCGAGTTCTACGCCGCCTTTGCCGCCTTCCGCCCATACTGTTGAGAGAACGGTGTTGACGCCGAGTTCGCGGCATTTTTTAATGATGAAGTCGATTTCAGCGTCGGTGTCTGTCGGGAAGCGGTTGACCGCGACGACGCAGGGAAGCTGATACACGTTTTTGATGTTTGACACGTGGCGGAGAAGGTTGGGTATGCCTTTTTCAAGCGCCGCGAGGTCTTCCGTGTTAAGCGATTTTTTGTCAAGTCCGCCGTGCATTTTAAGGGCGCGGACGGTGGCGACGACGACGACCGCATCGGGCGTGAGTCCCGCCATGCGGCATTTGATGTCGAGGAATTTTTCCGCTCCGAGGTCTGCGCCGAAGCCGGCTTCCGTGACGGTGTAGTCGCCCATTTTAAGAGCGAGGCGCGTTGCCATGACTGAGTTGCAGCCGTGCGCGATGTTTGCGAACGGTCCGCCGTGTACGAATGCGGGCGTGCCTTCGAGGGTCTGAACGAGGTTCGGTTTGAGCGCGTCTTTGAGCAGGGCGGTCATGGCGCCTACGGCTTTGAGGTCGCCGGCTGTTACCGGTTTTCCGTCGAAGCTGTAGCCGACGATTATTCTTGCAAGGCGTGCCTTGAGGTCGGTGATTGAGCTTGCGAGGCAGAAGACAGCCATTATTTCGCTTGCGACTGTGATGTCGAAGCCGTCTTCGCGCGGCGTGCCGTTTGCTTTGCCGCCGAGTCCGTCGGCGATGAAGCGGAGCTGTCTGTCGTTCATGTCAACGCAGCGTTTCCACGTTATGCGGCGGACGTCTATGCCGAGCGCGTTGCCCTGCTGAATGTGGTTGTCGAGCATTGCGGCAAGCAAGTTGTTGGCGGCGCCTATTGCGTGGAAGTCGCCAGTGAAGTGGAGGTTGATGTCTTCCATAGGCACAACCTGCGCATACCCGCCTCCGGCCGCGCCGCCTTTTACGCCGAAAACTGGTCCGAGCGAGGGTTCGCGGAGGGCGACGACGACGTCTTTGCCGATGAGTTTCAGTCCGTCGGCAAGTCCGATGGTGGTGGTCGTTTTGCCTTCGCCGGCGGGCGTCGGGGTGATTGCCGTTACGAGGATGAGTTTCCCGTCTTTTCTGTCCGTTTCTTTGATGAGCGCAGGATCAACTTTCGCTTTCCAGCGTCCGTACTGCTCAATGTACTTCTCGTCAACGTGCGCTTTTTCGGCGATTTTGCCGATCGGTTCGAGTACACATTCCTGTGCGATTTCAATGTCAGATTTCCAGGTCATTTATATCTCCTCCTTAAAGTATTGTACTGCTGCTTCAAACATTCGGTTATCGTAGTTCCCCGGTACGTTTTTGTAAAGTCCGGAGCCTCTGCGTTCGCTGTGTCCCATTTTTCCGAACACGCGTCCGTCAGGGGAGGTTATGCCTTCAACGGCGCAGATTGAGCCGTTGGGGTTGAAATGCACGTCAGCCGAGGCGTTTCCGTCAAGGTCAACGTATTGTGTCGCAATCTGTCCGTTTGCCGCGAGGCTGCGCAGAAGCTTGTCGGAGACGAGGAAGCGCCCCTCTCCGTGTGATACGGGGCAGCTGTATATTTCCCCGGGCTTTGTGAGCGCGAGCCACGGCGATTTGTTTGACGCTATGCGCGTTCTGACTATTCGGGACTGGTGGCGCGCTATCGTGTTGAAGGTGAGCGTGGGGCAGTTTTCGTCGGTGTCGATTATTCTGCCGTAGGGCACAAGTCCGAGCTTTATAAGCGCCTGGAAGCCGTTGCATATTCCGCAGACAAGTCCGCCGCGTTTGTCGAGCAGGTCTGTCACCTTGTCCTTTACCGCTTCGTTGCGGAAGAAGGCGGTTATGAATTTCGCGCTTCCGTCAGGCTCGTCCGCACCGGAGAAGCCGCCCGGAATGAATATCATCTGCGCCGTTTCAAGCCGTTTGGCGAAATAGTCAACGCTTTCGGCGATTGCCTGCGGGGTCAGATTCTTAACAACGATTATTTCCGCCTCCGCGCCGGCGTCTTCCATTGCCTTTGCGCTGTCGTATTCGCAGTTCGTTCCGGGGAACGCAGGTATGAGCACCTTCGGGCGCGCGCATTTCACAAGCGGCGCGGGGCGCGTTTCGGCGGCGTACTCAAAGTTGCCGAAGACGCCTTTTGCGTCCGGAATGTTGCAGCTGAATACCGGTTCAAGCTTGTTTTCGTAGAGCGAAAGTATTTCGCCGAAGGAAACTGTTTCGTCCCTGAACGAGAATTGTCCGTCGTCCGTGACTGTGCCGAAGGTTTTGTCGGGCTCTTCGTTTCCAGTAACTTCAAGCAGGAATGAGCCGTAATCGTAATCAAATACGTCTTTGAGCGAGAGGCTGCCGTCAAAGGCGAAGCCGAAGCCGTTGCCGAAGCCCATTTTCATAACAGCTTCCGCGCAGCCGCCTATGCACGGCGTGTAGCAGGAAACGGCAGAGCCGCTTCTGAGAAGCTCCGTGACGCGGGAGAATATTTTAAGCAGGCTGTCCGCTTTCGGCAGTCCGTTTTCGTCTTTTTCGGGCGCAAGGCGTATTACGCGGTGCCCTGCCGCCTTGAATTCCGGCGAAACGATGTCTGACGTCTTCTGCGTTGTTACGGCAAAGGAGACGAGCGTCGGCGGAACGTCAAGCTTTTCAAAGCTTCCGCTCATTGAGTCTTTGCCGCCTATCGCGGCGATACCGAGTTCTTTCTGCGCCTTAAACGCGCCGAGCAGAGCCGCGAACGGTTTGCCCCAGCGTTTCGGGTCGCGTCCGAGTTTTTCAAAATATTCCTGGAAGGTGAGATAGACGTCTTTAAATTCCGCGCCGCTTGCAATCAGTTTGCAGACGGATTCCACAACGGCGAGGTACGAGCCCCGGCAGGGGCTCTGTTCCGTGAGGAACGGATTGTAGCCCCAGCTCATTAATGAGCAGCCGTCCGTGTGTTTCTTTTCAACAGAAATTTTCTGCGCCATTGCCTGTACAGGCGTGAGCTGGTTTTTGCCGCCGAAGGGCATAAGCACCGTGCCCGCGCCTATTGTGGAGTCAAAGCGTTCGGCAAGCCCGCGCTTTGAGCAGCAGTTCAGGTCGGAGGCGGCAGCGCGGAGATTTTCCGCAAAGCTTCCGGATATTTCTTTTGATTTAATTTCAGAGTTCGCAGTTTCTATCGTGATATGTTTTTCGGCGCCGTTTGAGTCCAAAAATTCGCGGCTGATGTCAACGATGGTCTTTCCGTTCCAGTGCATTACAAGCCGCGGCGTTTCGGTTACTTCGGCGACCTTGCACGCCTGGAGATTTTCCTTTTCGGCAAGCGCGAGGAAATGCTCAAGCTCCGCCGCCTCGACGACTACCGCCATGCGTTCCTGCGATTCGCTTATCGCAAGCTCCGTGCCGTCAAGTCCTTCGTATTTTTTCGGCACTGCGTCGAGATTTATT
>JAZUJX010000042.1:0-4104 GCA_045642965.1 Synergistaceae bacterium | reverse complement strand
GGTTGCTTTCGCGTGGTTTGTCCGCGTGCAGCTTCTTCGTGCTTCAACGGAGGATTTTGCCTTCCGTTCCCGCTGCGCGGCGAGGGAAGCGTGTACCTACGCGGTGCAGAAAATCAGCGAGGACAACAACGGATATGACAGCTTTACCGAAAAACTGTATGCTCCCGACGGCGGAATTGCTATGGAGCTCGGCGGTTTTAAAATTGAGGTTAAGATACGTCCGCTTGACGACAGAATTTCAACGCGCGGAATTTTCCTTCCTGACGGAAATACTGTCCGCACGGAGTATGAACAGCCGTGGAAGGATATCTGGGCTGAGGTCGGCAAGCCTGATTTTGCACAGCCGGCGCTTGATTTTATGGATACCGATTTGGAACAGAGAATGGGAAGCGAGGAAAAGCAGAATTATCTCAACAGGCCGCTGTATGACCTGTCAGAGCTGAAGCTGCTTGAAGGGGTTGACGACAAGCTTATTTACGGCACTAAAAACAAAAAAAACAAGAATAAAAAATATCTTGCGCAGTTTATTTCTGCGCTTGGAAGTGATAAAATAAACGTTAATTCGGCAAGTGCCGAAACGCTTGCCGTACTTGATTCGGGCATAAGCTATGAATCTGCCGTGTCGTTTACCGCCGCGCGGGAAACCGCGCCGGTTGAGAAGATTTCGGATCTGAAAAATTATCCGGGCTTTTCAGCCGCGGCTTTGACAAGACTTTCAAACGTACTGGCAACGGAAAGCAGTCAGTTCGAGCTGACGATTAAGGTTATTGAGGGTACGCGTTCAAGAAATTACAGGGCGGTCGTACAACGCGGGGAAGGTTCCGGCCTGCTTCGCTGGGAGGAATAGCATGTCTTTAAAGGATGCTCTTACAAGACAGTACAGTTTCAGTGACGTTGCGGATATGCTGCGTCCTGTCAGGCTGCCCGGGCGTGCTAAGCTGCGCTTTGTTCACGCCGGGGATAAAACTGCAGTCCTTCCCGGAGAGCGGAAGGTAATTTCCGCTCCGCTGCGCACGCTTTCCGTCAGCCGTTTTTCTTTCCCGTTCGGACGCAAGGTTTCCGTAAGAGACGCGCTTGAACTGCGTTTCCGTCCGCTTCTCGGTGCAGGGGAGAACAGTCTGAGCATTGTTCCTCAGGTTACCGTTCAGAAAGCGAACGAAACTTCGGGCGCGGCGTGGTTTGTTTCCAAAGAAGAGACGGAAGAGCTTGAAAAACGTTTCGGAGACTGCGTACTGTGGCCTGCTCCGTATCTTTTCGCCGGCCGTGTGAACGGCGAGGGTATTGTTGTGTGCAGTTATGAAGACTGCAGCTGCGGAATGCTTTTTGCCGGCGGCGAGGCACAGTTTTACCGCTGGCTGTCCGCTGAGGACGGTTCAGCAGAGGAACTTGGCTCGCAGCTGCTTGAATACGGCAAAAAAGTTTTCCCTGACAGGGATTTGAAAATATGCACGGTTAAACCTGACGAAGAAAAGCTTCTTCAGCAGACAGGGGACTCAGCGCTTGCGGTTTGCAAGGGTGCTGCTGTCCTGAGTTTGTCTTCTTCGACCGCTTCAGCGGGCGGAGAGAGCGATCGTCTGGCTGCAAAGCTTGAAGAATATACAGATCTTGCGATATTTTCTGCGGCGGTGTTCCTCGTTGTTTCGCTGCTTTTGCTTGGCGTTAATTTTGCAGGCAGAAACCGTTTTGCGTCTGCTCCGGCTGAGATTTACAGAACCGTGCTTGGGGAATCAAGCGCAAGTCCCGTTGCGTCGGTTATGCAGAAACTGCGCTCTGTCAATTCCGAATCTGCTGAAGCGTCATTCAGTACGTATACTGACCGTATCGCGGCAGCATGGGAAACGCTTTCGGCAAGACCGGTTCTTGACGAACTGCGCTATTCTCCTAACGTAATGCAGCTTTCGGGCAAGGCCTCCGATACGGCGGTTATTGACGCTTTCAGAAAGGCGCTTGCGGAGAAAGGCTTTGACGCCGTTACCGACAGCGTTCAGAAGACGCAGAAGGACGGTATGCGTTTTGCGATTTCTCTGACGGAGGGAAAGAAGAAATGACGGGTATGAATTTCTTCTCCTGCAGTGGGGAAACCGAGAGACTGGCAAAGAAAATTCTGCTTGCGGCTGTTTTGTGGCTGCTTGTCCTGCTTGTGTTTCTTGCCGCTCTTGCGCAGTTTAACAGAAACAAAGCCATGCTTGACGATGCAAACAGCGTTTTGAACGCTGCAACGCAGCTTAAGGCTTACAGCGTTTCAGACAGTTCGTCTGCCGCTGACGCAAGTCTGACGTCGCTTACCGACGTTATAAATGCCGCCGGACTTTCGGACAGGGTCTCGCAGTTTAATTCAAACGGCGGAGAGACGCTCGTGCGTGCCGACAGAGTGTATCCGGACGAGCTTGAAAAGCTTGTCTCGATGCTGTCGGCAAAGGGTATGCAGATTTCTTCCGCGGAGATTCGCGCGGCGAATTCCAACGGCGAGCGTCTGCTTTTCATAAAACTTTCGGTAGGGGGCGCGGAACGGTGAAGAAAATAAAAATGCTTCTGATATGCCTCCCTGTTTTCCTGCTCGGCTGTGTGCTGTTTTTCCCGTGGAACGCAGTTCAGTCTTTCGCTGTGACGAAAATTTTCCAAATTGCGGCGAACAACGGCGTGTACGTTTCTGCTCAGAATGCTCCGGCAGAAGGATTGTTTGACAAAACGTTCGTTTGCAGCCGCGTGCTTGCCGATTTTCCTCTTGTGCAGTTCAAAAGCGGCAGAATAGCGGTTAATCCGGACATTTTCAAAACGCTCTGCGGCAAGCCGTCCGCTTCGGTGGAGCTTGGCAGCGGTTCTGTCACGCTTGTTACAAAGCAGCAGCTTGCATGGAACAGCGGAACGATGAATATTTCAGCCGATAAAGATACTATCGGCGTGCATGAAGTTAAAATAAGCGGCGAATTTTCCGCCGAAGGCTTTATCGAGGTTTCACGCAGCAGCGGAGAAATCCGCCGGGCGCAGCTTGCGATGAAGGTGCCTTCGGACGTTGAAAACGCTTTTGAAATGCTGAGCAAAGGCATGGTCAGGGGACTTGAAAAAACGGCTCCCGGAAGCTGGAGGCTGGTGCGATGAATTTTAAGTCCGTGCTTCCCAAATTCGGCGGCGCCAAGCCTTCGGACAATAAAAGCAAAACGGAGAAACGGCTGTATGCAGCGGTTCTCCTTGTGCTTTCTCTGCTTGCGGCATACTGTTTTGTCCTGCTTGCCGCTTCGGCAGTGCAGAGGATGGCGCTTTCTGCAAAACTTGAGCTTGCAAATTCCGTTGCGAACCGCAGGTCAACGGTTTCTGCGTCTGCGGTTTCAGGCGGGGGCAGTCTTTCAAAGAGCAATATGTTTGGTTCCGTGCTTCGCGCGCCGCAGGAAGATTCCGTGTCCGCGGCTGAAAACTTTGCGCTTAAGGGCACACTGCCCCGTGTCGGCGCATGGATTTCCGACGGCGGCGAGACAAGGCTGATTTTGGTGCACCAGGAAATAGGCGGCTGGACGCTTGAAGACGTAAGCTACGGCAAGGTGCTGCTTTCGCACAACGGAGAAAGCTGCGCCCTGTACATTTCGCTTGTAGGCGGAAGCGGTCAGTCTGCTTCCGGCAGCCGCAAACAGCAGGGCGGAGGCAAAATAGATTTTTCAGCGGTGCGCAAGGCTGATAAAGACAAAGACGGCTATATGCCGCGCGAGGTTCTTGACAAACTGCTGCTCAATCCGTACGACGAGGTAGGCAAGATGAAGATGACGCCTGCTGACGGCGGCGGAATGAAAATTGAGAGAATTGCTTCAGACAGCGTGCTTGGAATTGCCGGCGTTGCCGAAGGCGACGTTATAAAGGCGGTCAACGGGGTGAACATTGCAAACCTTGGAGACCTATCCAACGCCATAAATTCACTTATGACAGGTTCGCGTTTCGACGTTGCAGTACAGAGAGGCGGTTCAACGCTTAACCTGAAATATGACGTGAACTGATGGCGGAAGGAAAATCATGCGGCTTTACCCTGATTGAGGTAATGCTGGCAGTAGCGGTTCTTTCTCTGACGGCGACTGCCTCTTTGAAACTGGTTGTCATGGCGCAGAACGGACTGCGCGC
>JAZUJX010000041.1:0-2630 GCA_045642965.1 Synergistaceae bacterium | reverse complement strand
ATGTACAACGGGGACAGGGCGCGTAAGGACGTGCTTGTAGAGCACGGGTTCAGGCTTCCGTCCTGTCTTGATAACCGTCCGCTGAAATGGGACGAGTTTGAGCCGAAGCTTCACAGGGATACGCTGTTTGTTTCAGCTACGCCCGGGGATTACGAATTTTCACATTCACTCCACGTCGTTGAGCAGCTTATACGGCCGACAGGACTTCCCGACCCCGTTATAGAGGTTCAGCCTGCCACGGGGCAGGTGGACGCTCTTGTTGCCGAGCTGCGTCCGATTATAGAGCGCGGGGAGAGGGCGCTTGTGACGACGCTTACTAAACGCTCCGCCGAGGATTTGGCTGAATATCTTGCCGAACTCGGGATAAAGGTGCGCTACATACATTCAGAGCTTGACACTTTTGAACGCGCCGAACTGCTCAGGGATCTGCGTCTTGGCGTGTTCAACGTGCTTGTAGGCGTGAACCTGCTGCGTGAAGGGCTTGACCTGCCTGAGGTTTCGCTCGTGGCGATACTTGATGCGGACAAAGAGGGTTTTCTGCGCGCGCACCGTTCGCTTATACAGATGGTAGGCAGGGCGGCGAGAAACGAAGCGGGACGGGTAATTCTTTTCGCGGACACGATTACTGACAGTATAGACGCTACGATAAAAGAAACGGCGAGACGCAGGGAAGCACAAATCGCGTATAATGAAAAGCACGGAATAGTGCCGAAAAGCGTGCAGAAGGCGGTTAAAAATCTGCTGCCGGAAGAAATGCTTGATGAAGAGGGAACATACGCCGGACACCGCACAGCGGAACCGGAAGAAAAGGAATATAATATCAAGGAACTTGAAAAAGCAATGTGGACGGCGGTTGAGAAACTTGATTTTGAAAGAGCCGCCGAACTTAGGGATCTT
Organism: Synergistaceae bacterium; assembly: GCA_045642965.1. Taxonomy (GTDB): domain Bacteria; phylum Synergistota; class Synergistia; order Synergistales; family Synergistaceae; genus Equadaptatus. The sequence continues at coordinate 1,733 of JAZUJX010000041.1, read as the reverse complement.
ATACAGGAGCTGAGAGGGGGAGAGAAGCTTGAAACAGTGCATAAGCATAAAGGGCGCAAGGCAAAACAATTTAAAAAACATAGACGTTGAAATACCGAAATATCAGCTGGTCGTAATAACGGGACCGTCGGGAAGCGGAAAATCCTCGCTTGCCTTTGACACGATATATGCCGAAGGGCAGAGCCGTTACGTAGAGTCGCTTTCCTCATACGCAAGACAATTCCTCGGAATGTCGGACAAACCTGACGTTGACGAGATAACAGGGCTTTCTCCCGCAATTTCAATAGAACAGAAAGGAACAAACCACAACCCGCGTTCAACGGTCGGCACCGTCACCGAAATATACGATTATCTCCGTCTGCTTTTCGGCAGGGCGGGAATTCCGCACTGTCCGAAATGCGGTAAAGAGGTGCACCGTTACAGCGTTGACGAAATAGTTGACAAAATTTTCCGCGAATATGACGGTCTGCCGCTTGAAATTTATTCCCCTGTAATAAAAGGCAAAAAAGGCGAATTCAAAAATACTCTGCAAAAACTGCACAAACAGGGTTATCTCCGCGCTCGCATTGACGGTGACGTCGTGTGGCTGGAGGAAGAAGTGGAACTTGAAAAAAACAAACGTCACACGATAGAATGTGTTATAGACAGGCTTAAGGTGCGCGAAGACAACAGAATGCGCCTCACGGAAGCGGTTGAAATGGCGCTTAAGCTTTCGGACGGCTTTGTCCTGCTTGTGTCAAAAGACAAACCGGAACTTGAACTCACGGAACGCTACATCTGTCCGGACTGCGAAGTGAGCCTGCCTGAAATTGAACCGAGATTTTTCTCTTTTAATGCGCCATCCGGCGCATGTCCCGAATGTTCGGGACTTGGTTTTCACGCGCATTTTTCGGAGGAGCTATCCGTTGACCCGTCGCTGAGTCTCGACGACGGAGCGTTCCTGCCGTGGAAAACCATGAAATATATGATTGAAAAGGCTCACGCCCTTGCCGATTTCAAAGGCTGGGACATATCAAAACCGTTTGGCGAACTGCCTGAAGAAATACGCCGTGCGCTCGTCTACGGCAGTGACGAAAAAATACCGATGATTTTTGAAACGAAACACGGCGACTGGGAATACAACGGACATTATCCCGGACTTATTCCGTGGCTTGAAAAACGCTACGGCGAAACCGAGTCCGAAAACTACCGTGAAGAACTGATGCGCTACCGCGTGGAAGACGAATGTTCCTCGTGCCACGGGGCAAGGCTCCGTCCGGAAGCCCTTGCGGTTACGCTCGGCGGTTACAACATTGCGGAGCTCTCCAATCTCACGGTTGAAGAACATATAAAGGTGCTTGACGGGCTGAAACTCGGAAAACAGGAACAGAAAATTGTCGGACAGGCGGTCAACGAAGTCCGCAAGCGTCTTGCTTTCCTTGTCGACGTCGGCGCGGGCTATCTCACGCTTTCCCGCCGCGCGGACACGCTATCAGGCGGCGAAAGCCAGAGAATACGCCTCGCGACGCAGATAGGCTCGCAGCTTACGGGAGTTCTCTACGTGCTGGACGAGCCGACGATAGGGCTTCATCCGCGCGACACAAACAAACTGCTCGCGACGCTTAAGGTGATACGCGACCTCGGCAACAGCGTCGTAGTCGTTGAACACGATAGGGACACAATGCTTGCCGCAGATTATCTTGTTGAATTAGGTCCCGAAGCAGGGGAAAACGGAGGCTATCTTGTTGCGGAAG
>JAZUJX010000040.1:0-31043 GCA_045642965.1 Synergistaceae bacterium | reverse complement strand
AATTCCATATTTTACAGAGGTTATAACAGATACCTGTAAGCAGTGCAACTATCAATTAAATGACGACAATTTTAGCATCTTAATATACAGGACAAGACAGGCGGGGCAAACGCTCTGCCGCTTATTTTATTGATGCATAATATATTATCACATTATCACATTTTTATTGCTTTTCCGCATTTTGCCTATTGACTTTTGCATTGTTTCGTGTATAATTGTCCCCGTGTTGAGACAGACGAGTTCTCTGTCTCTCCCTGCAGAACATTATATCGGCGGAGGGTCTCACCAGCCATCTTCACCGCCGGTACACGGTGGAATGTCCTGTACAAATCGCATTGACGTCAAGCGCAGTCAATTTAAGGCTTCGGCAAGCTCGTTCCTTATTTAGGTACGATGGCTGGAACACCGCAGAAATGCGGCTCTGAGGGACTCCCTCGTTCCAGGTCTACACACGATCCCCTCCCGTCGCCGGACTGGCCGGTTTGCACCCGGCAGACAAACAAGACTCTTAGCGGCAGGCTCAGAATTAGTTTTCTGTTGCCTGCCGCTTTTTACACACAGTGTACGGGCAGAATCTTTGTCTGGGTACTTTAAAAAAAATATAATGAAAGAAGGTATGACATGAATATGATACTCAAAACAGTAGCGTTGATTTAAGACTCGTTGTCTCCTACTGCCTAATTATCCACACCGCACCCAATGACAACAGGCTGAACTGACCGGCAAAGTCTTGTGCATTTACAGGACAATTCACGACAATAATTTTTACGCATAGCAAATCCGCTCTCGACATACAGAGTGGATTTTTTGTTGTATTATTTTCCCGCTTGCGGTTTTTTGGCGTTAGTATATAATAATCAGACAATTAAATATCGCAAATAAAGGCTGTGACGAAGAGGGGCAGTTTTGAAAACCTGCAGAGAGCCGGCGGACGGTGCAAGCCGGAGGCGGACAAAGCCAATGCCCTATGGCTTCTGAGCCGGAGCTTCGAACCGCATTTCGCGGCGTAGGGGTTTCCCGAGTTCTGCTGCGTAAGTGCAGGAGAGGTTAACGCCTCCGTGAGCGGCGCTTCAGCGCAATTTGAGTGGTACCGCGGGTATTCTCCCGTCTCAAAGCTTGAGACGGGTTTTCTTTTTATTTTATATGTGGAGGGATTTTTATGAGCAAGCTGGATACAATATGCGTTCAGGGCGGTTACACGCCGGGCAACGGAGAACCAAGACAAATTCCCATAGTTCAGAGCACCACGTTCAAGTACGCGACAAGCGAGGCAATGGGCAAGTTGTTTGACCTTGAAGCAAGCGGCTATTTCTACACACGGCTTCAGAATCCGACAAACGACTACGTTGCGGCAAAAATCTGCGAGCTTGAAGGCGGCTCGGCGGCAATGCTTACTTCGTCCGGACAGGCAGCAAATTTCTTCGCAATTTTTAATATCTGCAGCTGCGGAGATCACCTTGTAGCTTCTTCTTCAATTTACGGCGGAACTTTTAATTTGATTTCCGTAACGCTTGCAAAAATGGGGATTGAGGTGACGTTTGTCAGTCCCGACTGCACTCGTGAGGAATTGGACGCAGCCTTCAGACCGAATACAAAATGCGTTTTCGGCGAGACTATTGCCAATCCGGCGCTGACTGTGCTTGACATTGAGCTTTTCGCAAAGGCGGCGCACGACCACGGCGTTCCTCTTATTATTGACAACACTTTCCCCACTCCTGTAAATTGCAGGCCTATCGAATGGGGCGCAGATATCGTCACTCATTCAACGACAAAATACATGGACGGGCACGGCTCGGCAGTCGGCGGCGCGATTGTTGACGCCGGAAAGTTTGACTGGTTCAAATATGCGGACAAGTTCCCTGGATTGACGACACCCGACGAAAGCTATCACGGCATAACCTACGCCGAAAAATTCGGACTTGGCGGCGCTTTTATTACAAAGTGCGTAGCGCAGCTCATGCGCGACTTCGGAGCCCAGCAGGCGCCTCAGCAGGCGTTTATTCTCAACCTCGGGCTTGAAAGTCTTCACGTCCGCATGGCTAAGCACTGCGAAAACGGACAGGCTGTCGCGGAGTTTCTTGAGTCACATCCGAAGGTTAAAAAGGTCAGCTACTGCGGACTTCCGAGCGACAAATATTACAAGACGGCGCAGAAATATCTGCCGAAGGGTTCCTGCGGCGTAGTATCGTTTGAGCTTGAGGGGCGCGCGGCAGCCGAGAAATTCATGGCGGCGCTGAAGCTTGCGGCTATCGAAACACACGTTGCAGACGCGCGCACCTGCTGCCTTAATCCGGCGACAAGCACACACAGACAGATGACTGACGAACAGCTAGAAACTGCAGGCATTCCCGCAGGTCTTGTCCGTATGTCCTGTGGTCTTGAAGCAAAAGAAGACCTGATTGCAGACATTAAACAGGCGCTGGAAGCCTGTTAGTAGAGATTTACTGCCTGACACGGAGGTAACCCATGCCAATTAAAATTCCAAATCTTCTGCCGGCAGCAAAAACGCTGCGGAACGAAAACATCTTTGTTATGCAGGAGACAAGAGCAGTTGCACAGGACATCCGTCCTCTGAAAATTCTGCTGCTTAATCTCATGCCGAAAAAAATTGAAACCGAAACGCAGCTTTCCCGTCTGCTGAGCAACACACCGCTGCAGATTGAGCTGGAGCTTATACGCACGGCAACGCATCAGGCGGCAAACACGTCGGAAGAACACATGCTCGCATTTTACAAGGAATTTGCAGACATCAAGGAAAAACGCTACGACGGACTGATTATTACCGGCGCTCCCGTTGAGCAGATGGAATTTGAAGAGGTTGATTACTGGCAGGAGCTCGTTGAAATTATGGAATGGAGCAAAACTCACGTTCACAGCACGTTCCATATCTGCTGGGGCGCACAGGCAGGGCTCTACTACCATTTCGGAATACAGAAACGCCCTCTGCCGGAAAAAATGTTCGGCGTTTTCCCGCATAAGGTGGAATACAAACGCTCAATACTTTTCCGCGGTTTTGACGACGTTTTTATGGTGCCGCATTCAAGACACACAACTGTTGCAAGGGAAGACGTTGAAAAAGTGCCGGAACTTCGCATACTCTGCTCGTCCGAAAAGGCAGGGCTTTACGCCTGTATGACAAAGAACGGGCGTCAGATTTTTATTATGGGTCATTCAGAATATGATCCGCGTACGCTCGAAGCGGAATATATCCGCGACAAAACAGCAGGGCTGCCGATTCACGTTCCCGAAAATTATTACCCGAACGACGACGACACACAGGAACCGCTTGTAACGTGGCGCAGCGCGGCACACCTGCTTTACGCAAACTGGGTCAACTACATAGTGTATCAGGGCACTCCGTTTGAGCTTGCCGACATAGGCAGCGCAGAATGCGGAACCGAAGAGGACGAATAAAAACTATCCGTGCTTTATAAAAAGGTTCTTCACAAAATTGTGAAGAACCTTTTTTGTTCAGCGCGGGTTAATACAAAAACTAAAACTTAATAAAATTATGGTCGATTACCGCATTCAGCAGCAAATCGCCGTTAACGTTGTATTTTTGACCGGCAGGCGCTCTTTTAGTCCGTTTGTCACCGTTGGATATGCCTGCAAAATCCATAACAACAATGCCCGTAGGGCCGTTCAGTTTGGCTATGTAATCTGCCGCACGTTTGTTTTGATACTCTGCGCTTTTCGGATAATTTGTTACAAAATCGTGCGGGACGCTGAGATATCCGGAAATGTAGTTAAAGCACCATACGCTTTCTTCAGGTTTTTCCCTGACCTGCTTGGTAAAATCATCGAACATTTTGAATATTTTGTCCGTCTTGTCTTGAATGTCTGCACCTGTAGTTTTTATCTCCCATTTGTTCTGCGTCCACGAAACGTTTTTAGCTGCTTTTGGCGTCCGCGGCAGTCCCACGCTTCCGTCATATTTCATACCTGACACACCGGAACCCCAGCGGCAGCATATCGACGAATCCAACGTAACGTCTTTTGTGTCGTTCACGTCACAGTTCATAAACAAAAATTTGCCTCTCACGTCTTTGAGTCTCAAATCAGGTTTGAAAAGTACCGCGTTTTTGTCGTTGTTGTATTTTAAGACAGCGTTCTGCATATCTTCATATTTCGACTTGCTCGGCGAACCGTCCCATGCGAATTCTATAATGACAAATTCTTTCGGATTGTTTTTCAGCTTGTTTTTGATTGCATTCACCGCTGTTGAGAAAGCAATTCCCGCACTGAACGCATGACCGAGGTAAAGCTCAGAGTGTCCCCAGTAGCCGAGTCTCATGTCAAAGCAGCGGACTCCTTTATCAAATTGTTCGTCAAAGTTCAAACCCTGTGTTCTTCCGTACATTTCAATTATGTTTGTAAGTCCGAAGGTAGCGGAATCATGAGTACCGGGTAGGCTGAGCTGGGTAATCAGCTGATTGTCGGGAAGGTCAGCCATCCAGGTTTTTGAAGCAACGTACTTTGAATACGCAGAAGGCAGCGTATTTTTAAACGTATTTATATACCATGCCGGGTAAGGAACAGCTATGCGTCGCAGAGCTGTTTTTTCAAAAACGGAGCTGCCGAATTTCGGCGGCGCAACAAAACCAAAGTCCACCATTTGCAGTTTCGGACAGTTTGCAAAAGTTCTGTCACCAATTGTGTACTTCACGTCTTTATGACTGCGCATAAATTCGTGCATTGACGGGCGTTGGTCTCCAAGTTCGTCTGTAATTTCGCGGTACATATCAAGATAGTTGCCGCAGCCTATACTGACAAATTCAAGATTGGGACAATTTCCGAACGCGTTTTCGCCTATGTTCGGAGCACCGAAAATTACTACTCTGCTGAGTTTCGGCATATCCGCAAACGCGTTTGCACCAATTTCTTTTACATCTTCAGAAATAATCAGTTTTTCAACGCTCTCTTTAAGCTGCGGATTGTTTTTCATGAAATCTGCCGGTATAAACGGAAGCGAAACATCTTGACTGCCGTCGCGTCCGAAATTCAACACCTGGAGTTTGCTGCTGTCAGCAGGAATTTCCTGTCCGGCTGCGTCATTGGCGTCATTTTCCTGTCCAAGCAGCAGAGGCGCAGCATTATACTGTAAATTTGTTTCTAAACAATTTTCAGCGCTTTGCGTTTTCTGCTGTGAAACGTCGTCACTATCCTGTTCTTCAGGCTTTTCAAGCTGAGCGACCTCCAAAAGTTCCATTCCGAACTGCTCCTCAAGCTGCTCTTTATGCTCGTTCCAGTCAAGCTGAGTGCCCTCGGCAAGCTTAAAACAGAGTTCATTGCTGTCGGGCTGATATTTTCCGAAATAACCTGCTTCCGACAGCAGTTCATCTGACACTTCCTGAGTTGTACCGGACGAGCTTCCGTCACAGCCGCCCGATAAAATTACCGCAGAAAACAGCGCGGTAATTACAAGGACGGTAAATATTTTGGATTTTACAGTACTGTAATACATAAAAATCTTCTCTCCCGCTAATCGTTGGTTGTATCGTCTTTGTAAATTATTTTATCAGCAAAGCGGAAACAAGCGTAAAATATTCCGGCACAATATTGTCTTTCCCCACCCAGAGAATTTTTGTTCCGAGAAGTTCTTCCGTTACTGCCTGAACGTTTCCGCCTATGGATTCTATCGAATAGCGCATAAGTCCGGGGTTTCTGCAGGGCTTTCCTTCAAGTTTCGCGCACATTGCGCACAACTGGCAGTCTCCGGCAAAAAGACTTCTGCTGCCCGGAATTTCTTTTTCCATCAGCCAAAGCTGCTGCATAAGTCTGCCTTTCTCCGCAGCAATCATCGATTTAACAAAATAAAAAACGTCACCCTCATATTTCATCCCGTGCATTGACGGGTCAAGCACCATCTTAACTCCGAAAAGCTTTATATAATTAAACTGTTTCCAATATTCGTTCTGTTCAAAATTAAAATTGGGACACGACCATTTTTTGTCATAATTAGGGCACTGTCTGCAGCATTCAAGGAACCGCGGTACGTCAACGTAATGAGATACAAACAGTTTCATATCACATTCGGCATACATTGTTTCGGTTGTGTAAGAAAATATCGCCATAATCAGTCTTTCATCAAAAGTGCAAAGAATATAACGTAGTATGGCGGCAGAACACCGTCTTTAGTCCAAAAGATTTCAATACCGAACAAGTCTTTTGACATGGCTTCAACGTCGCCGCCGACTCCTTCTATCATAAAGCGCATTTTGTCCGGATGCCTGCACGGTTTTCCGTCCAGTCTTGCGCAGCGTTTGCAGTATGAACAGATAAGAGAGGAAAGTATTCTACTGCCTCTGTATTTGTTTTCAAGATGCCTTATAAAGAGTGTCATCTTGATTTTCTCTCTTGTAAACATCTCGTTCAGAAAATTCTCAACGCCGATGTCGGTGTATTTCTTATCTCTCAGTCTGTCTGACAGGGTAAGTTTTTCCCCTATCAGACGGACTGTTTTGTATCTTTTCCATAAATCTTCTGTGTGAAATTTGTAAGCAGGGCATGACCAGTTTTTGCCGTATTCGGAACATTCTGCGCAGTAACCGGCAATCTTTGGAATATCAACATAGTTACGCACAAAAGTTTCAGCGTCAACAGTTTTTTCAAGCCGTCTTATGCTGTAGCCGTATGTCTCCATTCTGCGTCCCTGCCTTATTAAAGCAGCTAATTTTTACACCGGATACACTCCGGGTTCAACAATATCTTCAAGTCCTATATCAGTTTTGGTTGCCTTAACGTACTTGTTCTGCAAAAATTCCTTTGCAACCTGCGGGAACATGATATAGCTGAGAACATCCTCATCCTGCAGCGCAAGATACCCGACTTCCGCTTTTGCCTTTTCAAGCTCGTAAGGAAGCAGTTCACCGGGACGGCATTCAATCGGCTTTTCATCTCCGATAACCAGCTTCTGAATTTCAGGATCTACAGGCGCCGGTGTTCTGCCGTAGTAACCGAGGAAATACTGTTTTACTTCCTTCGGTATCATCTTCCAGCGCTCACCGGCGATAACGTTCATTGTCGCCTGAGTTCCTACAATCTGGCTTGTTGGCGTAACAAGAGGCGGATATCCCATTTCTTTTCTTACCTTCGGCACTTCTTTCAGTACTTCCTGAAGTTTATCAAGACAGCCTGCGTCTTTGAGCTGGCTCTGCAGATTTGAGTACATGCCTCCCGGTATCTGGTACATAAGGATATTTACGTTAACGCCCTTGACTCCCATTATCTTGTCCTTGTATTTCTCGGCAAGCCCGCGGAAATGTTCCGCAATGGAAACAAGATTTTCAAGCTTTATGCCCGTATCAAGAGCTCCGCCGCGCAAAGCGGCAACCATTGCCTCTGTCGCCGGCTGGCTGGTTCCCATCGAAAACGGTGATATTGAGCAGTCTATGACGTCGGCACCGGCGCTAAGTCCCGCAAGATAGCTCATTGAGGCAAGTCCGGTGGTATAGTGGCTGTGCAGCTGAATAGGCACAGACACTCTGCGTCTGATTGCCTTGACAAGGGCAGAAGCGGCGACAGGCGTCAAAAGTCCTGCCATATCCTTTATGCAGATTGAATCCGCACCCATTCCGACCATGTCTTCAGCCTGCTGTGCAAAGCGCTCAAGCGTATGTACAGGCGAAACCGTGTAGCTGATTGTCATCTGCAGTTCGCCGCCTGCTTCTTTAACCGTTTTTGCCGCAACCTCCATGTTGCGGAGATCGTTCAGCGCGTCAAAAACGCGAACAATGTCAACACCGTTGCCTACGGCGCGTTTGACAAATTCTTTAACCGTATCATCGGCATAATGTCTGTAACCGACGAGGTTCTGCCCGCGAAGAAGCATCTGCGTTTTTGTCTTTTTCAGACGCTTTTTGATCTCGCGTATTCTCTCCCACGGATCGTTGTCGAGATAGCGCATGCAGGTGTCAAACGTTGCTCCACCCCAGCATTCAAGCGAATGATAGCCTGCCTCGTCAACCGCTTCGCAAATTGGAAGCATGTCTTCAGTCGTAAGACGCGTAGCCATAATCGACTGATGTGCATCGCGGAAACAGGTTTCTGTAATGCCGGGACGTCTGCGGCTCTGCTGCGGTACGGCAATTTTTTCAGCCTTTGTTTCATGAGAAGTTACGGCTGCCTGTTCGGCAACCGTAACTTCGTTGTTGTGCTGTTCGTCTTCAACAATTTTGGTCATTATTACGCGACCCTGAGAATCTTTGATCTCCTGTTTGAAAGACATTTTCTGTTCCTATGCTTCCACCGGCATCTCTGAGAGATATTTGTAAAGGTTCCAGCGGTTGCGGAGATCTTTTTCTTCTGCTTTGAGGAGAGCTTCCGCTGCTTCCGGATTCGTTATCGTAAGACGTTTGTAGCGCGTCTCGTTATAGATGTAATCCTTAAGCGGGAGCGTCGGTTCTTTGCAGTCGATTGTAAGCGGGTTCTTGCCCTCTTTCTTAAGTTCAGGGTTGTAGTGCATGAGAATCCAGTGTCCGGATTCCACCGCTTTCTTCTGCTGCTCAAGACCTTTGTCCATCGCAATTCCGTGCGCTATGCAATGGCAGTATGCGATAACAAGAGACGGTCCGTTGTAGGCTTCGGCTTCTCTGAGAACCTTAATTGCCTGTTCCGGATTTGCACCGAGGTTGATGCGTCCAACGTACACGTCACCGTAGGTCATTGCCATAAGGGCGAGGTCTTTCTTGCCCATTGATTTACCGGCTGCGGCAAATTTCGCGATGGCTCCGCGCGGCGTTGATTTTGACATCTGTCCGCCTGTGTTGGAGTAGACTTCCGTGTCAAGGACAAGGATGTTGATGTTTCTGCCCTGTGAAATAACGTGATCAAGTCCGCCGTATCCGATATCGTATGCCCAGCCGTCGCCGCCGATGTTCCAGATTGTCTTGCGGACGAGGTTGTCAGCAAGCGTAAGCATTTCCTGAGCTTTTTCGGTGCCGAGCGCTTTGAGTTTTTCTTTAAGCTCTGCAACTTTGGCTTTCACAACCTTGATTTCCTCTTCCGTGCCCTGAGGAGCGTCAAGTATTGCGTCGATGATTTCTTTGCCGACTTCAGGCTCAAGTTTCTGGAGAAGCTCTGAAGCATATTCAGCATGTTTGTCGAGCGTAAGTCTGAAGCCAAGTCCGAATTCTGCCGCGTCTTCAAAGAGTGAGTTTGCCCATGCCGGACCAACGCCTTCTTTGTTGACTGCCCACGGCGTTGTCGGAAGGTTTCCGCCGTATATTGAGCTGCAGCCCGTTGCGTTTGCTATAAGTGCGCGCTCGCCAAAGAGTGCTGAAATAAGCTTGACGTAAGCTGTTTCGCCGCAGCCTGCGCAGGCGCCTGAGAATTCAAACAGCGGACGAAGGAGCTGTATATCCTTGACTGTGTCGAGGTTAAGTTTGCTTCTGTCCATATCGGGAAGATCCATGAAGAACTTCCAGTTCTTGCTTTCAGGTTCGCGGAGCGGAAGCTGTTCTGCCATCTTGAGCGTTCCTTTGACCTTCGCGAGCGGGCATGTGTTGACGCATACGCCGCATCCCGTGCAGTCTTCCGGAGCAATCTGAATGGTGAATTTCTTGCCTTCAAATTCTTTCCAGCTGCCAATCGGTTTAACGTCTGCTGATTTGAAGGTTACAGGGGCGTCCGCAAGTTTGTCCGCATCATAGACTTTGGCGCGGATTGCAGCGTGCGGGCAGACCAGTGAGCATTTACCGCACTGGATACATGCTTCGGGATCCCATACAGGTATATCTACTGCGATGTTGCGTTTTTCGTACTGCGTCGTTGCCGTCGGATAGGTTCCGTCTGCAGGCATTGCGGAAACCGGAAGATCGTCGCCTTTAAGAACCATCATCGGTGCAAGAACTTCTTTGACAAATTCAGGCGCATCATCTGTCACAGGGGCTTTGAGGTCAAAGCTGCTGGTGGCTGTCGCAGGAACCTTGACTTCGTAGAGGTTCTTAAGCGTTTCATCAACAGCGTTGATGTTTTTGTCAACAATTGCCTGGCCTTTCGGCAGATAGGTCTTGACTATTGAAGCCTTGATGGCGTCTATTGCCTGTCCGCCGGGGATAATTCCGCTGATAGCAAAGAAGCACGTCTGGAGAATCGTGTTGGTGCGGCGTCCCATGCCCGTTTCTTTTGCGATCTTGACAGCGTCAATGACATAGAAACTAAGCTTCTTGTCAATGATATGTTTCTGGGCTGTGAGCGGGAGATGATCCCAAACTTCGTCTGCGCTGTACGGGCTGTCGAGAAGGAATACGCCGCCTTCAGCAGCCGATGCAAGAACGTCGAGCTTTTCCATGTATGAGAATACGTGGCAGGCTACGAAGTTTGCTTTGTTAATGAGGTAGCTGGCGTGGATAGGATCAGGTCCAAAGCGGAGATGGCTGACAGTTATGCCGCCTGACTTCTTTGAGTCATAGCTGTAATAGCCCTGTGCATAAAGGTCTGTTTCGCCGCCGATGATTTTGATTGAGTTTTTGTTGGCACCGACTGTGCCGTCTGCACCAATTCCGAAGAAGAGGCAGCGTGTGCATTTCGGATTTTCGGTGTCAAAGTTCGGATCATAGTCAAGGTTTGAATAATTGACGTCATCATTGATACCGACCGTAAAGCTGTCCTTCGGCATAAGTTTTGTGAGTTCGTCGAACACACCCTTGACCATTGCAGGAGTGAATTCTTTTGAGCCAAGGCCGTAGCGTCCGCCGATAACCTTAATGTCTTTTCCTGAAAGAGCAGTGCGGACGTCGAAGCAGAGGGCTTCGCAGATTTCCGCAGGATCTTTGCAGCGGTCAAGTACCGCGACTGACTTTGTGGTATCAGGCAGCGCTTCGAGGAAACGGCTGACGTCAAACGGACGGAAGAGGTGTACGCAGATAACGCCGACTTTCTCTCCCATTTCGTTAAGTCTTTCGACTGCTTCGCGGGCAACGTTTGCGCCAGAGCCCATGATAACGAGGACTCTATCTGCATCCTTTGCGCCGTAGTAGTCAAAGATATGATACTGTCTGCCAACCTGAGCAGCAAACTTGTCCATGTATTTCTGAACGATGTCGGGAACTGCTTTGTAGTACTTCGTGCAGGCTTCTCTTGACTGGAAGAAGGAGTCTGTATTCTGTGCTGTTCCGCGGATAACTGGTGCTTCCGGCGTAAGTCTGCGCATACGGTGCGCACGGACGAGGTCGTCGTCGATAAGTGCGCGCATGTCATCGTATTCAAGCTGCTCTATCTTCATTTCTTCATGGCTCGTACGGAAACCGTCGAAGAAGTGGAGGAACGGGACTCTTGCTTCAAGCGTTGAAGCCTGGGCAATAAGTTCCATATCCATAACTTCCTGTACGGAAGCTGAGCAAAGCATTGCCCATCCCGTGTTTTTGACAGCCATGATGTCTGAATGGTCGCCGAAAATTGAAAGCGCGTGGGTTGCAATCGTACGGGCGGTAACGTTCATAACCGTTGAAGTAAGCTCGCCGGCGATTTTGAACATATTCGGAATCATAAGAAGGAGTCCCTGCGACGCCGTGAAAGTCGTGCAAAGGGCACCCGTCTGAAGCGCTCCGTGATAGGCGCCTGAAGCACCTGCTTCGCTCTGCATTTCCTGAACAAGAGGAATCGTTCCCCAAATGTTCGGGCGCTTCGCGGCTGACCACTGGTCAGACCATTCTGCCATCGGTGAAGACGGCGTGATCGGATAAATTGAAATAACTTCGTTGACTGCGTGGGCAACGTATGCGGCGGCTTCGTTGCCGTCTACGGTTACCCACTTTCTCTTTTTCTCAACCATACAGAATCCCTCCAATTTATTGAAAAAAATTGCTGCTAAAAACCGTTGCTCTGTCTGTCCTGCCAAACAGACACGTGCACAATCGCACGCAGTTATTATATCATTTTTTTTGTACTTTCAGCCTTGAAATTTTTATAAAAAACGAAAAAAGCATAAAATTTAATTTTCCGGATACACTGCAAAAGGACAGCCGCTTTTAAGAGGACAGTTGCCGCATTTGTCCGTACACGACGGGAATGCACCGGATACAGCACGCTGTGCAGCTTTTTTAATGCTTTCGGCAATTTTGTCAAGCTCTGACGGCACAAAGAATATTTCCCCGCTTTCAGGAGAACGCAAATGCACAAGGCGCACACCTATTTTTTCGGGGTGCTGTTCACCGTCTTTCGCCGCAAGCCAAAGCGCCGCCGCGTAGAATTTGAGCTGCGGCAGATAGTAAGCGTTTGTCACGCTGCTTTCTCCGCCTGTTTTCCAGTCAATCAGGTGAAGCGTGTTTCCGTCCTTCCAGTACAGGTCTGCTGCACCGACAAGCAAAAGTTCCCCGCAGCGTACGCGGAAGGACGCTTCGCGTATTAACGTTCCCTCTTTTTCGGCAAGTCTCGCAAGCATTGTGCCTGTTTCCGTTTTTGCAAAACGCGACAACATTTTTTCAATTTCGGCTTTTGTTTCCGGCTTTGCAAATTCTTCGCGCATTTCTTCCGGCATACGAAGTTCCAAACGGCTGCCAAGCAGTTCCGGTATTGAGTTTTCCTTGAAGTCCCAGTTTCTTGCAAGCCAATGCACGATATTTCCGAAGGTCTGCCCGCTGACTCCGGTTTCCCCGTTGTCTTCGTTCTCCCAGTCTGTTTTTATTCCCTGACGGAAGCTTCTGCGGTAAGCGGCAGGACACCATTCAAGCAGAGCGTACGCCGATGCTGTTATGCGCGAAAGCATTGGCGAAGCGTTAAATTCCGCTTTAAGAGGTTCCGTGATTTCTATCGTTTCAGTTTCAGCCGTTTCCCGTCTGACGTCAAATTTTCCGGCGTCAAACTGTTTTACGTCTGTTTCATTGCACACAATGTTTTCAATTTTAAGGAAACGTTCAAGGAAACTTTTCTGTTTCTGCGATTCATTTTTCTCGTCATTTTCTTTGATGATTCCGCAAAGGACAAGCTTTTCCTGCGCTCTTGTCATTGCCACGTACCAGCAGCGTTCATTCTCAGCCTGTGACGCCTTGTCGTCAATTTCCTTGTGCCATACCGCTGCGGTAAACGGGACTTTGTTTCCGCCAGAAACCGCAAATTCCGGCGCTTCGGAAACAAGCAGCCCGAGCAGCGGGGATATTTTAATTTTTCCGCCGCGCAAGGTATTTTTTTTCTGCGTTTCAGCAAGCACGGTTATCGGAAACTGCAGCCCCTTTGAAGCGTGTATAGTCATTACTCTTACACAGTTCTGACTGCCGTCAATAACGTCCGGCTCTTCTTTCTGCTGTTTTTCAGCAGCCGCTTTCTGCAGATATTCAGCACAGGCTGCAAACGAACTGCCTATTGACGCGTCAAATTCTCTTGCGGCGTCAATAAGTCCGGCGAGATTGGCAGACGCCCTGCGCCTCTGACGCGGTTCAAACGCCTTAAGGTATTCCCTGTTTCTTTGCAGCTCCATAAGCACCGCGGAGGCACCGCGCAGTTTTGCTATGCGGCGCAGTCTGTCAAGCCTTGCGATAACGCGCGGATATTTTTCTTTCACAAGTTCGCCGAGAATTGCCGGATTTTTTTTCAGTCCTTTCTGCGCCGCTTCCGATACGAGCGCCTCCGTTTTTCCGGCTTCAAGACCGCAGAACGGCGAGGCAAGCCAGGAGGCAAGCGCGAGAGCATCATCAGGCGCCGAAAGAAGATTAAGCAGATTTATAAGTATTTTTATCTCGTCGCGTCCGTAATAATCCCTGCTCGTGCAAAGCGCGTACGGAATGCCCGCATATTCAAACGCCTTTTCAATGGCAGCGTAGGCTGTTCTCTGCGGTACAAGCACAGTAAAATCAGACCACCGGCATTCGCGTCTTGTTTTCAGTTCTTTGTCGTAAATCGTTACGCTGCCGCATATATCGCGCAGTCTCTGAGCAAGAGCCTTGTAGAGGGCAAAGCGTTCTTCTTCGATTTTCGGTTTTGCGCCGTTTTCGTCTTTAACTTCCGTGAACGTAAGCACGTCGAGAGCGTTTTCTTCAAAACCGTCCTCTTTGCCGTCAGGATATTCAAGCGCCTCATATGGAACGGAAACGTTTCCCATCCCGTTTTTCCATATATCTGAAAAGGTATCGTTGAAAACTCCTATCAGCGCTTTTGTCGAACGGAAATTTTTGTCAAGATTAATATATTGCGCACAATTTGTTTTCTTTGCTTTGTCAATGTAGCCCTTGAAAAGCGTGAGGTCCGCGTGACGGAAACGGTATATGGACTGCTTAAGGTCGCCGACAATGAAAAGCGTGTTCGGATTTTCGGCGTTTTCGCCTTTCCACAGCTTTTCAATAAGCGCGTTCTGAAGGGGGTCAGTATCCTGAAACTCGTCAATCATTATGTGGCGGTATTTTTCGCCGCAGGACAAATCGCTCTCAAGCACCTCTTTTGCCCTGCCTATGAGATCGTCCATGGCAAGGCAGTTCGCGCTGTTTTTTCTCTGTTCCCAGCATTGCCACGCAAGCGCGGCGGCTTTGTTCAGCAGCGAAGAAATGCCGATTTCAATTTCTGTCTGTTTCGCAGACAGCTCAAGCTTATGCTGCAGGTCGTCGCGGTAATCTTTCGCCTTGCAGTTAAAAACTGCCGCAAATAAGTTCTTAAAATCTTTTGTCTGTCCGCTCAGGTTTGAAAGAGCGGTCATCAGCGTCTGCACAAAGGCTTCCGGAGTTTCGTCCGCAAATTTTTCAAGCCCGATGACAGCAGTTTCCAGAGGATTCAGCGATTTTTTGTTTTTCAGCACTCTGAACTCGTCAGTTCCAAATATATTCTTCCATTCTGAACGAGTGTCTTCTTCCAGTCCGGCGTATTCCGCCTGTAATTTTTCAATCTCTGCCGCATTTGAGAAGTTCCAAAGCCATTCGCGGTCAATCCTGTTTCCGTCAGTGTCTTTGTCCATACTCCCGTAGACGGATACGGCTTTTCTGCAAGCTTCAGCAAGCGCGTCCGGAGTATATTCGTTCAGCATATTTTGAAAAACAGCGCTGCCAAAAAGTTCTTCCGCGCGTTTTTTCCAGAGTTCGCCGTCGCCGGCGAGCTGCTTTATTTTATTCAGAGAAAGCTCGTCTAAAGCACGGACAAATTCTTCCCAGAAAAGATCCTCAAACGGCGCAGAGGCAAGCGAAAAAGCAGGGTCAATGTCAAGCGAAAGCCCTGCTTCGCGCGTAATTTTCATCGCAAAGGAGTGTATAGTTGCTATGTCAGCGTCTTCAAGAGCTTCTATTCTGTCTTTCAGGAACGGCAGCTCGTCAGGATATTCGGCGTACAATGCTCTCAGCTGTCCCTCGATTCTCCCGCGCATTTCCTGCGCGGCTTTTTCGGTAAAGGTCAGCACCAAAATCTGCTGCGCTTCGCAGCTTTCGTCCGAAGCAAGGAGATAGGCGAAACGCTGTGCGAGCGTCTGCGTTTTTCCGGCGCCGGCACCGGCGCTCACAACCGTCAGCGGCTGTTTTGAGACGATCGCCGCCTTTTGTTCGCCGGTACTTTTCTGCATCAGAAATTCCTGCCAGTTCATGCCTCGTCCTCCGCGCTTTCTTCGCTTGCTTCCGAATAATACGGATCTTCCCGCCTGCGGCAGAGCGTCTGATAGACACAGTTCTGACACAGGCTTCCGCTGCCTTCTCTCGCGGCATAATTTGCTTCAAAGCTGCCCTGTCTGACTGCTTCGGCTATTTTGTACAGAGCTTCTTCCGCTTTGGCAATCTGCCCTTCAGGAGTTATCTTTTTGCAAAGTACCGTTTTGTTTTTCATTTTATCTGACAAAACGTAAATCTGCTGCATATCTTCGGCAAAACAGCCGCAGAGCCTCCCGTCTGCATGTCCCAGCCAGCCGAAACCAACTGTTTCCAATCCGCGCAGTTTTTTCAGCAGATACGCATATGCCGCAAGCTGCAGATCGTTCTTGTGTTTTTCGGCGGTGCCGAGTTTGTAGTCGAGAATTACAGCTCTATTGTCCGTGTACACGTCAAGTCTGTCAAACTTGCCGCGGAATTTTACACCGTTAATTTCAAAATCGCAGCCGTTTTCGTCTTTCAAATCCGTTTCGACTTCAACCCTTATTCTGCCGTGAGCCTTCGCGTTTGTCTCTATGGCGTCCTGAAGCGCGGCAAGCGACAAAGCCTGCTGTTTCAGAAGCGTTTCGCGGCGTTTCAGCCTCTGTGAGAACAGAGCCGGATATTCGGCGCGTACAGCTTCGTTTTCCCAGTTTGTCTCAACGTAGCCGGTAAAGGCTCCCCGTTCTTCTTCCGGCTGTTTCCAGTAGTTTTCCCAAAGCTTGTGATTCAGGTTTCCCGCGGAAAGCGTGTCAAAAGCGCTGTCATCCCACGGATAAAGACCTGTTTTTCTGCACCAGTAAAGATACGGGCATTTCAGCCAGTCGTCCAGTCTGCTGAGCGAAACGGTAAGTTCCTCCGGACGATATATTGCAGTCCTCGGGAATTTGCCGCGTTCTGTTTTTGTCAAGTTTTCAGGAATCTCGGCAGCCGCAAACCAGTCGTCTCCGTCCTGCGGAAGCGCGCTGGCAAGCGTATAGACAAGAGGTTCACCACAGAGGTCAAAAGGCGCCTGTGATAAGTATGTCTGTTTTTTGTCAAAAAGACGCGGAACAAACACAGATTCTCCGAGAGGTCTTCCGTTTTCGTCCGTGAGAGAACGCGCAATGACGGCACCTTTTTTTGCTGTCGCAAGCAGTCTGCGGAGAAGCAGTTCTTTCTGCTCGCGCTGCTCGGAGAGCGTAGGAATATGTTCCGTTTTGAGATTTTTTTCAGCGGCGTTTTCATCCCTGCCGTTGACAATGGCAAGCTGTTCCCTGCGCAGAAGCGGCGAATCACGCAGCGTACCCGGCCAGCTTTTCGCGTCAATATCGGTCATAATCCAAAAATCGTGCTGTTCAAAGGTGGCAGGCGCTTTGCCGTAGAGCGTAACGCAGTTTTTCTGCGGAAGCTGTATTGAGAGTGTGGCTGTCGATGCCCAGTCAAGCAGAAAATTTATCGCGTCGCCGCCTTCAAAAACGACATTTGAGGCTTCGCCGATATTTTTGTTCACGTCCTGCAGCACCGCAATTTTTTTATCCAGCTCATGCAGCGCAAGTGATATGTTTTTAACGGTGTAGTCAAATGCGGAATCGTCTTCGACAAGCTTTGAAGCGGACGACTGCGCGTTAAGCGTCTCAAGAAAAGTTTTCCAAAGCGCGAGAATCTGAACGGGAGAATTTTTCTTTTTGACAGCACGGCAGAAATCCGCCAGTCTGCCGAAAAGGTCAAGTACTTCTCCGTCGTTTTTCAGAGCCTTCCGCCAGCCTTCTTCTCCTTTCGGGAAAAGCCGCAGATATTTTCTTCTGTCAAAATCGTTCGGCGAAAGCAAAGGCTCGGAAAGCAACGCAGCTGTTTCCCCCGTATCCCATTGCGAAACGCAGGCGTTCCATATAAGCTGCGGCAGTCTGCCCAAGGGAGTGTCAAGCACGGTGCCGCGCAGAACAACGTTGTACGGTATGTTGTAGCGGCGCAGTTCGTTTTCAGCGCTGTCAAGCGTCTGCGGCGAGGTAAGTATACCAATCTGCCCGAAGTCGGAAAGCTCGCCAAAGCCTTCGGCAAGTCTCCCCCTGCCGAGTTTCCAAAGCGCAAGCTCACGAACAGCAGCCATATATTCAAGATTTGTATTGCCAGCTTCAAGTTTCCGGACTTTCAGAGGACTGACGTTTTTTTCGCAGGGCTGGGGCTCAGACATTCCGTCAAAAACCGAAAGCTGCTGTATGCCGCCGCGGAAATTTTTGGCAGTCATTCCAGTACGCGGCATAAAATAGACGCAGCCGCATATTTTGCCGAGCTGCTCAAACAGCTTGAGCTGATTTCCCGTAAAGGTGCTGAAACCGACAACGGCAAGAACTCTGCCTTTTAACGGATTGCTGTCGGAAACAAGCCGCTGCCTGAGTTTGTCAGGTATCTGAATTGCGTCTGCGAGGCCGTTTTGGTTCAGATAGTCAGTATATTTTCTGTACAAGCTGTACAAAATTTCTTCGGGTGACAAATCGTCTCCGCCGTCAAATCCGTCCGCAAGCTTGGTATATAACAGCTCAGGTGAAATGCCCTCTTTTATCAGAGTATGAATATTGTCGGACAGCAGCGTAACAAAGCCTGCATGCCCCATGCCGGCGGGAAACTTTCTGCCGTTGTTTTCGTTTTTGTATTCCTCAACGAGATATTTCAGTATCAGCTTATGGTCGGGAGGGTCGATAACACGAAGGGGGTTATCGTCTTTTTCAACGGTTTTGCCGTACAACTCTCCAATTGTCATGATGACAGGACGCTCGCCGAAAACAGCTTTGCCGCCGGTTATAAGGTCTGTTAAGGTATCCTTGTCAAGCGTTGCAGGTACAAGAAAAAACACCTTCTGCCCGTATTTGCCATACAGGGCAGAAAGTTTTTCTGCCGCTTCGGATATTCTGAAATACGTGTAAAGTTCGCTCATAAACTATTTATGATGTTTTTCTGCCTGGCTGATCAGCAGCTTTCCAAGGTCAAACGCCTTTTGCAGATCTTTCGGGAACTGTTTCTCACGCATTTCCGCTTTGTGTCCGGCGTCAAACATAGTGCAGACGTAGTCTGCATAGTTGTCAAACTGATAGGTGTCGCACGCGCAGAGCATTTCGCAGCTGCCGTAAAAATGTCCGAGAAAACGCTGAATAAGTCCGAAAGCACCGTCGGGGCGGTTATAATGCAGACGCACCATCATGTGACGGGGCACGTTCATTGTGAGAATAAGCCCGCAGGCGATTTTTTTGCCGACAAGGCTTTTGTTGTCGTTCGTGTACTGAAAAACGGGGAATATCATGCGCTCTATAAGCGCGCGAACTCCGCTTGAAACGTCGGAAAGATATACGGGAGAGCCAAGTACGAATGCGTCAACCGTCTTGATTTTTTCAAGCAGCGGCGTAAGTCCGTCCTGCCAGCCGCATTTTCCGTAGCACGATTCATTGTTGTATTTGCACGCAAAACAGCTTCTGCAGCCCGTGAACGGCTCCAGCTCGTAAAGATTTACAAGCTCGGTTTCAGCGCCGAGAGAAGCTGCACCTTTCAGCACGCTTTCAAGCATTTGCGAGGTATTCCAGCCCTTGCGCGGGCTGCCGTTGACCGCAAGAATTTTCATTTCACGCCACTTCCTGTCTTTATTATGCATTTATTTTAACCCATATAGAGCCAAAAGGAAACAAAAGAAAAGATAAAAAAAGAGAGGTTCTTGCGAACCTCTCAGAGGGTTTAAAATGGTGCCGGAGACGAGAATCGAACTCGTAAGGGTCTCCCCACACGCCCCTCAAACGTGCGTGTCTACCAATTCCACCACCCCGGCGAACTTAGACATTATACGCAGTGAAGCGTACTAAGTCAAGCGATTTTTTTATTTCTCTGAAAAATCGCGGCGTTCTTTGATACGGGCAGCTTTGCCGCTGAGTTTGCGGAGATAGTAAAGCTTTGCTCTGCGGACTTTACCGTGACGCACGACTTCGATTTTATCAACTGTCGGGCAGTTGACAGGGAATATTCTTTCAACGCCTACGCCGTTTGATATTTTGCGTACTACGAAGCTTTCGCGCAGTCCGCCGTGCATTTTGCTGATAACTACGCCTTCAAAAACCTGAATGCGTTCGCGTTCGCCTTCTTTAACTTTGACGCTGACCTTAACGGTGTCTCCTGAACGGAATTCAGGAAGTGTTCCTTCAGCTTTCTGGAATTTCTTTTCAACGAGAGCTATTCTGGGGTCTATCATCTGTTTTCCCTCCTTGCATAATCTTGTTTCCAGCGGCCGGTCATTGTACCGGCATGGAATCTGACAAGTTTAAATTCTGTTTGTCTGTCTGCAGTGCAGTCAGTTTTATCTTTTGCCGAAGAATCTGTCAAGCGTTATGCTGACAGCGCTTCTTACGGAAAGATGGTTCCAGCCGTCATCTCCGCCTTCTATCGGAGTCATTGTCGCATCAGCCGTGTCGAGAATTTCCTTGTGAAGTCCCCAGCCTGTTCCGAAAATAAATACGGGGCGGAGTTCCTTTTCAAGTATTTCCCGCTTGAGCGTCAGCCAGTGCACGGCGTTGGCGCTCTGTTTGGCAGTTGTAGCGATTTTAAACGGCTCACATTTTTCTTTTTCGCGAATCCAGTCATAGGCTTTTTCCGCAGAGGCAAAAATCTTAATTCTGCTGAACGCTTCAGCCCTGTCGGGGTTATGCGATGCGCCCCAGCCTTCCGTCCAGTGAGTAATGATGCGCCGCGCCATTTCTCTCTGAGGAGCCAGAGGCGTCACCAGCAGATATTTTTTTATGCCGTAGGTTCTGCACGCACGAGCAATGTCGTGAATATCCATGCCTGTTATCGCGGTTGACGTTTTTTCGCCGTCTTTGCCGAGTACCGGATAGTGCAGCTCCATTACGTAACTGCCTCCGGAGAGCCATGGTGTCAAGCCTGCCCTTCCGACAATATCCGGACGTCTTTTCAAGGTTCTTTCAACGGACTGTCTGCCGCGCCATTTCTCAATAGCAGCATCGTTTCCGCCAAGCAGCACTTCCGGCACTTTTTCGCCCTGCCATTCGGCAGGTCTCGTATAGTGCGGAGTGTCAAGCATTCCGTCGTAGAAGGAATCGTTTTCAACCGAAGAACTGCTTCCGACTACCCCCGGAATAAGCCGCGCAACTGAGTCGGTAATTGCCATTGCTGGCATTTCCCCGCCTGTAAGGACAAAATCGCCGAGGGAAATCTCCATGTCAACGTATTTCTGCGTAAACCGCTCGTCAACGCCTTCGTAATGTCCGCAGACTATGACAAGATGTTCCTTGCGGGAAAGCTCTTCAACAAGTTCCTGATAGAGCGTTGTTCCCTGCGGCGACGGATATACCACAAACGGTCTGCTTTCTTTTGAAACGCTTTCAAGCGCTCTTTCGAGAGGCTCCGGTTTCAGTATCATTCCGCCGCTTCCGTAGCAATAATCGTCAATCTGTCTGTAATCCCCGTCCGCAAAATCGCGGAGGTCGATCACTTCAATTTCCAGTTTGCCGCCGGCTGCCGCTCTGCCTAAAATGCTTGCGCTGACGTAATTTTTCATTAGGTCGGGGAAGGCGGTAAGAATTGAAATTTTCATTTTAATCCCAAAGACCTTCCGGCACTGAAGCGTAGAGCGTTTTGCCGCCGACGTCGACTCTCTGTACGGCTGTTCTGATTGCAGGCAGCGGTTTCAAACTTCCGTCAGCTGTTCGGATCAGGTAGACGTCATTGCTCCCCGTTTCCATAATCTCTTCCAGCTTTCCGAGCTCTTCACTCGTTTCGGAATCCAAAACCTTCATTCCTTTGAGGTCATCTGTCCAAAATTCGTTTTCAGAAAGTTCGACTCTCTCGGATTTGTCTACCGTAATCAGGCTGCCTTTGAGAAGTTCCGCCTCGTCCATGGAGTTTATGCCCTCCGCGTTGAGGAAAAACGTTCCTTTTCCGCTGTACGGTGCAATGCTTTTTACCTTCAAAGTACGGCTTGGTTTGCCAGGTTTTTCCAGAACAAGCTCCTTCATATCAAGAAAGCGTTCGGGAAAATCCGTAAGCGGAAAAATCAGCATGGTGCCTTTCACGCCGTGTGCCGCGGCTATTTTGCCGATTACAACGCGTTCGGAATTAATCCTCTTCGATATCGACATCGACTTTTTCGCCGGACTTGATCGACGCCGCTTTTGCGACGTGGCGGATTGCGTTGATTGTTGAGCCTTTTTTGCCGATCACGCGTCCGATATCGTCCTGTGCGACCTTTATTGTTATAAGGACTGCACCGCTCTCGTTTTTGTCTTCATGAATGACGACGTTTTCCGGTTTGGTAACAAGTCTTTTAACAATAACTTCTACAAGCTCTGAATAGTTCGGCATCTGTATCTGCCTTATTCAGCTTCTGCAGGCTGGGCTGCCGCTTCTGCCTCTGCTTTTGCTGCCGCTTCTGCTTTAGCCTGTGCTTTCTTTGAAAGCTTTGCTTTCGGTTCTACATGTTCGTAGACAGGCGCCTCGAGAACTCCGGCTTTCTGAAGAAGAATTTTTGCCGTGTCTGACGGGGTAGCGCCTTTGCCAAGCCAGTAAGCTGCGCGTTCGTTGTTGACTTTGATTTCCGCCGGGGTTGTAATCGGATTGTAAGTACCGAGGATTTCAATAAATCTTCCATCTCTCGGGCTGTGTGAATCTGTTACGACCAGACGGTAGAACGGAGCTTTCTTTTTGCCGTGGCGTGAAAGACGAATGCGTACTGACATCTGTTCAAACACCTCCTGTTGTGTTTTTTTAGTGCTTTATTTTGAAAAGGCTTTTTGCCGTTTTCGCTTTAGAAAAAATTGTTTTTGAATTTCATCATCGAAGCAAGCTGTTTCATTTTTTTGCCTGACATTCCGCCAAAGCTTTTCATCATGCCCCTCATCTGGTCATACTGCGCAAGCAGCTGATTGACCTGCTGTACGGTAGTTCCTGAGCCTTCGGCTATTCTTCTGCGGCGCGAACCTTTTATAACCACCGGATTGCTGCGTTCTTCGGGCGTCATTGAAAGTATTACCGCCTCGAGATGTTTCAGTCTCTTTCCGTCCATGTCCGCGTTCTGCAAAGCTTTCGCGGCGCCGGGAACCGGAAGCATTTCAACTATTTTGTCCAGAGGACCAAGCTTTTGTATCTGTTGAAGCTGGGCAAGCATGTCATTCAGCGTAAAGCGGTTTGACATAACGTTCTCGGTCAGCTTCTGCATATCGTTCAGATTCGTTGACGCCTGAACCTTTTCAAGCAGCCCCTGAAGGTCACCCATTCCGAGAATTCGCTGCGCCATGCGTTTTGCGTCAAAAAGCTCAAGATCTTCCGTCTTTTCGCCGCAGCCTGCAAGCTTTATCGGGACTCCGGTCGCAGAGCGTATTGCAAGCGAAGGACCTCCGCGAGCGTCGCCGTCAAGCTTTGTAAGCACCACTCCTGTCAGCGAAAGCTTGTCGTTGAAGGCTGAGGCTACGTTCACCGCTTCCTGGCCTGTCATGGAATCCGCTACAAGCAGGATTTCTGTCGGCGACACAGCCGCTTTTATCTCTTCAAGCTCCTGCATAAGTTCTTCGTCAAGCTGAAGCCGTCCTGCTGTATCTACGAGAATTACGTCGCAGAGATGGTCTTCCGCGTAGCCGAGAGCTTTTTTCGCGACTGAAACGGGATTTGTCTCGCCGTTTTCAGGTCCGTAAAAAGCTACCTTCGCGCGTTCTGCCGTAACTCTCAGCTGCTCGACTGCCGCAGGCCTTCTGAGGTCACAGGCAACTGCCAGGCATTTATGTCCCTTTGACTGCAGACGCTTTGCAATTTTCACGGTGCTGGTTGTTTTTCCTGAGCCCTGAAGCCCTGCCATGAGATAAACTGTCGGCGGCTTCGGGGAAATTTTCAGCGGCGCAGGTTCCTCGCCCATAATTTTTACAAGCTCTTCATAGACGATTGTAAAAATCTGCTGCGAAGGCGTTACGGAATTTACTGTTTCCTGCCCTTCCGCACGCTGTTTAATTGCTTCGGTAAGCTGTTTGACTACCTTGAAATTAACGTCAGCCTCAAGCAGCGCGCGGCGTATCTCTCTTGCAGCCTCGTCAATATCCTGCTGCGAGAGCTTTCCTTTGCTGCCGAGGGCTGAAAATATGCTTCCGAAACGTTCTTTTATGGTATCAAACATTCTTAATCCTCAAACAGTTTGTCAAAAGCGGCTAAAACGTCCGGAGAAATTTCAGTCCTGTGTTCACCGACAAGCTCTGAAAGCTCCTTGAGCTTTTCCTGCTGACTGAGCAGTGCAAGCTTCTCGTCGTAACTGTCCATATTCTCCCTTGCCTTGCTGATCAGGTCGTGTACCCCCTGACGTGAGATACCGAGCGTCTCTGCAATTTCCGCAAGCGAAAAATCCTGAAACCACGCCAGTTCGCAGGCAAGCCGCTGTTTTTCGGTAAGCAGGCAGCCGTAGGTATCAAGCAGGAGCGTATCGCGTATTCGTTTCTGTACTATGCTTCCAAGCCCGTCCATGCCTTCTGCCTCCAAACAACTGCGAAATTATATACTCCGTTTTGAAATGTGTCAAGCATTTTTCCTTTACAGATATTTTTCTACCCGCGCAATAAAAAACTCCCGCATGGCGGGAGTTGAAATGCGGATTAAATACTGCGCGCTTATTCGTACAGCTTATAGAGCGACTGTGTGCCTTTGTTTTCGAAACCTTTGTCAGCAAGTTCCTGATAAAGCTTGAGTGTAAGGTCAAGAGCAGGAAGCTCTATGCCGATTTCCTGTGCAGCTTCCCATGCAAGTTTCATATCTTTAATGTAATGTTTGACGTAGAAGCCAGGTTCAAAGTCGCCTTTCAGAATTCTGGGTGTATAGTTTGAGAAGCTCCAGCTGCCTGCCGCTCCGCCTGATATTGCTTCGAAGACTGCCGCCTGGTCAAGTCCCTGAGCTTTGGCAAAAGCAAGTCCCTCGCACATTCCGGTCATGGTGCCGGTAATAAGAATCTGATTGACAAGCTTCGTGTACTGGCCTGCGCCTGCCTTGCCCATATGCTTGATGTTTTTGCCCATGACTTCAAAATACGGAAGCGTTTTTTCAAAATCTTCCTTGTCACCGCCGACAAGAATTGAGAGCGTGGCCTCGCGCGCGCCTCTGTCGCCGCCCGTCACAGGGGCATCAAGAGCTCCGAGCCCCTTTGCCTTTGCAACTTCGTAAATTTTCTGGGCGAGCTTCGGACTTGAAGTCGTCATTTCGACGAGCATCGTTCCCGGTTTTGCATTTGCAATTACTCCGTTTTCGCCGAGATAAACTTCTTCAACATCCTTCGGATAACCGACGATTGAGAAAATGAAATCCGATTTTTTCGCTACTTCCGCAGGCGAATCTTCCCAGATTGCGCCGCGGTCAAGAAGCTTTGCCGCTTTTTCTTTGGATACGTCGTAAATATGCATCTCATATCCTGCGTCAAGCAGGTGACCCGCCATACTGCCACCCATAACTCCGCTTCCTATAAAGCCTAATACTGCCTTGCTCATTGCTATTCCTCCCTGTTTTCAGTTTCTGTGTACACGTACCTTATTTCTCCGAAACTTATATGAAAAACCGCGTCAAGCAGTTTATTCATCTGACGTCTGTCCTCTATGCACAGCTGTTTTGTTATTCTGCCTTTTCTTTTGTATTTCAGCGTGTCACCGTAAATAAAAGCAAAACTGTTGTGCGTGTGTATAGATATTTTGTTTCCTTTGTTGTAGGGCGACGCGTCTGCCTCAACGCAGAATTTCAAAGCATCTTCAAACAGACCTTCCGCGGCAGGCTCCGGCTTAAAAACGTACAGCGGAGACCAGAAAAAAGTTTCCTTTCTGTCAAGCAGCAGCGAACCGTCATCGTTTTTCGTAAAGCGGTAGAAATTTTCCCCGTCGTTCTGCTCAGTATCACATTCAAGCAGCAGAGGAATACGCGCCGTCTCAGCGAAAAGTCCTGTGTCGCAGACGTACTGCCTGCCATCAAGTTCGACACAGTTTATCCTGTGCAGTTCCGGCTTCAAACTTCCGTCAAGTTCAAAAAGCCTTGCGCCGAAACTTTCAGTTTTGAAACCGAGAGCGGTAAGCAGCATGTAAAATGCGCTGTTCAGTTCAAGGCCCAATCCCCCGCGGCTGCCTGCAACAATTTTATTGTAAAGAGCGTCGGAGGTCAACGAAAGAGTCTTCAGCGCCATGCAGTCAAGATTTTCAAACGGAAGAATCTGCTGGTGGCGGCTTAAAAGCAAAGAGAGGCTGTCAAAAGAAACTTCCGGCTTTTTTTCAAAGCCGAGTTTCCTCAGATATTGCATCGTCTGCGCTTCCGTAAAGCCGCTGTACTGCATAAAACCCCTCCGTGTAAATTATACAGCAAAATCGTCCATAAAACACAAAAAAAGGAACTCCCGAAGGAGTTCCTTTTTAAAAGACCGTTAAATTCTATTAACGTGCTTTGTAACCTGCAAATGCCGGTTTGCCGTCGTAGAATTTTTTGCCTTTGAGTTTCGTTTCGCTGTTGATGAGGTCTTTCGGGCTCATGCCTTTTTCGAGCATTTCAAGCCATTTTTCGCCTTTTGCTGAAAGAAGGACAGGTTTGTCTTCTTTCTTGAGAAGGAGTGAGTATGATGTCGGCATGCAGACTGCGCCGGCTTCTCTGCGGCCCTGGAGGCAGTAACGCGTGTCGCCCATTGCCCATGCTTTTTTGGCATCGATTCCGTTTTTGTTCTGCCAGACAGCGATTGCTGAAAGGATACCTGCGTCGTCTTTACGTCCGCGGTTCATGATAAGGACAACTTTGGTGTCTTTGTATTCTGTGCAGAAGTTGAAGTCGCCCTGTGAGTCCATGGCACCGAAGATCGGGCCGCGGCCTTTGTATTTCGGGCGGATGACTTTATCGATTGTGAGTGATTTGCCAAGACCCTGCGTCTGTGCATGGAGGTCATAGTCATATTCCCACGTAAGTTTGCCGTTTTTGATTTTGTTGGTCATAGCGACGATACCGTCTACGCCTTTAAGACCAAATACGACAGGGACTGCTTTGATAGGATCGAGGTGTGATGCTGAGTTGATCCACATATCGATTCCGTTTGCATCAAGGGCTGCGATAAGTTCTTTGAGTTCAGCCGTTACGCCGACGCCTTTGTTGAATTTGATTTTGAGCTGACCGCATTCTGACGGATAGCCTGCCGGTGACGTCCAGGTGATTTTGTCCCAGAATTCTGCCGGTTTGTTGCCGTAGAATCTGTGTGATTCGGCTGCGAGATCCTGAACCTGTTTCGGTGTCATGCCTGCAAACCAGTAGGTAATCCAGGGATAACCGACTGCTGCATCGAAGTAGTCGCAGATTGCGTCATACATCCAGCGTGCTTTTGCTGCGAATTCTTTCCAGTCGTCCGTTGCCATCCATTTTGCCATGTTCTTTTCCTGTGAACGGTCTGCTTTTACCCAGCCTTTTGCATAGAGTTTCGCGTAGGCTTTGCAGACGTCGTTGGCTGCTTTGCGGACTGTGAGGTTGTTCCAGTCTTCGCCCATTGATTCGTCAATGTTGGGGATACCGGCGGTGAGGACTTTGAACATCTGTTCCGGTTTGATTGCAAAGCGGAGGTGTTCGAGCTGGTAGATTGCGAGCTGTTCTTCAACGTCGAGAACTGTGATTGAGTTGTCGCAGTCAAATACTGCGTACGGTCTGCAGTTCGGGTTGTAACCCTTTGACGTTTTGCCGTAGGCTTCGAACATCTGGTTGATTGCCTTCTTGGTGTTCGGTTCCCAATACGGGCTCTTGAGGTAGGTGACCTGGGCTGCCATTGCCACGCATGAGAAAATCATGACGAAAGCCATTGCAGCAACTGCGATTTTGGTGAATTTCTTCACGTGTAAAACCCCCTATGGTTTTTTTTGGTGTTACCTGTACACATAATTATCCTATAAATTTATTTTTTTGCAAGCACTATTTTTTACTTTGGTAAAATTTCGGCTGACTTTTTGGCTGACTGCGTACAGAAGTTGATTTTGGAGAAGGCAAAATAGGTTTAGAGCGTTATTCAACGAAAAACTCTGCCCCACAGCGAAAAGCGAAAGCCGCCGCCCAAAAACAGCGGCAGACACCAATGAAAAATTTCAAAAAACTGTAGGAAGAGAACAGTTTAAGGACACAAAAAAGCCGGAGAAATCTCCGGCTTTCAATTTTTCTGGCTCCCCAGACTGGACTCGAACCAGTAACACCCTGATTAACAGTCAGGTACTCTGCCGATTGAGCTACTGAGGAATAACAGATTGCCTAAGCAACGAAGAGAATTATAGCACCATATCTCTTTTTGGCAATACTTTTTTTATAATTTTTTAATTTTTTTTTGCCGCTTTTTCGCCGCAGACTGAAAAAACAGCCCTGCAGCGGACTTTGCCTGCGCCGGTCAGCTTAGCAGGTGGCGACAACCTCGATTTCCACCAGGGCATCCTTGGCAAGTCTTGAAATCTCGACGCACGCTCTTGCGGGATAGTTGCCGCTGAAATACTCGCCGTAAATCTTGTTGACAGTGCCAAACTGCTCCATGTCGGTAATGTAGACCGTCGCCTTGACGACGTTGTCAAGCGATGTGCCTGCCTGTTCAAGCACCGCCTTTATATTCTGCATTACACGGTGCGTCTGACCGACAAAACCTCCCTCCGCGACTTCTCCAGTTTCGGGATCAAGAGGCAGCTGCGCGGAAGTAAAGACAAAGCCGTTTGCCTTGACTCCCTGTGAATAAGGCCCTATTGCTTTCGGTGATTTCTCCGTATAGATAATCTCTTTCATGCTTCAGCACTCCTTCTGAATGATTTTGCTGCACACATATATAGTATATACTATTTAATATGTACGTCCTGCTGAGGGAAGGCTATTTCAATGCCGTTCTTCCTGAATGCCTCGGCAATTTCGTTTATGACAGCGCTGCGTATCTCCACCTGGCTGTGAGCCTTGATATCAGCAAAGAACTGTACCTTGACGTTAATCGCGCTGTCGTCAAACGCATCGCAAACCGCTCTGTAATACGGCTTCTTCTGCACAAGAGGATTTTTCTCCAAGACCTTATTGGCAACGCTGCGTACCTTCTCCAGGTCGCTGTCATACGCAACCCCGACATCAATAGTGAGGCGCGTATTCGGATTGTGCAGCGTCAGGTTGACAAATTCCTGATCAAAGAACCTGCTGTTGGGAACAATCAAATCCTTGCTATCCTCGGTCAGCAGTACGGTGTCATACAGCGTCAGTTCCTTGACAATCCCGTACTGTCCGTTAAGCATAATATGGTCTCCGACGTGAATACGGTTCTTAACAAGCAGGGCAAAGCCGGCAAAAATATCCGTCAGCAGCTTCTGTGCTCCAAAACCGAAGGCGACAGCCAAAGCGCCGCCGGCGACCGCCAAAGCCGTGTACGGAATACCGAGCTGAGCCATCGCGACCATAAAAGCAATCAGCACCAGGATGTACTTCACAAACTTGGGGGCGATCACACCCGCATGTTTCGATACCCTGGCTGCATGATGCATAATGGCACGGCGCGCCATAAACGCAATGTAACAGGCAAGCAGATAGCCGATTATAAAAATAACAATGGACAAAAGAATCTTGCCTAAAGTAACGGGATAATCCTCAACGTACAGAAGCTCGTAATCGCAGACATCTTCGGCGACAGCTTTAATCTTTTCCCACATACTCTGCTTTTTGTGATTGTCCTGCAGCTTAAGACGGTGCTTTGCCTCGGAAGCAGTATTGTTGAAACTGTCCTTTATGTCAGAAAGCCAGAAAATGTACAGGCAGTAACGTTCAATCCTTGATTTCATATTCGTATCAAACTCTGAACGGACGGCTACGTCGGAATCTGCGGTATCAAGAGCGTCGCTGATAAAAAACGTTGTTGCGGTATCCATCATCGTACATATTTTCTTCAGCTCACCCATAGCATTCATATAATCAGTTTCAAGCTTCTCGGCAATCTCCTCGGCGTCCTCATACTGTTTCACAACCTCGTCATCGGTCATTCTGTTCAGCATAACTTCCCATGCAAACTGCACATGCCCGCGACACTCATTCAAATGGTTTGTGAGATTTACAAGAAGGGCAATCTCGCTCTCAATCAGGTTCTGCTCGGTTGAATAGCAGTATTTTGCAAAAGGCGTGAGCGGGCTGTCAGTGGAAATAATCTTTTGCGTAAGGCGGTCATATTTCTGATTAAGCGTCTGTATAACTTCATTATACTTTCCGATCTGCCGCTGAAGATCCATCTTATATGCTTCAAACGTTTCGGCACTTGAGTCAACCTTCACATTTTTTCTCACGGTTTCCAGCAAATCGGAAATAGCCGCCTCTCTCCGCGCCAAAGCCTCTATTGAATTTTTCTTCGCGTCTATAGAAAACCTCAGGAAATGCATTCTGGTGAAACAATATTCGTAAATTGCCTTCAGAAGCATCATATTCCAGTTGTCCTCAATAACGTCCTCGGAATCATCCAGCCTGTCAAGATACAGCCTGTACTTCTTCTCCAGATCAAACTTCTGCTTCGTCAGATTCGCAAGTTCCTTCTTATCGCTCTCCATCAGTTTCCTGCGTAGCTCAAGCGCTGCCTTGCAGCGCGAAGCTGTGCTGACCAGCTGCGTATAAAATGCGGCATCAAAAGGCGGTTTTTGAGCAAGAAACTGCTTGAGCGTTTCGTCGTCAAGAATTGTCGTGTCATCCGTAGCGGAAGCTTTCTGCCCGTAATGCATACTTAAATACGTACTGGCAGCCCTGCTCAGAGCAAGCTCATATCTGATAATATCGGCACGCGACGTATTGTGCTGCCGCGTAAGCGCCTCCTCAAAAGGAATCGTTTTGTCCAGCTGTTCCTTAAGCGTATCCGCACGTTCAAGAGGATGCTTCTGATAGTCCTCAAGCTCCTTCTCGTAATCGGCGAGCGACTCGGCGCACGCAGCGCCGCAGAAAGACACGGCGGCGAAAAACACTAAAACAAAAATGCAGAGGCAGTTCCAAAATCTCTTCAAGACCGTAACCTCCAAAAAATTATTTTGAACGGCTATATTATATATGTATAGAGAAAAAATGCGCAACAAAAATTAACAAAACAAACATCTCCCCCATACAGAGAAGATGTACTGCACTAAACAAACGCCAACTTGGCAAAAAGCAATTTCTGCCAAATTGAGGTACACAGCAAACCGTGCAAAACGCTGCCCGCAACTTAACAAACAACAACGCATCGGCACTGCCTGCGTTACTCTACCCCCTTCAGTCGCGCAGCGGCAAAAAAGTTTTTTTTAAAAAAACAAACCTTATAACTCGCGTGATTGCAAGGCTTCGCAGATTGCGTTTCTCTGAAGCCTTGCAATTACTGCGTTTAAAGGGTATGATTTTAGGCGTAAAAATAGAGGTGTTTTTGTATTTATTATAGTAGACAGGTGAGAAGGATTTGGTTGTAAAAGCTGTAAGCTGTAAGCTGCAAGCCGTAAGCTGCAGGCTGTAAGCTAAGTGCTAAGTGCTAGGTGCTAAGTGCGCCCTTAAAGGTTCTGACGC
>JAZUJX010000039.1:0-2492 GCA_045642965.1 Synergistaceae bacterium | reverse complement strand
AAAGAAAAAATAAGCGGATAACTTTTCAGAGGTGACTGGCAAAATGAAAAATTTCCGAAAGCTTTACGCAGTTTTAATGCTCTTATCGTTCGTTTTGGTCTCGGTATCTCCGGCGTTTGCGGCGGGTATAGCTGAGGGCGGCGCCGGCGCGTTTTGGGACGAAACTTCACGAACGTACAAGGTGGGCAGTAAAGCCGATTTTCTCGGACAAAACTGGACTCTGTGGAAGGTTGACGGCGGTTACGCATACGTTATAATATCCGGCAGCCTGAGAAGGTCTATATTTAATCCCAAGCTTGCTGACGGAAATGATTACAGAAATTCTGTGATTCGCGGTGCTGTCAACGGTCACGAAAAAAATATGAAAAACTACACGGGAGCGGGTAAAACCGGTACTAAGAATTTGACGTGGAATGAGATAAACGGCGGAAGCGCAAACTTCATAGCACACTCGCCGACGTCGGACAACGGCGCTGCGGAAGACTGCCTCTATCTTCTTTCAGTGGGAGAATGTAAGACAATGCCCCTGAGTATCCGCAACACAGGCAACTTGTGGTGGCTGCGTTCGCCCTATTTGACCTATGTTGGGGGGCATTCGCCTTATCCTTATTCCTCTGCGGGGGTTGTCACCCGCGCCGGCAGCATCGACTTCACTAACATCTACGGTGTAAATGCTGTTCGCCCCGCTTTAATAATCAGTCTGAAATCTCCGCTCTTTCAATCCTATTATTTAAAAACAGCACCGGCCGGCGGAAAAGAGAACGTATCAGCCGGCAACGGTTTTGCGCTTGCGGACTATGACGGCAAGGACGGCTGGAAAGTGACAGTGCAGGACAAAAGCATTGCAAAACCTGAAATAACGTCGCTGACTCCGGCAGGCAGTAACGGTGAAAAGCTTGTTGTGGAATACAGAAATGCGGCGACAGGCGAAAACATGTTCCTCTCGGCTCTGCTTTACGATGAAAAAGGGGAGCTTGTTAACTACGCAAAGGTAGCGGACACAAGCAGCTCAGGAAGCGGAAAAGCTGAACTCCCGCTTTACAATGTACCGGCAGGAAATTACAAAATAAGATTTTTCTGTGAAAAGGTGGCCGGCGGCAGTCAGCCTGATTACGCCTCGGAATACGGCAAAGAGTTCCCCGTAAAATCCAGTGGAATATTCAGAATGATTAAAGATTTGCCCGCACTTGACGGAAACGGCAGCACGACTGTGCTGTACGACGGAAAAAGATGGGCAAAGCTCTCTGACACAAGACTTATCATGGCTGACAATCTCGGCAGCAAAAGCTGGGAAGATGCAGTTTCTGCCGGTAAAACCTATGCTTCGGGCATAACGGATGCCTCTGAAAGCAAAATAGCAGGAAGCTCAGCTCTGCTTACAAAAGACGAAGCGGAAAAACTGACGCAAAGAGAGCGCTTCTTCAGCGAATACTGGTGGCTTTCCACAGGCGGCCGCAGTACACCGGACGGAATCAGCAGAGATGGAAAAATTGTGCAAATGGCAAACCGCTCCATGGCGCAGACACGCCCTGCACTGGATTTGAAAAACACGGACAATATTTATTTCCTCAGCGCAGTACACGGCGCAAAAACAGCAGAAGCCGGAAAGCTTGCAACCGCGCCGGACAGCGGCAAACAATGGAAAATCACCTATAAAGACGACACGCTGCCCGAGCCGGTTTTAAGCGGACAGCTGACCCTTGACGCACAGGGTAATTCAACGTGGGGCACTCCGAACACGGAAAGAATAGCTGCGCTTATCGGCTCTGACGGAATAGATGCCATGGGCTATCTGCTTATAAGAGACAAAACAAACGGCGAAAGCACGGAAATTTCTTTGAACAGCCTTGCCGCAGGAAACGCATACATCCATACTGAAATAATAGGAACGGGCTATGACCGCATGAGCGCAAAATCATTACAGCTTGCCGGTTTGCGGTACAAAGACGGACGTCTTTTCGGAATGACGCTTGAGAAAAAACATTCCGGCGCGGACAACCCTGTAACGCTCAAAAACGGCTTTGAACTGTCGCTTGAAAACAAACAGCTGTACAGTCAGGACATTAAATCTGCTGAAGGAAAGAACGTACTGTACGGAACGGGAGAACACGGCGCGAAGCTTTTCGGAAACCTTGCTGCAGAAAGCGGCTCACAGCTTGAATGTAAAGGAAAACTGCACTTTACCACGCTGCGGCTTGACGGTGAAATGATAATAAAAGAAGGCGCGACCGTTACCTTCACGGACACCCCGTCAGGTTCAAACAGCGGCAAACCTTTGCAGACAGAAGCAAACGGAATAACAGCCAACAGGGGAAATGAACCGGTAGAAGTGTACGACCTTGCCAAACAGCGCAAAATTACTGTAATTCCCGGATCGTATTACGTTGGCGGACAGGCATCGGACGAATGCAGCAAAATCGACTGGGAAGAACCAGCGTGGGAAGACGAAAACGGCGGCGAATTTGAAGAAGGCGGAGAAGAACAGAAAAATT
>JAZUJX010000038.1:0-4652 GCA_045642965.1 Synergistaceae bacterium | reverse complement strand
TCTTTTTCCGCAGCTTCGCACAGCGTATGCCCGATAAGTATGTGCATTTCCTGTATTCTCGGCGTAAAAGAGGACGGAACGTTGAGCAGGACGTCAGCTATTTCCGCCATTTTGCCGCCGCTTTCGCCCGTCATGGCTATTGTTTTCATTTCAAGTTCACGCGCCGCAAGCATTGCGTTCAGCACGTTTTTGCTGTTTCCGCTTGTGGAAATTCCCACAAGCAGGTCGCTTTTTCTGCCGTGTGCTTTAACCTGGCGTGAATATATTTCGTCAAAGGAGAAATCGTTCGCGATTGCCGTAAGCGCCGACGTGTCGCAGTGAAGCGCCATGCCTGCAAGCGGTCTGCGGTTTTTGAGGTAGCGTCCGCTGAGTTCTGCCGCAAGGTGCTGCGCATCTGCCGCAGAGCCTCCGTTGCCGCAGAACATTACGCACCCGCCGTTTGCCAGCGTTTCACGGATTAAGGCTCCCGCTTCGGCGACAGACCGGGCAAGAATATCCATTTTTGCCGCAGTTTCCCTGTGCTCGTTCAGATTTTTAAGAAAGATTTCAGCGTCTGTCATTTTTTCAGCACCCCAATCAGGATATCCGCTGCTTCGTTCAAATCTCTTGCATTATACGTTCCGCAGACACCTTTTTCATACTGCTCTTTGCCGTAACCGGTAAAAACAAGCACCGACGGCACTTCCAGTTTTTCCGCAAGCTGCACGTCAGATTTTTTGTCGCCTATCGCGCAGAATATGTCGCTGCGCGAAAAACCGAGTTTTTTTTCTGCCTGCTCCACCAGTCCTGTTTCAGGTTTTCGGCAGCTGCAGCCTTCCTCCGGCAGATGCGGGCAACAGAAGAACGCGTCTATTTTTACACCCTGCTCTGCAAACAGCGAAGCTATTTTTTCGTTCGTTGCGTTGAGTTCCCGCTCTGTGAAATAGCCTCTGCCTATCCCTGACTGATTTGAAACAACTACAAAACGAAAGCCTTCTGCGGCAAGCTTTTTCAGCCCTTCCGCAGCGCCTTCGCACAGCACCGCTTTTTCAGGCTCGTGCAGATAGCCTGTATCTTCGTTAAGTGTTCCGTCTCTGTCAAGGATTATTATTTTCATTTAATCTTTTCAATAATTCCGGTCGTCGAATAGCCCTGCGTGAGCGGAATTATTGTAACTTCGTCCGCAAATTCGCGCCCTGCGACCTGCTCCGGCAAATAGTCGCCGCCCTTGGCAATTACGTTCGGATGCAGTACGGAAAGCAATTCGCGCGGCGTGTCTTCACCGAAGACGATAACAAGATCCACGGCTTCCAGTGCGGCAAGTATTTTTGCCCTGTCCGCTTCACCGTTTACAGGTCTGCTTTCGCCTTTAAGCCGCTTTACGGAGGCGTCGGAGTTAAGCCCGACAATAAGTCTGTCGCCAAGCTCTTTTGCTTTGTTGAGCGAGTCTATGTGACCGCTGTGGATTATGTCAAAGCAGCCGTTTGTAAAGATTACTTTTCTGCCTGCGGCTTTCCACTCAGCGCAGGTTTTTGCCGCCGCTTCCCTGCCGGCAATTTTGTCCATGTAAGAAAAACCCGCTTCTTTGAGAAGCCCAAGCAGGTCTTCCGCTTTTATCGGATAGGTGCCCACCTTTCCGACAACAAACTGCGAAGCGAGGTTCGCAAGCTCGCAGCACTCCGAAAGCTCAAGCCCTGCCGCCAAAAATGCCGCTATCGTTGCTATCGTGGTATCTCCGGCGCCTGAAACGTCGTAGACCTCAACAGCGCTTGCCGGTATGTGCTTTACATCCGTTTTTGAAACAAGCGAGGCGCCTTTTTCCGAGCGGGTGACAAGCACGTTTTCAATGCTGTATTTCTGAAGAAGTCCGCGCGCCGCATTCACAATTTCCGAATCTTCATTTTTTATCTCTTGCCCTGACGCTTCTCCAAGCTCTTTAACGTTTGGAGTTATGAGATATGCGCCTGAATAGCAGCTCCAGTCTGCTTTTTTCGGGTCTACAAGCAAAGGCGTGCTGTTTTCGGCACACTGCGCGGCCAGTTCCCTGCAAAGCGCTTCGGAGCAAAAGCCTTTCCCGTAGTCGGAAATAACAACGCAGCCGGGCTTTTCATTCATAAGCGAAACTGAGATTTCTTTGGCTTCTTCTTCCGTGGTTTCAATGTAATGTTCCCTGTCAAGACGCAGCATCTGCTGATGTCCGCCGAGGATTCTCGTCTTTATGCTGGTGACGTCTTTTTTTACTATATGAGCCGTATCTGCAGCGCTCATTACAGGATTTGCCAGAAATCTTTCCCCGTCCGCGTCGCTGCCCAGTCTCCCCGCAGGAATGATCTGAACACCAAGCCCTGAAAGGTTTGCCAGTGCGTTTCCGGCGCCGCCAAGTACAAATTTTTCGTCCGTCATGCGGACAACGGGAACAGGGGCTTCGGGGGAAATGCGTTTGACCTTGCCGCTTATGTAGCAGTCAAGCATAAGGTCGCCCGCGACAGCAACGCGGCAGTCTTCAAATCTGCCTGAACAAATCTGCCTGGCCTTTTCAACCAATCCTTTTGAAAGACCCAGTTCGGCTATAAAATTACGGGGCATAAAATATCACCGGCTTTCGTTTAGTAGACTGCGCAATCCTTTGCCAGATAATTTCTGACGTAGTCTCCCGCACCTTCTTCAAGTGCCGCAAATGGCGCGTCATATCCGGCGTCGTGGAGTTTTTCAATGTTCGCTTCCGTGAAATACTGATATTTTGCCCGCAGACCTTCCGGCATTTCCGTGTACTCTATGGAAACTTTTCTGTCCAGCGCATGGAATACCGCTTTTGCCAGGTCGTTGAAGCTTTGGGCATGACCTGTACCAAGATTGAACAAACCGCTTTTGTCGGGATGCTCAAGGAAGAATTTTATAACACTGCAAATGTCTTTCACATAGACAAAATCGCGTCTCTGTTCACCGTGTGCGTACTCCGGAAGATAGGATTTGAAAAGCTTTATACTGTCGTACTCTTTCAGCGTATTAAAAGAATGGAAAATAACGCTTGCCATGGAACCTTTGAAATATTCGTTGGGTCCGTAGACATTGAAAAATTTCATTCCGACATGCTGCGGCGGACGTTTTGCCTGTTTTTCAGCCCAAAGGTCAAACAACTGTTTTGAGTAGCCGTAGCCGTTCAGAGGACGCAGTTTTTTAATGTCGCATTTGTCGTCAAAGCCTTCGCTGCCGTCTCCGTAGGTCGCGGCACTGCTTGCGTAAAGGAACGGAATTCCGCGTTCAGCACAATAATTCCAGAGTGTTTTGCTGTAATTCAGATTATTTTTGTAAAGGTAATCAAAATCTTTCTCGGTTGTTGCCGAGCAGGCGCCGAGATGCACAACCGCTGAAACGTCCTTTATCTGCGGCAGAACGGGAAGAAAATCCGCTTTGTTGAAATATTCAATATAGCGCTTGTTGACAAGATTTCTCCATTTTTCAGTCGAAGCAATGTTGTCCACAACGATTACGTCATCGCATCCCGCATCGTTGAGCGTACGCAGCATGCAGCTTCCTATAAATCCTGCGCCGCCTGTTAATATAACTTTCATTGCAGCACCTCCGCAAATTTTGATTTACCGTTACAGATATTTTAGTCTCTTCTGAACAAATCTCTTGAATACAGCTTTTCTTTTACGTCGTCAAGGCAGGCGTCCGAACGGTTGGCAATTATTACGTCTGCCGTGCGTTTGAATTCGTCAAGGTCGTTGACTATTTTGCTGCCGAAGAATTCGCTGCCGTTTTCAAGCGTGGGTTCGTAGATTATTACCTGCGCCCCTTTTTGTTTCACTCTTTTCATTACTCCCTGTATGGCGCTCTGCCGGAAGTTGTCGGAGTTGGATTTCATGGTAAGGCGGTAGATGCCTATTGTCGCCGCTTTTTTGTTTATTATGTCTTCGTCTATGTCTTCGTAGTATTCTTTCCAGCCTGTTTTTTTGAGTACTCTGTCGGCTATGAAGGTTTTTCTTGTTCTGTTGCTTTCTACTATTGCTTTTATCAGGTTTTGCGGTACTCCTTCGTAGTTGGCAAGGAGCTGTTTGGTGTCTTTGGGGAGGCAGTAGCCTCCGTAGCCGAAGCTCGGGTTGTTGTAGTGTGTGCCTATTCTGGGATCTAAGCTTACTCCGTCTATTATTTGTTTTGTGTCGAGTCCTTTGAGTTCAGCGTAGGTGTCGAGTTCGTTGAAGTATGCTACTCTGAGCGCAAGGTAGCAGTTGGCGAAGAGTTTTATTGCTTCCGCTTCCGTGAGTCCGACTATTTTTACATCTATGTTTTCTTTTATTGCTCCTTCAACGAGTAAATTTGCAAAGGTTTCGGCTTTTGCGTGCATTTCTTTGTCGCCTTTGGGGCAGCCTACTATTATTCTGCTGGGATAGAGGTTGTCGTAGAGCGCTTTTGATTCACGGAGGAATTCCGGGCTGAATATTATTTTGCCGCAGTTGTATTTTGCCCGTACGCTTTCTGTGTAGCCTACGGGTATTGTTGATTTGATTATCATTGTTGCTTTCGGGTTGAGTTTTATTACCTGTTCTATTACGTTTTCGACTGCCGAGGTGTCAAAGTACTGTTTGTCGGGGTCGTAGTTTGTGGGTGTGGCTATGATTACGTAGTCGGCTTCCGAGTACGCTTTTGTTCCGTCAAGGGTTGCGGTGAGG
>JAZUJX010000037.1:0-21959 GCA_045642965.1 Synergistaceae bacterium | reverse complement strand
GTTTTGTTTTTCTGCGTTACAGCCATGATTTTTCACCCGTTTCCGCTTCGTATTTTTCCATGGAGATTTTTTCTTCGTCCCTGTACTGCGCAAGACGGTTCATGAATTCTGTCCAGTCAACTTTGTGTCCGTCAAATTCGGCGCCGTCCACGCAGGCGAATTTGATTTCGCCGTCTATCGTTACCCTGCAGCAGCCGCACATTCCTGTGCCGTCAAGCATAAGGGGGTTAAGCGACACCCATATCGGCCAGCCGAGTTCCTGCGCCGTCTTCTGGCAGAATTTCATCATTACGGAAGGACCCACGCACCAGCAGCGGTCAGGCTTTTCTCCGCGCTGTGCAAGGCGTTTCATCGCGTCGGTGACAAGCCCTTTTTCACCAAGGCTGCCGTCGTCGGTTGTGATTATCAGCTCGTCGCAGTATTTTTTGCATTCTTCCTGCAGTATGACAAGCTCTGCCGTGCGGGCGCCGAGTATTGCTATTACCCTGCTGCCGAGCTGTTTCAGTCTGCGGAGTATCGGGTATATTGCGGCTATTCCTATGCCGCCGCCTATGAGAAGCACCGTGCCGAATTTGTCTGTTTCGCTCGCTTTGCCGAGAGGCCCTGCAACGTCTTTTATTTCGTCTCCGGCTTCAAGCTGCGACATGAGTGCCGTGCTTTTTCCCACCACCTGAAATATAAGGCGTATGCGCCCTTTTTCCGCATCGAAGTCGGCTATCGTAAGCGGTATGCGTTCGCCTGTTTCCGAAGCGCGCACGGATACAAACTGCCCCGGCTTCGCGTGTGAGGCGATGCGCGGCGCGTCTATCCAAAAGCTGTATTCTTTGGGCGCAAGTTTTTCTTTGCTCAGAATTTTAAACACGTTTACCGCTTCCTTTCGTTATTGGCGTTTCGCGCCGGTGTATTGCTCGCTGCGCTCGCGCTGACGGCTGGCAGCTGTCAGCTGATAGCAAAATCGTTACCTTTTTTCCATTTGTCATTCCGACGCAAGTCGGAATCCAGCGTCTTTGTTTTTCGCTATTCGCTGTCAGCCGTCTGCTGTCTGCGGCGCGTCAGCGCCATTGCTGTCTGCTGTATTTTTATCTGCTTTTCAGCTGTTCGAGGTTGTGTTTGTATTCAGGTATTGCTTCCCACGCGTCGCCTGTGAGTTCGCAGGGAAAGTTTTCGCAGAAGCCGCAGTGCGGTATGCGGTTTTCCTGTGCGCACATGCGTATTCTGCACTGTTGGCAGCGTATGCTTTTTACACCCGGCTCAAGGCAGCCTGTGCATTTGAGCTTCGACGGCAGGACAAAGGAACCTCCTCCGGCGTTTTCTTCCGCAACGGCAAGCTTCGCCAGAGCGGCGGCGTCTTTCTGAAGCGTTGCTCTTCTTGCTTCGCACGCTTCGCAGTCTGTTCCGCAGCAGCCTGAAATTGACAAATCCATCACCTCGTACGTTACATTTTAACCCTTTTTCGCCGTTAAATAAATAAAAAACTGACGCCTGTTTACAACAGGCGCCGGTTTGCGTTTCAAATTTAATCTGTCTGTATCTTACTGCTGTTCCGAGGCTTCCAACGGCATCGCGTCGTTGCCCGCCCATGCCTGGAAACCGTTGTCGTAGAATTTTGCCTTGCCGAAGCCTGCCAATCTGCACGCCATTGCGGCAAAACCGGCGCGTACTCCGCAGGTGTCGTAAAGCACAAGGTCTGTGTCTTTCGTTATGCCTTTTGCTTCAAGTTCCGCTTTGATTTCGTCAGTTGTTTTAAAGCGTCCGCTCGCCATGTCCACGAAGTTG
Source organism: Synergistaceae bacterium (assembly GCA_045642965.1). Lineage (GTDB taxonomy): Bacteria > Synergistota > Synergistia > Synergistales > Synergistaceae > Equadaptatus. The sequence continues at coordinate 20,183 of JAZUJX010000037.1, read as the reverse complement.
TCCATCGGAAGGTGGATTGCTCCCGGGAGATGTCCTTTGCGTTTTTCTTTGAACGGCGCAATTTTTCCTTCATATTCGGGAAGCGTGCGAACGTCAGCTATGACTGTTGTCGGTTTTCCCATAAGCTCCTGCACTCCGTCGGTAAGGATAACGTATTCGTCTTTGACTGACTGCTGTATGGCAAACGGCACCGCTTTGTTTTTTGACGGTTTGTTTGTGAGCGGGTATTTTGCGTTTTTCCAGACGTAGATGCCGCCGTCAAGCATTTTGGCGTTGGTTATGCCCGCTATGCGGAGAACCGCAACTGTCCAGGCTCCCTGCCCCCAGTCGCCTGTGTCGCTGTAGCATACAACCTGACGGCTTCCGTTGATTCCGAGAGCACCGATTTTTTTCGCAAGCTGCTCTGCAGGAAGGATTGTTCCGTATTCTTCGCTTCCGTTGGGAGCAGTGGTGTTTACAAAGTAGGTCCACGGTGCGCTGACTGCTCCGGGGATATGGTTTGACTGATAGAGACTTGCAAAGCGGCAGTCAACAAGGATAACGTTGTTAAGATTGTTTTTGAGCCAGTCGGCTGTTACAAGCAGCGTGTCGGCTGTTTCAGTATGCCCCGGTGATATTTTGCGCGGTGCCGGAGGGAGCTGTTCTGTTTTCTGAGCAGGTTTCGCCGCCGTTTTTGCAGCTGTCTTTTTTGCAGCCGCTTTCGTGCTTGTCTTTGCAGACGCTTTCTGCGCTGCAAGCCCTGCCGAGGCTGCACAGGTGATTATGAGAGATGCCGTTAATAATGCCGTTATAATTTTCTTCATGCGATGACCGCCTTTCCGCAGTTTTGTTTCGCTGCCGCTATATTGTAGCAGAAATATTTGTTTTTGACGATTTTTGTGCAGCGCGTGTTCCGCGCTTTTAATCAACCAGGCTTCCTGCAATCCATTTTGCCGCCCGGCGCGCTTCGTTGAAGTTTCTCCATACGGGGGTTTCTTCGTCAAGGCCGGATGAGGCCGTTTCTTTTGTGCCGCAGTAAAGCAGCCAGTTTTCAAATTCCTGCAGTTTGCCGTGCCGTTTGAATCTGTCGTAGACCAGGTTGTTTCTTGCCGTTCCGTGTGCACGGAAGCGCGGCAGTGCACCGTTTTCGACAAGTCTGCCGGTCAGGCGGCTGATTTTCTGTTTCAGTCCTTTTGTGCAGGCAGTACGCATGAGCACAACTTTTCTGCCCGCGGTGACAGCTTCCGATATTTCGCCGAAGAGGTCTTCCGTGCAGAGAACCGTGTCTGTTATTCCCATAAGAGCGTAGTACAGATCTTCGCCGTATTCTTCCGGCGAAAGACAGTGCACGGCTTCGTTCTGCGCGGCCAAATTCTGCATAACGGCAAGACATTTCTTGTCCGTACGCGCTGAACATCCGGCAAAGATTTGCGCGCCGCAGGCTTCTGCCCTGCAGGCAAGTTTTGCCGTCAGAAGCCTCAGCTTTTCAGGGTCCATGCTGTTGTCTGCCCCGCTTCCGCCTACGAGCAGAGGCCATATTTTTCTGTTGTCCGGTTTGTATTTCGCAAGCAGCGCTTTGGCTTTTTCGTCAGGCTCTTTTTCGCCGACGCTGTTCGGAGGAGTGACAATTTTCAGTATGTTGGGTTCTGAGGGCTGTTTTTCGTATTCCGGAATTATCACGAATTCAAATGGCTTTGTTCCTACGCCTTCCGGGTTTCCTATTACTGAGCAGGCAACGTTCCACGCAGACGCAACTGCAAGGTTGTATGCCGCTGCTTCGCTGCCGGCTGAGATGACTATTGTTTTTGAGGAGTTGTCTTTTATTTTCCGCTGATTAAGCAGGGCAGAGACTGAGCGCAGCAGTGTGTCGCCTTTCGCGTAGCCAAGCCACGAAAGCACCTCTTCCCTGCGGCCTGTAAGCAGCTGTACTTTGCGTTTGTCCGCTAAAAAGCGGCGCAGTCCTTTAAGCTTCGGTATGCTGAAGCTTGCTATTTCTGCTCCCGTGATGTCGGAAAGAGCGTACGCAACGGCAAGGCTCTGTTCAGTATGAGCAGGGTTGTCGTCGGTCAGCAGTATTATAAGACTGAAAAGGCCGGGAAACTGCATGGTTGTGCTGATGCAACGCCGTATTGCGTCTTATTTGCCGGCAAGTATTTTCCTTACGAGCTCAAGGTCTTCCGGTGTGTTGACGTTGGGACCTTCAGACGGGTATTTGGTGGGTATTACCGCCATGGAGTAACCGTGCTCAAGGATTTTGAGCTGTTCAAGGCTTTCCGTCTGCTGCAGAGGCGTGTCGGGCAGCGTTATGAGTTTCATCAGGAAGTCTTTTTTGTAGGCGTAGATGCCTATGTGTTCGTATATTTTGCAGCCTGCCGCTTCGCGTCTGTAGGGCAGCGGCGAGCGGCTGAAGTAGAGTGCCCTGCCGTTGAGCGCACGGGCAACTTTTACGATGTTCGGGTTGTTTATGTCTTCTTCGTCCGTAATTTCCATGCAGGCAGTCGCCGAGTCCGCGCTTTCGTCAGCAGCTATGCCGTCGGCAAGCTCGCGAAGAAGACGTGGGTCAAGCATAGGTTCGTCTCCCTGAATGTTGATTACGTAGTCTGTGTCTATTGCCGAGGCTATTTCCGCTGCGCGGCTGGTGCCGTTCGGATGGTCTTCGCGCGTCATTGCGGCTTCCGCACCGAATTTTTCCGCCGCTTCGTATATGCGTTTGTCGTCAGTGGCAATTATTATGCGGAAGAATACGTCTGATATCAGGGCACGGCGGTACACGTGCTCAAGCATCGTTTTTCCGTTTATGTCTACCAGCGGTTTGCCGGGCAGTCTTGACGACGCGTAGCGCGCCGGAATTATTCCGAGAAATTTAGGCATTGCTTACGTTTCCTTTCCATTTTGAGAACTTTTCAAGCATTTTGTTACGGTCAAGCGGTTTGACGTTTTCAACTATCCATTCGCGCATCGCTTTGCCGTCTTCCGTTTCCTGTTTGTAGCTCATGAAGTCGAGCGTTATGCCGAGTTCGTCGGCAACCTTGAGCGCAAATACCGGCCATATCATTCCGATGTCTCCGATTACCGGAAGACTGCCTTCATGGCGCGCAAAAGCAGACATTTCCATGCGGAACGGTATTTTGGATATTTTTGTTTTGGGAAGTCCTTTGCTTATCGCTTCCTGTATCATCGCGCTGTTTTTCTGCAGATCCTGCGCTTTGCGCAGATTTTCGTCGAGGTCAAAGCGGATGAGCGTTTTTTCGCGCAGGCTGTAGACAGGTTCTTTCTGCCACCAGCTCCATATTCCGTGTCCCGTGTAGGTTTCAAAGGGACCGTCGTGGATTTCCTGCGTTAAGGCAACTGCGGATTCGATTATGACGTCGGAGTCGCGAAGCATTGAGGCTATGCGGCGAGAGCGTTCGGCAACGGGAATGCTGTCGCCGACTGCCATTCCCACGTGTCCTCCGCCTACAAGCTGCGGTATTGTGACAAGCACGGGAACGTTGTTTTCGGCGCCTGCACCGAGCATTGTGCGTTTGTCGCAGCCCCAGCCCGCCACCTGTTCAAACGGAAGTCCGCACTGGCGGCAGAGCGAGTGTATCTCTTCCGCAAGCATTTCCGTGCGAAGTCCCATCGGATACGCCATGTTTGCCGCCGCTTTCGTTACGAAATGACCTTCCGCGTTATGCCGTTTTGCAAGCAGTTCACGGTCAAGCAGCATTTCTTTTCCGAGTTCGTCAAGCTGCTCGTCGGTCATGTCGGTAAATTCAAACACGTTGCCGCGCGGCATGACTTTTTCGTCAAAGCCGAGCTGTGCGGCACCGCACATTTTGACTCTGTCAAGCACCCCGCCCATCTCATGGTTGATAACGGCAGAGCTTGTGGTTACACCGTCAACTATGCCTTTGCTGATGAGTTCGGCGACAAGCGTTGTGACGCCTTCGTGAAGATTGGGGCCTGAGCCTGTTACGACTGCGATTTTGCCGCCGCGTTTTTTGGCTTCAACGGCTTTTTTTACGGAAGCATCGAGCGTTTCTTTTGAGCGTTCGTCAAGCTCGTCGTAAAATTTTCCGATAAGTTCCCTGTTTATGTTCATAAATGCAGCCTCCCTGCTGTTTCTTGCTCTTTTATTCCCTGCTTTTGGCAGCAGCGTCGCATATTTTGCAGGCAGCCCCCGCCTTTTCGGCAAAGTATTGCCTGCACTGTCCGCGCACCGCTTCAACGTCCGTTTTTCCTTCCGCTATTGCGCACCACGTTTCAGCAAGCTCTTCCGCGCTGTTCAGCTGAGCGGAGATGCCTCGCGACAGGAATTCCTGCGATGCCTCCGCAAAGTCTTCCATGTGAGGCCCGTACTGCACAGGGGTTCCCCAGGCAACAGGCTCCAGGATGTTTTGTCCGCCGTTGTCCGTGAAGCTGCCGCCTATGAAGGCCGCTTCGGATACGCCGTAAAGCTCGAAGAGTACGCCTATTTTGTCTATTACGACTATTTCAAAATCTTCCGTCAGCTCCGAGAGTCTGCAGATTCTGAAACTGTTCTCAAACTGCGTGCAGAGCGCTTCCGCACGTTCGGGATGACGCGGGGCAAGGATGAGCCTTGCATTCGGCGACGTTTCCTTAAGCTTTTCAAACGCGGACACAACGATTTCGTCTTCGCCGGTGTGTGTGCTGCCAGCAACGTAAAGCTGCCCTTTTTCCGCGTGAAGCAACGTCTGCCACTTTTCTTTTGCCTCGGGCTGAATTCTGTTCAGCAGGGCGTCGATTTTCAGGTCGCCGGTGACTTTTATTTTTTCTTCGGATATGCCGAGCGCGCGCAGTCTGTCAAAGTCAAGCTGCTCCCTGAGGAATATTCCGCCAAAGATGCTGAACAGCTCTCTGAAAAGCTTTTTGACAACCGGATGTTTTTGTATATTTTTCCAGGTTCTTTCCGATATTCTGCCGTTTGCGAGGAAGACCGGTATCTTTCTTGCCTGCAGTTCCCAAAGCATGTTCGGCCATATTTCGGTTTCAAGCACAATGAACGCCGCAGGATTTATCCTGTCGAGCGCCGAACGTATGTATTTTCTGTTGTCCCACGGATAATAGACGTGAAGGTCAAAAAGTCCTTCCGAAAGGCGCATCGCCATTGCCTTTCCCGTTTCAGTGGTTGTGGAGAGCACTATCTGACGGCTGAAGCCGCGCGTCCTGATCTCTTTGATAAGCGCCGAAGCTGCCTGCACTTCGCCGACAGACACCGCATGTATCCAAAGCGGCCGTCCTTTGAGTACGGACAGCTTTTCCGCCTGCGGCATTCCCATTCTTTCATCAATGCCTTCAGTGTACCGGCGGCTGTTTTTTTTCAGCGTTATACGGAATACAAGGTCTGCAATAGGCCCGTATATCGTTTTGAGAAGAGACGTTTACGCCACCCCTGCTTTCAGAATGTCGTGCACGTGAAGCATGCCGACAGGTTTGTTTTCGTCGTTCACTACAAGCAGCGCCGAAATTTCAAATTTTTCAACAAGGTTGAGAGCGGCGGTAACGTGGTCGTTTTCGTGCACAACCTTGGGATTTCCTGTCATGCCTTCGGTAACGGGACATTTCAGCGCTCCGTCGCCTTTTTTCTCCATTAAGCGGCGGAGGTCGCCGTCCGTGAAAATGCCTTCCGTAACGCCGTTTTTGTCAACAACGGCTGTCGCACCGAAGCCTTTGCTCGTAATTTCGAACAGCGCGTCCGAAACAAGGGCGCTGTCGCTGACTACGGGAAGTTCCGCGTCTTTCGCCATAAGATTGCCGACACGGAGCAGCAGTTTTTTCCCGAGAGAACCGCCCGGATGGAAACGGGCGAAATCTTCTTTTTCAAGCCCGAGCAGAAGCGTCGTCATTCCGGCAACAGCATCCCCCATTGCCATCTGCAGCGTTGTGCTGCTCGTAGGCGCAAGCCCAAGGGGGTCTGCTTCAGCTTCAACGTGAGTGTTGAGAAGGAAATCTGCGTCTTTTGCAAGCGTGGATTCAGGATTGCCGGTAACCGCTATAACAGGGGCGCCAATGCGTTTGAAGTGCGGCAGAAGGTCTATGAGCTCTTTTGTTTCGCCGCTGTTGCTTATGAAATAGCCTACGTCTTCGCGGCAGACCATGCCCAAATCGCCGTGCCACGCTTCCGCAGAGTGCAGGAAGAATGCAGGAACACCGAGAGATGCAAAGGTTGCTGCCGTTTTTCTGCCGACGTGTCCCGATTTTCCAAGCCCCGACACTACAAGCCTGCCTTTGCAGCGGCTGATTACGCGCGCCGCTTCAACAACGTCTGCGTCTATTTTTTCCGCCGCTTTCTCCAGCTCTTCCGCTTCTTTGGCAAGAATGCCTTTTGCAGTGGCAAGCAGCAGAGAGTCAGGCAGATTTTTCTCTTTGCGTTCGTACGGAAGACTCATTTTTTACACCTCCGCCCAGTCCAGCTGCGCAAAACCTGTCCTGCGCGCTGCTGAATCAAATTCTTTTATCTGTGACAGTACAAAATCCATTTTTTCAAGAGGAATCATGTTTGGTCCGTCGCTTTTGGCGTTTGCGGGGTCAGGATGCACTTCCGCAAACAGCGCGTCTATGCCTATTGCGAGGGCAGCGCGTATCAGAGGAAGGACAAAGCGTCTGTCTCCTCCGCTTGAATTTCCGCTTCCGCCCGGTTTCTGAACGCTGTGCGTTGCATCGAAACAGACCGGGCAGCCGAAGCTTCTCATAACGGCAAGCGAGCGCATGTCAACGGAAAGCTCGTGATAGCCGAATTCAGTTCCGCGTTCGCAGAGCATTACGTCAGCGTTTCCCGATTCGCGGCATTTTTCCGCGACGGATTTCATGTCTTCCGGTGCCATAAACTGCGCTTTTTTTATATTCAGTGCTTTGCCTGTTTTTGCGGCAGAGACAAGCAGGTCTGTCTGCCTGCAGAGAAAAGCGGGTATCTGAAGCAGATCCGCGACTTCTGCAGCCGGCATCGCCTGCCAGGGCTCATGTATGTCGGTTACAACCGGAACACCAAGCTTTTCTTTTATTTCGGCAAGCTGTTCAAGACCTTTGGAAAGCCCAGGCCCCCTGTAGCTCTTTATCGACGTGCGGTTTGCCTTGTCAAAGGAGGCTTTGAACACGTAGCCGAAGCCGTATTTTTCGCAGAGACGTTTCATTTCGGCGCCGGTTTCAAGCCCAAGTTCAAGGCTTTCAAGCGCACAGGGGCCTGCAAGAACTGCAAGCTTTCCGTTTCCGATTTCAACGTTTCCGGCGTTAATTTTCCTGATTTCCGTCAATTTTATTCGCCCCTTTCGGTTTCAGATGACGCGTCAATGTAATTTCTGAATTTTTCGTAAACCAAGCAGCGGTTGTCCCAGCCAAGCTCAGAAGCACAGTACTGCACAACGCTGTCAAGCGCTCCCTGTCCGCCTAGATGCCTTATTCCGGCTTCGCTCATCGACTTCCACAGCTCAGGGTCTTCAAGTATTTTCTGCGCGGCATCGGCAAGGGCGGCAGGATTTGCGTCAACAAGCACTTCCGCTTCCTGAAGCAGTTTTTTCTGACGCAGCTTTCCTGTTTCCATTATTGAAACAACAGGAAGTCCAAGCCCAGCACAAAGCTGGTTTGCAGTGCCTCCGAGCCCTATGAGCAGATCAGCTCCCGTCGCGGCGGCTGTTACCTGTCCGTGAGTGTGAATATGTATTGATGTTTCTTTGCAGGAAAGCTCTGTTCCGTCCGCCGAAAGCGTCCAGCCTTCAAGGCTGCCCGCCATTTTTGTCCAGTTGGTCGTAGGCGCGGGAACCATTACAAACTGGCACTGAACACGTTTTGAAAGCTCCCTCGCTGCTTCTATGACAAGGCTTATGTCGTTGTAGGCGCGCGGTCTGCTGCCCGGAAGCAGCACGACTCTTGCCGATTTGTCGTCCTTCCATTCAACGCCTTTGTCGCTGTCGTTGATAAGGTCCATGACAGGATTTCCGCAAAATTCTGCGCTGACTCCGTCGGCAGTCAGTTCCTGTGCAGTTTCGGCGTCTCTCGTCCATACGCGTCTGCTGCGTTTTCTGAGCAGGAAACGTTCAACCCTGTAATGTCCGCTGAGATGCACCGATTTTGCCGTTGCAAGCAGCACGGGGCTTACGCCCTGTCCCCAGAGAACGTTTGAGAAAAGATAGACGTCGCCGACGCATACCGGCGTGCGGTAATCCCTGCCTATTTTTCTCATTGTTGCAATCTGTCTTTTAATAGAAGTTCCGAGCCCATGTCTGAAATCGTTGACAAGCTCGCCCACGTTGTATTTGACAATGCCTCCGCTCGGCATTTCCACGGACGGGGAAACCACTTCTATTCCCTCTTTTTCGTAATGCTTTCCGGAGCCCACAAAGGCAAACGCCGAGATTGCCGCAGACTTAAAGCGCTCGCGCATCTTTTTCGCCAGAATTACTCCTATTGCGTCTTCGCCGTAGCCGTTTGAAGCCACCATAAGATGCGGCCTCAGCTTCCCGCAAAGCATTTCGCGGAAACGGTTCTTTTCCGGCATCACTACGGAAATCTGCAGCACGTACACCGGAAGCTTGAGCTTCGCGTCCTTCGGCAGGTTCATAGTGTCTTTCTCGGTGCAGATAAAGCCTGAAGCACCAAGTCTCGCCGCAAGGTCGTTAAGTTTGTCAACGTCTTCCGCCGTAAATTCGTGGTGGTCCTGATAGGTGCGTTCGGCGGCAACAGTTATTCCTCGCCCCGCAACGTAACGGTAGAAGCCTTCAGGATTGCCTATCGCGGAAAATACAACGTAGCTTCCTTTCGGTTTTTCGTTTATCGGCTTCGTAACAGGCTCGCTGCCGTTTTCGTACACAAGCCAGGAATCGTAATTTATTTCCGCTACAAAAATTTTCTCGGGCGAAACGTATTTTTCAATTTCTGTCCTTGTATTGCGCACTGATTCTTCCGTAATCTGGTTCGCTTTTGTTATTACAACCATGTCTGCCCTGCCGAACGCTGTTTTGGGCTCGCGCATCAGCCCTGCGGGAATTACCCAGCCGTTGCCGAACGGACATGTGCCGTCAACAAGCACCACGTCAACGTCGCGTGCCATGCGTCTGTGCTGGAAGGTATCGTCCGTAACGGCAACTTCCGCACCTAAATCTGACAGCAGTTCAACACCCTTTACGCGGTTTTTGGCAACGACAATGCTGACTCCCGGCAGACGCTTTGCAAGCATGAGAGGCTCGTCGCCCGCTATTTCCCTGCGGAAGCTGTCTTCGTCCTGCCCTATCCATATCGGTTCCGGATGCTTTGTTTTGTAGCCGCGGCTGACAAGACCGGCGTTTATTCCGGCTTCGTGGAACATACGGACAATATACTCGCACATCGGGGTTTTGTTGGTGCCGCCGAACGAGTTGTTTCCAATGCTGACAACTGGAAGCTTCGGCTCAACAGTCGTAAAAATTCCGCGTTCGAAAAGGAAAATGCGCAGCCTCATCCAGGCACGCGTCACAAACTGCGTCGGATAAAGCAGATTCCATGGCGACGCCGGCGATTCTCCTCTCGTGTAGCTTAAATAACTCCGTACTATTCTTGACATGTTTCAGTTCCTTCCGCGCTGCTTGCAGCGTAAAGCTTGCTGTAATGCCCGTTTGCGGCAAGCAGTTCATCGTGGGTGCCCTGCTCGACAATTTTGCCGCCGCTGAGAACGATAATCCTGTCGGCGCTGCGTATCGTCGAAAGCCTGTGCGCGATAACTATCGAGGTGCGCCCTTCCATTGCGTTGTTCATCGCCTGCTGCACCTGTTTTTCAACAAGAGCGTCAAGCGATGACGTTGCTTCGTCCATAATAAGTATCTTCGGATCCCTGACAACAGCGCGGGCTATTGCTACACGCTGTCTCTGACCGCCTGAAAGCGTTACGCCGCGCTCTCCGACCTCTGTTTCAAATTTCTCCGGCAGAGTGTCAATAAAATCGTAAATGTCCGCAATTTTCGCGGCGCGGACAAGATCGTCCTGCACCGCCGCAGGGAAGCCGTAGGCTATGTTGTGCGCAAGAGTGCCCTTCATGAGCACAGGATCCTGCTGCACAACGCCCGTTCTGCGGCGGTAGCTTTTCAGCTCAAGCTGCCTTAGATCCGTTCCGTCTATGTAAATTGCGCCCTGCTGAGGGTCGTAAAAACGCATTACAAGGTCGCCGAGCGTTGATTTACCGGCGCCCGTAGCCCCGACTATCGCTACCGTTTCACCCGCCCTGATCTCAAGGTCTATGCCCTTCAGCACAGGATTTTCGGCGTCGTAGCCGAACCAGACGTTTTCAAACTTTATGCTGCCGTGCATGGGTGAAAGTGTAACGGGATTTTCCGCAATTTCAACCTCGTTGTCCATATCTATTATTTCAAAAACCCTGTCCGCAGATGCGGCGCCCTGCTGTATGCTGCTGAAGGAATTGCTGAGCGCCTGAAGCGGATGACCAAGAAGCCCGATGTAGGTTACAAAGGCAACAAGCTCGCCTGCCGTAAGGTCTCCTGATATGACAGAGTAACCGCCCATCCAGAGCACGAAGGCAAGAGCAGTAATCAGAATTACCTCGACGGCGCCCTGCAACACGCCTTTGTACTGCGTGCCTCTCATAACCGCGCGGAAATGGCTGTACGATTCCTCTTTGAAACGCTGGTATTCCTCCTCTTCCGTAACGAAAGAGCGGACTATTTTGATTGAGGAAATTGCTTCCTGGGCAATGGCGGCAACCGTCGCCAGCCTTGACTGAATTGTTTTGCCGACCTGGCGAAGCTTTGCTGACGTTTTGTCAATCGCGAAAGCCACTACGGGGCAGGCGGCAAAGGTGATAAGCGTCAGCTTCCAGTTGAGATAGAAGATAAAGCCTACAATGCCGATGAAGGTCGAACCCTGAACTATAAGGTCGACAAGCGAAGACGCCAGAATAGTCTGGAGCGTGCCGACGTCGTTTGTGATGCGGGACAAAAATTCTCCGCTTCTGTGACTGTACAGGGTGCCGAGAGAAAGCCTCTGCGTGCGGTCGTAAAGCTCAAGGCGCAGGTCTATGAGCACACGCTGGCCGACCCACGTCATCAGGTAAAGCTGCGCATAGTTGAAAACCGCCTTGCCGACGTAGAGCAGGATAACCGCAAGTACGATCAGATTAAGCATGCCGATCTGTTTTTTGATAAGCACGTCGTCAATAACGTTTTTAAGGAGCCACGGCGGAAGAATACTGAAAACCGCAGCCAAAATCATTGAAATTATGGCCAGCACAAGACGTTTTTTGTACGGTGCACAGTATTTCAGAAGCCGTATGTAAGAGCTCCAGGACTCTTTGTTTGCCAGTTTCAGCATGCTATCCTCTCCATAATGCGTTTTGCCCAGCGCTCATAAACTCCGGTGGTGCCAAGCTTCGCCTTTGTCTGTTTCAGTTTGTCAAGCACCTCCGCACGGAATTCCGCGCTTCCCTCAAGCCATGCGAGAGCCTTGTCCGCAACGGCTTCCGGGGTACATTCGTTTTGGAAAAGCTCAGGGAAAATTTCTTCCTGCGCTATTATGTTCGTCATTGAAAAACAGCCTGCAGGCAGTCCCGGCTTTACAATAAGATTTGCGATAAAGCCTGACAGCGCGTTCATTTTGTAAACAGAAACCATATACTTTTCAAGCAGCAGCGACTCAACGGTAATTGTCCCGCTTGCGCTTACGGAGCACTGCGCCGCTGCAAGCAGCTCCCGTCCGGAACCGTCAAAATGCCTCAGCCGTTTTTCGTCCAAAGTCTTTATAAGCTGTGCCTTTGCCTCGGGGTTAAGCCCCTGCGCAACGGAAAAAACCGGCTGCCAGCCGCGTGCCGACAAAATTTCCGCAGCCTGCTCCATAACGGGAACCAGCTTTGTAACCTCACTGCGGCGCGAACCAGGCATAAACGCGACTATTTTGTCGCTGCCGGCAAACTCGTCAGGGATTTTCGTCTCCCCGCGCTTTACAAACTCCTCAAGCAGCGGAGCGCCGTCCCAATATGAACTGCAGCCGTGCGCCGCAAAATAATCATGCTCGAATTTGTACAGCGGAAAACATTCCGTTACGTATTTTTTCAGATATTTGACGCGTCCGCTTCTCCATGCCCACACCGTAGGCGGCGAAACGTAGAACACAGGTCCGGCGTAGCCGTATTTGCGCAGCTTCGCAAGCAGGCGCAGATGATAATCGGGGCTGTCAACAACAACCACTGCGTCCGGATTGCGGCGCACTATCGTATCCGCCGTTTCTTTAAGCAGTCTTAAAACGCGCGGCACCGAAGAAAAAACTTCGGTAAGCCCGAACAGCTGAAGCTGTTCGCCGCGCCACAGTACGTCAACGCCTGCCGCACGCGATTCCGCTGCTCCCATGCCCCACAGCTCGCCGTCAAAGCAGCTGAAGCGCAGCGCTTTGACAATCTCTGCCATGTAATGGTCGCCGGAAGCTTCCGCAGAACTCAGAAAAACTGACTTCATACCGCAACCCCGATAACGGAAATCTTTTCGCGTCTGGCGATTTCCTCAAACTTGTCAAAATCCATAATCATTGTATGCCCCGCGTGAACTGCAAGACAGGTGAGACCAGCGCCAGCCATATTTTCAAGCGTTTGGGGACCAACCGTAGGAATATCGTATCTCTCGTCCTGGTCAAGGCGCATCAGCTTCGCGACAACGCCGCCCTTTGTCAGCTCTCCCGCGCGGAGAATCATTTTATCCGTACCCTCTATAGCCTCAACGGCAATAACCGCCCCTTTGTTCACAACAACGGACTGCCCGAAGGAAAGAGGAACAAGTCTGCTGCATATTTCAACGCCGTATTTGACGTCCTCAAGTTCGCTCTCCGAAGGCTCACGCCCTGCAATGAAGCCCTCATGCGCAACCAGCTGCGGAACAATGTCCTTGTAGCTTATGACCTTGAAACCCTGCTTCTCAAAGAAATCAACGATAGCGCCGAGCAGGGAATGGTCATCGCGGAACAGAAGACCTGCAAGAAATTTCTGCGAAGTAAAATCAAGCAGGGCAGGCTTGAACATAAGCGACTTCGGCACGCGTCCCGCCATGATTATTCTGTCAACGCCCAGTTTTTTCATGCTCTTTATCGCGGCGCCGAGATTAGGCTTCTGAATGTCAACGACCTCACAGACAAACGCCCTGAGCTCTTCAAAATCATGCCTCAGATTGTAAAGCACAGGGGCATCACCCTGTTCCGAAAGCTGTTTTGCGATGGAAACAGGAAGCATACCTTCACCGGCTATAAGCGCGATTCTGCCCAAAACGTTCACCCCTCTCAGACTTCCGCAGCAGCATGTCTGCACAACAAAAACTGCACCCGTACGCGTGCTGGCTCTGCCGTTAAGTATACCATTAAACAGCGCAATTTGACAAAAAAACAGCGGGAGCCAATAATAAAACTACCCTGCATAATTCACGCAGTTTTACTCTCTATCCCATTTGTGTTGTTTTGGGTATATAATTTCTTCAGGCAAAGCATGCAGACAGGGGGGAAATCACTGTGAGACGCTGCTGGACTGAGATAAATCTTAATACTGTTGTCAGCAATTACAGGATTTACAAAAAGGAAATTGAAAAACTTTCTGACGGCTATGAAATTATGGCGGTTGTCAAGGCTGACGCTTACGGACACGGCGACGTACAGACTGCTTCGGCTTTGCAGGCTGCAGGCTGCCGCAATTTCGCCGTTTCAAACCTTAACGAGGCGCTTAATCTGCGCAATGCCGGAATATCCGGTCAGCTTCTTATTCTCGGCTACACTCCGCCCGAGGAAGCAGATAAGCTTGTAAGCTTCAACATTACACAGGCGCTGCTTGACGAGGATTATGCAGAGTCTCTGGCGGATAAGGGCATTACCGCGCATTTCGCGCTTGATACCGGCATGAACCGCATAGGTCTTGACGCAGACAAGCCTGAGCTTTGCGGCGAAATAATCAGAAAATACGCGAAGCGTTTTAATCTGACGGGACTTTTTACCCATCTTTGCGTCGCAGATACACCTTCGGAACAGAGCTTCACCGAGGGACAGCTGGCAAAATTCCGCGCAGTTTGCGAACAGGTTGCTGATTTGAAGCTGCCTTACGTCCACTGTATGAATTCCGCAGGCGCATTGCGGCAGAAGCCGTACGGCAGCCTTGCAAGGCTCGGCATAATTCTTTACGGGCTGAAGCCGGATTACGCAAACAGTCTGCCGGAAGGAATACGCCCAGCGCTTGAATGGAAATCCGTTGTTTCAATGGTTAAGACCGTGCATAAGGGAGAAACTATCGGCTACGGAAGAACTTTCAAAGCAGAGAAAGACATGCAGACAGCGACAATTCCTACAGGCTATGCGGACGGTTACAGCCGCGAGCTTTCAAACAGGGGCTGCGTTATTATCCGCGGCAGAAAAGCGCCTCTTGCCGGACGCGTCTGCATGGATCAGCTGACTGTTGACGTTTCTGATATTCCCGGCGTTCAGCGCGGCGATGAGGTCATATTGCTGGGCAAAGGATATACGGCGGACGATATGGCGCATGAAATAGGCACAATCGGGTACGAAATTGTGTGCAGCATATCAAAGCGGGTAGAAAGAAAGTACGTGCAGTAACGCTGTATGCTGTAAGCTGTAAGCTGTATGCTGCAAGCAAAAGCAAAATGCTAAATGAAGTGCAAAGTGCAAAGTGAAGAATAAGCAGTAAGCATTAAGCCGACAGCTGAAAACCGTAAGCAAAAAAATCTTTGTCTTCCTGCGGGCTCCGTCAGGAGCAGCGCAGGATCCAGTGACTTTTTAAGACTTTGAAAGAAGAACCAACGACGCTGGGTTCTGCGCTAAGTCCTTCGGACTTCCGCAGAATGACGGATTAGAGAAGCAATGACTAATGAAAAATGAAGAACGCACTGCAAGTTTAGCGCAGCCCTGCTGATTTTTACAAATAAAACGGTTTGGAGCAATTCCAAACCGTTTTTATTTTACATTTGTATTTTAACTTTGCGCTGTCCGCTATTTCTTAAAGAATTTTCCGTAGATGTCCGTCGCAAGGATTACGAAGATTGCAATCGGGGCGACAATGCGACAGATAAAGAGCCACACTTTGTACAGCCTGAAGTCGTATTTGCCGTGGTTGGTGAGCTCTGCTTTAGCGCCTTCCGTCCATACCCAGCCGGCAAAGATTGTAAGGAGTATGCCGCCTATCGGCATTATCAGGTTGTTTGTAACGTAGTCAAAGAAATCAAGGCAGTCCATGCCGCAGATTTTCGGGAAATGGCCGCCGACGGAAAGGGCTGAGGGTATTCCGAGCAGCGTGATGAGGATTGCCATAATGACTGTTGATTTTTTGCGTTCAAAGCCGAGATGGTCTATGCCGAACGCAACGGCAACTTCAAAGAGCGAAATGCACGAGGTAAGCGCCGCAATGAACAGAAGCAGGAAGAAGCCTGCCGAGAAGATCATTCCTGCCGGCATTTGCGCAAATACGCTGGGAAGCGTGATGAAGGTGAGGGCAACTCCTGCGTTGGGCTCTATGCCGAAGGCAAGCGCGCTCGGGAATATCACAAGTCCGGCGAGGAACGCTACAGAGGTGTCAAGCAGCGATATTGTGCATGCTGAACGAGGAATACTGGTGTCTTCCGTAAAGTAGCTGCCGTAAACGATCATTATTCCCATTGCAAGCGAGAGTGAATAGAATGCCTGTCCGATTGCGGCAAGTATGCCTTCCGCCGTGAGTTTCGCGAAGTCAGGTTTGAGGTAGAAGCTGATGCCTTTTGAGGCTCCGGGAAGTGTGACTGCGCGGACAACAAGCATAAGAAGTATGACAAAGAGTGTCGGCATGAGAATTTTGCAGCTTGCTTCAACACCTCCGGCAATGCCTCTGTAAACTATTGTCGCGGTGACGAACATTACGACGAGGAAAAATGCTATGCAGTAGCCTGGGTTTGATACGAAGCTGCCAAACAGTTCTGCTGCTTTGCCCTGCGCCGCACCCTGCAAAAGGCTGCCGAATACGTCAACTGACCCGCAGAAATACGCAAGTGTCCAGCCGGCTATGACCGCATAGTAGGAAAGTATGATAAAGGCAACGATAAAGCCCATCCAGCCGACTATCGACCATTTTTTGCCGCCGAGCTTGAGCAGGCTGCCGACTGCGTCTGATTTTCCGGCGCGGCCTATTGCCTGTTCCGCCATCATGAGCGAAAGCCCGATTAAGCATACAACGATGAGGTACGTTAAAACAAATACCGCGCCTCCGTATTTGCCTGTTATGTAGGGGAAGCGCCATATATTTCCAAGACCTATGGCTGACCCTGCCGCCGCCATAAGCATTCCGAATTTGCTGCTCCACTGTTCTCTCTTTTCCGACATGAGTGCACGTCCTTTCAGTATCCAAAATAACGAAAAGATTTTATACCATATTTTCTGTTTTACGGCAAGTTTGACAATTCTGTGTTTTTAAGCTGTTTATGCTGAAAATATTTTGCTTTGACATGTTAATATTTAATAATGCTTACGCTTATAAAGTTTTTTGTATAATTTGTTAAAAAATGACCGGACGTTTGTCCGGTCATTAAAGTTTCTGCTTATTCTTCGTACGGAAGGTCAACGCGCGTTACGTCCATTGCCCTGCCCGTTTCACCGTCGATTTCGATTACCACGCCCTGAAGTCTGACGTTTGTGTCGCAGACTTCGAATTTGGCGGGAACGCCGTAAAGGAATTTCGGCAGCACGGATTCATAGCTCATTCCTATTATTCCTCCGTGTCCGCCTGTCATCCCTGCATCCGTGATGTAAGCCGTACCTCCGGCAAATACCTGTCCGTCCGCCGTCTGCACGTGCGTGTGAGTTCCGGCTACCGCCGAAACACGCCCGTCAACGTAGCGTCCAAACGCGTATTTTTCCGACGTGGCTTCGCCGTGGAAATCGACGAAGACTGCCGGTACTTCATTTTTGGCAAGCAGTTCGTCCGCACATTTGAACGGGCAGTCAAGCGGCGGCATGAAGGCTCTGCCGAGCAGACACATTACCGCCAGCTTTTCGCCGTTTTTTTCATACACCGCAAAGCCTCTGCCGGGGGTGCCTTCAGGATGGTTTGCGGGGCGCAGTATGCGCGGCTCACTATCGAGCATGGGCACAAAGTCTTTTTTGTCCCACACGTGGTTGCCGTTTGTCAGAACGTCTATTCCTGCGGCAAACAGTTCGTTCATGACCTTTTCAGTCAGTCCGAATCCCCCCGCCGCGTTTTCGCCGTCAGCGATTACAAAGTCGAATCCGCCGAACTGTTCGCGAAGTTTGGGAATTGCCTGTTTGCAGGCTTCTCTTCCCGGCCGTCCGTCTATGTCGCCGATAAAAAGTATTCTCAACCGGCTCACCTACTTGGCGTAGTCAACAGCTCTCGTTTCGCGGACAAGCGTTACCTTGATCTGTCCCGGATAACGCATTTCTTCTTCTATGCGGCGCGCTATGTCGTATGCAAGCTTCTGCATTGCACCGTCGTCGGTTACAGAAGGTTCAACGACGACTCTGACTTCGCGTCCTGCCTGAATTGCAAACGCTTTGTCAACACCCTGGAAGCCTTTGGCTATTTCTCCAAGCTGTTCTAGTCTCTTGACGTAAGCTTCAAGGCTTTCCCTGCGGGCACCCGGACGCGCAGCGCTTATAGCGTCGGCCGCCGCGACTATGACCGCGTAGATTGACTGAGGTTCTTCCTCTTCGTGGTGAGCCGCAATCGCGTTGATTATAATCGGGTCTTCGCCGTAGCGTTTTGCGAGGTTTGCGCCTATCTGGGCATGGGGACCTTCAATTTTGAAGTCCACCGCTTTGCCTATGTCGTGCAGAAGACCTGCGCGTGCTGCAAGTCCCTGGTCAACACCGAGCTCTGCGGCAAGAATGCCTGACAGATGGGCAACTTCAAGGCTGTGGTGAAGCGCGTTCTGTCCGTAGCTTGTACGGAAGCGCAGCTGTCCGAGAATTTCGGCAAGGTTGTCGTTCATGTCTTTGATGCCTGTTTCCATAAGAGCGGCATCAGCCGTTTCAAGCACCTGCTCCTGAACGTCCTTTTCTGCCTTGGCTATGATTTCTTCAATACGCGTGGGATGGATGCGCCCGTCAGCAATAAGTCTCTCAAGCGAGACTCTCGCCACTTCGCGGCGCACAGGGTCAAAGCTGCTGAGCGTAACAACTTCCGGAGTGTCGTCCACTATGAGATCAACTCCGGTGAGCGTTTCAAACGTTCTTATGTTGCGCCCTTCGCGGCCTATTATGCGTCCCTTCATTTCGTCAGAGGGGATGGCAACGGCGGTTACAACCGCATCTGATGTAAATTCAACACCGCAGCGCTGGATGGCTGTGGCAATTATATCCTGTGCTTTTTTATCCGCTTCGCGTTTTGCTTTTTCTTCAAGAACCTTAAGGCGAAGACCTATATGATGCTGGGCATCGGCTTCAACCTGCGCCAAAAGCTGTGCTTTGGCTTCTTCCCGGGTAAGCTTTGCAATCTGTTCAAGCTTGTCAACCAGCTCGTTTTCACGGGCTGCGAGTCTGTTAACCTTTTCCTGAATCTGTGTTTCGCGGTTTCTGAGTTCGTCTTCCTTACGGCTGACGTTGTCAAGTTTTTTGTCGAGGTTGTCTTCTTTCTGGTCAAGACGTTTTTCCGCGCGCTGGATTTCCGCTCTGCGTTCCTTTGTGTCGCGCTCAAACTCCTGACGCATTCTGTGAACCTCTTCTTTGCCTTCCGCCAAAAGCTCGCGTTTTGCCTGTTCGGCTTTGCGTTTCGCATCGACAAGTATTGTTTCAGCGTCTGTTTTAGCGTTCTTGTACTTCTTTTTTTCAGCTGCCTGTTGTACAGCAAAACCGGCCAACGCGCCTGCTATGAGACACGCCAATCCTATTGCAAATATCATTTCTTTCACCTCATTTAATTGTCATGGTTCAGAGTCATACTGCTCGTGGTCTGTTTTGAATCTAGTATTAAAGCACATATGCTGTGCTGCACGCACCAATATTTTAAGCCTTTATCGTCATATTTGCAAATCTGCCGTCAGCCGTTCTGCAGGAAGCGTTTACGTACCGCCTCAAGCAGAGCGGGATATTTTTCTGTTTCGCCGCTTTCCGCAAGCTCCGCGGCATCTTCCCTCGTTTGGCGGATAAGCGGAAGGTCTTTTTTCAGGTCGGCAAATTTAAATTCCGTCAGCCCGTGCTGTGCAAAGCCAGAAATTTCGCCGCTTCCGCGAAGCTCCAAATCTGCTTCCGCTATTTTGAAGCCGTCGTCCGTATCAAGCATCGTCTGAAGCCTGTCAGGTATGCCGTTTTCAAGATTTTCAACAAGCAGTATGCAGACGCCGCGTCTGCCTCCCCTGCCCGTTCTTCCCCTCAGCTGGTGAAGCTGCGAAAGCCCGAAACGCTCTGCGCCTTCCACCACCATTACGGAAGCTTCGGGAACGTCTATTCCAACCTCCACGACGGTTGTCCCCGCAAGGATTTTTGTCTCTCCGCCGCGGAATTTTTTCAGCTCTTCCTCTTTTTCGTCACCGCTCATTCCGCCGTAGACAAGCCCTACGCCGAGTCTTCCCAAATGTTTTTTGAGAAACGCAAAGCGCTTTTTCGCGGAAGCCGCGGCTGAAGCTTCGCTTTCTTCAACTCTCGGGCACACCCAGTACACACGCCCGCCTTTTGCGGCTTCGTCAATCAGGAACTGCAGCAGAACTGCCATCTGTTTCAGGTCGGTCACACGCGTTTCAATTTTTTTCCTGCCTTCAGGCCTGTCTGTCAGCAGCGATATGTCAAGGTCGGCAAACAGCGTCATAGCAAGGCTGCGGGGAATCGGGGTGGCGGACATCATCAGCAGGTGCGGCGCTTTGCCCTGACGGACGAGCGCTTTTCTCTGCTCTACGCCGAAACGCTGCTGTTCGTCGATAACAACCGCGCCGAGATTTTTAAATTTCACCCTGTCAAACAGCAGAGCCTGGGTGCCGACAATAACGTTTATTTCGCCGTTTTCCGCGCCTTTGATTATTGCATTGCGTTCCGAAAGCCTCTGCCCACCCTTTACAAATGCCGTTTTTACGCCGAGAGGCGAAAGCCTTTTTTCCATTTCCGCGTACAGCTGCGCCGCAAGAATTTCCGTGGGAGCCATTACCGCACACTGCACTCCCGAATCGCAGCAGGCAGGGGCAAGACCAACCGCAACAGGCGTTTTGCGGCTGCCGACGTCGCCCTGCAGAAGCCTTGACATCGGCTCTTCCGAAGACGTGTCGGCAAATATTTCT
>JAZUJX010000036.1:0-18547 GCA_045642965.1 Synergistaceae bacterium | reverse complement strand
GTATGATGAAAAATTACAAAAAATCCTATATAATTATCGTGTGCACGCTGTTTCTGATTCTTACTGCGCTCGCCTTGCGCGGTTCCGAAAAAAAATATCTGAAGCAGTATTTGACTGACGACAGTGTTCAGCAGCTGGTTCTGGTAAAACAAACCGGCGCGTCGAAAGCTGAACTGTGCCTGTACGTTAAGGAAAACGGCAAATGGGAAAAGAAAATCCGGAGCAAAGCCTTTATCGGCAAAGCGGGAACGGGCAAAACAAAAGAAGGCGACATGAAAACGCCGCTCGGTGACTTTAAATTTACAATGGCATTCGGCGTCGAAGAAGACCCTGGAAGCAAAATTGCTTACACAAAGCTGACAGACAGCATGTACTGGTGCGGGGACAAAAAATATTACAACCTCTTTGTCGATACCTCAAAAGTTCAGCACAAATGCAGCGAAAACAGCGAGCACTTGATTGAATACACGAAAGCCTATGCTTACGCGCTGGCTCTTGATTACAACAAAGAAAACGAGTGGGGCAAAGGTTCGGGAATATTCCTGCACTGTTGCGGAAACCACGAATACACCGCAGGCTGCATAGCTGTTCCTGAAGACGTTGTGAAAGATATGCTCCGCACGGTCGAACCCGGATCGCATATCTGTATTTACAAATACTGATTGCTGCAAAGTGTGTTGTCAGGCAATCGGAAACGATGAAGGATTTGATTGAGGATACAATTTACGGTACGATATATAGACCTGTTAAAGATGAATTATGACCATATTTTGAGAAAGATTGTGTGTTTATAGTCATGAAAAAATTATTATTTGTCTTTTCTGCTTTTTGTTTTGTAATCATATCAATCCTTTGCTTATCTTCGGCTGAAGCTGCTGAATTTCACGGCAAAGGAAAAATACTTTTTATCCCCCAGGATGACAGACCTACTTCCGGAGAAGTTTCCGCGGAGGCAATCAGTATGCTTGGATACGAAGTTGTTCTTGCCCCTAAAGAACTGCTTGGAAGTTCTTCCAGAACCGGAAATCCCGGAAGACTTGCAGAATGGGCAAAGGAACACGCAAAAGGGGTAGTGGCGGCAGTTGTGTCATCTGATGCCATGATTTACGGCGGGCTGACAGCCTCAAGAACACATGAGCTCAGTGCTGAAGAGCTGAATAACAGAGTAGAAAATATAGTTTCTCTTAAAAAAGAAAATCCGGCCCTGAATATATATGCCTTTGGTTCTCTTATGCGTACTCCGGTCAGCCCAGGTGCATCTGGCGGTGAAGAACCCGAATACTATAAACGCTGCGGCAGAGAGATTTTCCTCGCTTCAGGTCTGTTGGACAAAAAAGATATACAGGGATTAAGTGAAGGCGAAGAGAAACAACTGAATGAACTGCTGGACACAATTACGCCGGCTGCCTGGCAGGATTGGTGCGGAAGAAGAAAGAAAAATCTTGACGTCAGTAAAAAACTGATTGATTTGGCTCATGAAGGAGTGCTGGGATATTTTATCGTTGGTAAAGACGACAATGCACCGTTCTCTGCCACACATATGGAGGGACGTAAACTGGCTGCCTATGGCAGAAGAGTTTCGAATGAGCAGTTCCGGCTTATGACCGGAATTGACGAATTTGCCATGCTGCTTTTAACACGTGCCGTAAACAAATATGAACATATTACACCAAGAGTTAAGGTTCAGTATAATATCGGCAGAGGCGGAGATACTGTCCCTGCTTTTTCCGATGTACCCATTCGCAGTTCTGTCTCGGAAGAAATCACTGCCGCAGGCGGCAAACAGGTTTTTCTGGATGACGAAGCAGATTTGATACTTCTTATCAACACTAATCCGGACGGCAGTACTGACTCGTATCATTCTCTGACGAAGGTGTCGGCTTCAGGCAACAAACCGCGCTATGGAACGAAGGAATTTGCGAATGTAGTTGAGAGTAAAATAAAGCAAAACTATAAAGTGGCAGTTGCCGATATCGCTTTTGCCAACGGGGCAGATAACGCGATGATAAAAGAACTGCATAAAAGGAACCTTTTAATGAAGCTTTGCGCCTATGCCGGATGGAACACACCGACCAACAGTATGGGCTTTGCAATCGGACAGGGCATTATAGCGGCCCGTCTTTCTGAAAACGACCGTAAACGTCTTCTGATGGAGCGTTATCTTATAGACTATGTCTATCAGGGGAATATACGTAAAAAAGTTATGAATATGCTTGGCCGTAAATATGGGGATCACAGCCTGTGTCTCAATTTAAGAGAATACGAAAACGAAGTGGCGGAAGAAACAACCGCTATGATGCGCGAATTTGCTGTAGTACATTTGCCAAAATATGATGGAATAGAGCAGTTGGAATTCTATTTCCCATGGCACCGCACATTTATAGGAGCGATTGTGCTGCCCCGAACTACCGACTATAGTATTATGACGCTGCCTCATTAACTGCCAGCGAATAAAATATATTACTGTTAACGCTCTGTAAACGTAAGTTTATAGAGCGTTATATTATCTTCATCTTTCGCAGCTGAGTTTTTATGGCGTCAAGGGCAGTCTGCGGTTCCGTTATTCCCTTTACTGCCGTTTCAACGGGGCAGAAGCCGGTTTTGTCGTGGTTGATTATTGCCGGTACAAGTTCCCCGTATATAATTTCAATTCCGTTTGTGTCAAGCGTCGCTTTTGCGTCAGCGCTTATGACCCCGCAGTATATTTTCTTAATGCCCAAAAGAACGTAAAGAAAGGCGGCGCCGTTGCCGATTACCTTGTCTGCCGCCGAGTACGCGGAGTAATCCCTGCCGCTTTCGTACAATTCAAGCAGCGGTTTTACGCCGCGCTCTGTGCTTGTAATTTCTTTTTCGCCGCAGACAAGCGCGCAGGTGCAAAAACCTGCCGCCAGCAGTTCGCGGGCGCGTGCGAGGTCGTCAGCCATTGTTTTTGAGCTTTTCGAGGAACGGCGCGAGTATTACGTTGCCGTTTTCAAGTTTTTCAACACAGTCTTCAAGCAGAGTCCTGATTTTCAGATGCTGAGGGCACGCCTGCTCGCATTTGCCGCATTTTATGCAGCTGCTTGCAAGTGCTGTCTGCAGGACGAGGTTTGTATAGTAGGTGTGTTCGCTTGAGAAGCTGCCGGTGAGACGCGATATACTGTTGTAGAGAGCGAATATTTTGGGTATGGCGATGCCTTTCGGGCAGCCTTCCGTGCAGTATCCACAGCCTGTGCATTTGACCGCCGTCTGCGAGTTTATTATTTCTGCCGCGCGGAACAGCGTTTTCGTTTCTTCTTCCGTAACTGGCTCAAAATCTTCAAAGGTTTTCAGGTTGTCTTCGAGCTGTTCCATGCTGTTCATGCCTGAAAGTACGCGTACTACGCCTTTCTGTGAGGCGGCAAAGCGAAGCGCCCATGAGGCGGGCGTTGCGTCCGGACGCATGCCGCGCAGAAGTTTTTCCGCTTCAGCGGGAATTTTCGCGAGCGTTCCGCCTTTTACCGGCTCCATAACCGTTACCGGCAGATTGTATTTCGCCGCGATTTCAAGGCATTCGCGGGCCTGTACGCCTTCTGTTTCCATATCGGCATAGTTGACCTGCAGCTGAACGAAATTAATTTTTCCAGCGTACTCCGAGAGTATTTCGTCAAAAAGCTCCGGCTTGTCGTGGAAGGATATGCCGAGTTTTTTTATTTTTCCTTCGTTTTTTTTCTCAGCCGCAAAGCCGATAACGTTGTGCTGTTTCATCCTTGCCCATACGTTTGTCCCTACGTTGTGCAGCAGATAGTAGTCAAAATATTCAACGCCGCAGTTGTCAAGCTGCTTGTTAAAAATCTGTTTCAGTTCGTCCAAATCCTTGAAGGTGCGGAGCGGCAGCTTTGTCGCAAGCTCGAATTCGTTTCTTGCGTGACGTTCCACAAGAGCTTTGCGTACGGCTTCTTCTCCTTTTCCCCCGTGATAAACGTATGCTGTGTCAAAATATCTGAAGCCGTGTTCAAGATAAGTGTCAAACAGTTTTTCGATGAGCGGAAAATCAAAGGACGAAAGATTTTTTGAATCAGTAACCGGAAGCCTCATGCAGCCGAAGCCGAAATCTGCCATCGCCAACACCTCTTTTTTGTTTATTGCGCTGATTTTATAACCAAACCGCCGCAAAAGCAATAAAATACGTAAATTTGCGGTGAAAAATTTTCAGCTTGTGCTACTATAATAGTACACAGTCATCAAGCATTTGGACAGGGAGGCAGACAATGGAAAAGGACACAGCCGGCGGCAGAAACGTACCATTTGTGATATTTATGGCAGGAATACTGCTTTTGTGCGCGTTTTTGCTGCGTCCGTTTTTTTATGCGCTTGCCTGGGCTGTTGTTTTGTCGCTTTTTGCGCATCCGCTCTACAAAAAACTGCATACCTCAGTGTTCAGGGGGCGTTTTTCAGACGTTTCATCGTTGCTTGTTACGCTGGTGATTTTATGTCTTATACTGTTCCCGATACTCTTGATAACAATATTCCTTGCGCAGGAAGCGGCTTCGGCTTACAACAGCGTTGTCGAAGCAGGCGGTTTTATGCCGATTTTGCAGAGTATCTACGAATGGCTGCATAAATTTCAGTTCATCGGCAAGCGTATCTCGGACTGGGACAGCATAAAATCTCAGCCCTACTTTGCCGAGGCGGCGTCAAGTCTGCTTAAATGGTTCTCAATGCTTGCCAAGGGGCTTTCGCAGAAAATTGTAAGCGGCACGTCAAAATTTTTGATGCTGTTCGTGGTCGTTGGATTTACGTCGTTTTACCTGCTGCGCGACGGTGAGAAAATTGTAAGCTACGCCGGAGACTTGCTGCCTCTTTCCGATGACAAAAAGGCGGAATTTTTTGAAAAAGGCAGGACAATGCTCCGCGCGGTTGTCTACGGCATAGTGCTGACCAGTCTCGTGCAGGGCATACTCGGCGGAATTGGCTGGTATCTCGCGAAGCTTCCGACTCCTGTTTTCTTCGGTTTTATGATGTTTATATTCGGTATGATCCCGATGATAGGTACTCCTGCCATATGGGGATGCGCAGTCATTTATCTTTTGGCTGTCGGCGACCATTATCATGCGTTCCTGCTGCTTGCCTGGTGCGGCGGATTTGTATGCACGGTAGACAATCTCATACGTCCGCTTTTCATTTCCGGCGGAAGCGATATAAACATGCTGGTTGTTTTCCTCGGACTTTTCGGCGGATTGTATCTGTGGGGTTTTATCGGGCTTTTCCTTGGTCCTCTTATCCTTTCTCTCGGGATTTTCATGCTGGACATATACAGGGAAAGCGTTACAGGACAAAGAAACAATCTGTAATTTCAAGCCATTGTCCCCCGCGCTGTGTGAAGCACGGGATTTTTTATGCCCTGTCCCTGTAATTTGCAAATATCCCATACTTGCTTTTAATCTCCAAAACACATATAATTACCATTTGTAAAACAGCTCCGGGTTCCGCCGGGGCATGTACCTTGAGGAGGCTTGTTCTATCATGGAAAATTTTGTATCACAGCTGGGACTGGTCGTTGCCGCCGCGCTTTTGGCGCTTGTCTATGCGGTCTACGCAGCGGGCAAAATCGCAAAAGCAAAGGTTGACAACGAAAGAGTAGCAGAACTTTCGGGCATCATTCAGAGCGGCGCCATGGCGTTCCTTTACAGGGAATACAAATCGCTTGTCATTTTCGCGATAATAGTAGCCGCTATTCTCGCGTGGCAGATCAGCGTTGCCAGCGCGGTGTGCTTCGTATTCGGAGCTTTCTGCTCAGCTCTTACCGGCTATATCGGCATGAAAATAGCAACAAAATCAAACGGAAAGACTTCCTGCGCCGCTATGAACGGCATGAACGAAGCTCTTAAAGTCGCTTTCACGGGCGGCAGCGTTATGGGTATGACCGTCGTAGGCGTCGGCCTTCTTGGCATAGCTGTTGCATTTTATCTCTTCGGAGATCCCAATATTATCGTTGCATTTGGTTTCGGCGCATCTTCAATAGCGCTTTTTGCGCGTGTCGGCGGCGGTATCTATACGAAAGCAGCGGACGTCGGTGCTGACCTCGTTGGTAAAGTTGAAGGGGGTATTACTGAAGACGACCCGCGCAACCCAGGCGTTATCGCTGACAACGTCGGCGACAACGTCGGCGATATCGCCGGTATGGGTGCTGACCTTTTCGAATCCTATGTCAACTCCGTAATAGCCGCTATGGCGGTCGGTGCGGTCGTTATAGCCGGAACAGCCGGTGCTTTCTATCCGCTTTTCCTCGCGGCGGTCGGTATTGTTGCTTCAATTCTCGGCATGGCATTCGTCCGCGTCAAAAAAGACGGTGACCCTTCAAAAGCTCTCAGCACGGGGCTTGTTATGACCGGTGTTATTATGATTGTTGCGACGTATTTCCTTACCAACGCTGTATTCGGAGAGCTCACCTATTTCTGGGCGGTCGTTTCCGGCGTTGTTTCAGGCATCGCAATCGGCGGCGTTACGGAATACTACACCTCAGACGCATTCCCGAGCGTTAAGGAAATCGCTGAAGCCTCACAGACGGGTCCTGCAACAAACATTCTGTCAGGTCTCGGTGTTGGAATGAAATCAACGGCAATACCTGTTCTTCTCGTCTGCATTGCAGTTTGGGCAGGCTTCAAATTCGGCGGTCTTTACGGAATTTCCTGCGCCGCAGTCGGTATGCTTTCAATTACGGGTATGGCGCTTTCAGTTGATGCTTACGGTCCTATTTCTGACAATGCAGGCGGTATCGCCGAAATGGCAGAGCTTCCTGAAGAAGTCCGCAATATCACCGACAAACTCGACGCAGTCGGCAACACGACGGCGGCGGTCGGCAAAGGTCTTGCAATCGGTTCGGCAGCCCTTACGGCTCTTGCCCTGTTCGTTTCATACGCCCAGGCAACACAGATTACAGCAATCGACCTTCAGGATTCAAACGTTATGATCGGACTTTTCATCGGCGGCATGCTTCCGTTCGTATTCAGTGCCCTTGCAATTCAGGCTGTTTCACGTGCGGCTGAAAAAATGATTCAGGAAGTCCGCAGACAGTTCCGTGAAATCGCGGGAATTATGGAAGGCAAAGCCCGTCCGGAATATGAACGCTGCGTAGACATTTCAACGGCGGCAGCCCTTAAGGAAATGGTTATTCCCGGACTTATGGCGGTCGTGGTTCCCGTTATAGTCGGTGTGGTTCTCGGTCCTGAGGCTCTCGGCGGACTTCTCGGCGGCTCCATAGTTACCGGTGTTATGATGGCTATATTTATGTCAAACTCAGGCGGTGCATGGGATAATGCCAAGAAGTACATTGAATCCGGTCAGTACGGCGGAAAAGGCTCGGCTCCGCACGCGGCGGCGGTTGTGGGTGATACCGTCGGCGACCCGTTCAAGGATACCGCTGGTCCCAGCCTTAACATCCTTATAAAGCTTATGTCCGTCGTCGCGACGGTTCTTGCACCGCTCTTTATCCGTTAATATTAACGCTGAAAAAGCAAGCGCGGAGGGACAGCTGTCTGTCCCTCCGTGTTCTCTAAAAAAGTATGCAGCTGACGGCGGTGAACGATTAAGAATGAATAATTGCCGTATATTAAGAGAATTTTTCATTCTTAATTCTTCATTGGTAATTCCTAATTTGACAGTGGGGGTTGGGCTTGTCAGAAATTGACGAAATAAAAAGCAGACTTGATATTGCAGAGGTTATCGGTGACTACGTAAAGCTCGTCCGCAAAGGGGCGAGATATTGGGGCTGCTGCCCGTTCCACAGCGAAAAAACGCCGTCGTTCACTGTTTCTCCCGAAAAGCAGAGCTTCCACTGTTTTGGCTGCGGAAAGGGCGGAGACGTTTTCAGCTTTGTTCAGGAAATGGAGCATCTTGATTTTCGCGAAACACTTGAACGGCTTGCGGAGCGAGCCGGAGTAAAGCTCCAGCCGCGCAGCGGAAATTTTGCCGATACGAAGACTAAGAAAAACATTCTTGCCGACGCGCAGGAATTTTTCAGAAAATCTTACGATACACCCGGGGCAAATGCCGCGCGTGCGTATCTTGACAGGAGAAACATCAGCTACGAAACGGCTGCGGCATTCGGCATAGGCTGGGCGCCTGACAGCTGGAACAGCCTTTCGTCAATGCTGCTGACCAAGGGATATAAAGAGAAAGAACTCATTGACAGCGGACTTGTGTCGCAGGGAAATAAAGGAATTTACGACCGTTTCCGCGGGCGCGTAATGTTTCCGATATACAACGTTACGGACAAACTGATAGGCTTCGGCGGACGCGCTATAGCAGGGGAAGACGCTAAATATCTCAACAGTCCTGAAAGCGAAATCTTTAACAAAAGAAACAACCTTTATCTGCTGAACAAAGCGAAAATTGAGATGCACAGGGCAAACGCGGCAATACTTGTTGAAGGCTATATGGACGCAATACGCTGCCACCTCTGTGGATTTTCAAACGCTGTTGCTTCGCTCGGTACGGCTCTTACCGAGCAGCAGGCGGTGCTTATAAAAAGAATGGCTGACATGTGCTACATCTGCTACGATTCTGACGGAGCAGGGCAGGAAGCTGCGCTCCGCGGTATGTATATTCTTCAGAAGCACGGCATTTCCGTTAAAGTCGTTAAACTTGAAGGCGGCAAAGACCCTGATGAAATTCTGCAGCTTGAAGACGGAGCGGATTATTTCAAAAAAGCATTGGAAGAAGCCCTGCCGCTTCCCGTATACCATGCGGTTGTGTGCATGAATACGCAGAATGAACCTGAAAAATCCGCGCAGGCAAGAGAACAGCTTTTTGAAGGGCTTGCGTCTCTGTCTGTTTTTGAGCTTAAACCGTACATTGACAAGGTTGCACAGATACTCGGGGTTCTGAGACATAACCTTGAGGAGGAAATACGCGGACATCAGGAAACGGTACGTGGAAGAGAAAACAGCCTCAGCAGAGAATATGCGGTTTTTGAAAACAAAACGGCGGAAAAAGTTGACGAAAGAGAAGTTATGCTCTGCAGTCTGCTTTGGAACAATGAAAAATTGAGAGTGCGCTACAAACTCTCAGATGTGATACACTTTATAGACAACGAGACTGTCCAGAATATCATCTCGGCACTATTGTCCGGCGAGAGCAGGGAAGATCTTGAGGCACGCTGGAGAAATCTCGGTGACAGTAATTGTCTGGCTGTAATCGCTGAGGGTGATGCATTGCTTGAGCGTGGTCAGGAAGAGACTGAACTGGCAGACAGACTGCTTAAGGAACTGAGAAAAGCCACAGCTGAAAAACGGCTCAAAACATTGCATGCCAAAATGGTAAGAGGCGAAGCAGACAACAAAGATATGGCAGAATACTGTGAACTTGTTAAATACGTTAAAGGAGGAACGCCGTTAAAATGATTAAAGGCAAAGGAACTGAAAACAGACCCGTAGTAAGACTTGGAAAAAGCACATCTGCGTTTGACAGCTATAAAAGCAGCGCAAGAAAATGTGAGCCCTGTACGGTAACGGAAGAAAAGGCTGTTGTTAAAAAGACTGCCAAACGTACTAAGAAAAACATTAAAAAATAGCACAACTGCCGGGTAATACATTTGAAACTTAATGCATGAAAGGCGTGTTTGTAAAATGACTGCCAAAAAAGAGACAAAAGAGACAACCGAAAAGAATACGGCTGCAATAAAAATGGGCAAGGGCTCAGCTGTCCGCGAAAGCGGCAAAAGCAAATCTGCCGAAGAAACAAACAGCGCAAAAGAAACAACGGAGAAAAAAAATAAAGCCGCCGCCCAAAATACCGAAAAAAAGAATGTCAAAACCGCAGTAAAAAAGGAAAAAGCTGCTGAAACGGCATCATCAAAAAACAAGGCTGCAGTTGAAAAAGCGCTGTCTTCCGCAAAAAAGAGCGTCAAAAAAGAAACGGCTAAAGCAGACAAGGGCGCTGAAAAGAAGCTGCAAAAGACCGTGTCTGCAAAAAAGGCAAAGAAAGATACACAGCCCAAACAGTCGGAAAAACAGGATACGCAGGAAGATTTGGAGTTTCTCATAGAAGACGGGGAAACAGTTAAGGCAGATGCAGAAGCTGATTTTTCTGTTCGCAACCTCAATATAGGCATTGGCAGTACCGTTGAAAACGAAGCGATAACGGAAGAAGAAGCACTTCAGGTGGCTGCCGAATCAACTGCCGCAATTCTTGAGTCCGTACACAGAAAAGTTGCTGCTTCAAAAAACAGAAAAGAAGATGACTCCGGAAAAACAGTCAAGGACGAGACGATGGGACTTGATTTGGCGTTTGCAGTCGACAAAGGTGTTGTCCAGGACGAAATTCCGTCTGACATTCAGGAAATCCTGACAGAAGAAAATGCTGATGAATATACTGCATATATTGAAAGTGTAAGAGAAATTCTTCATGAAGGTCGCGAAAAAGGTTACATGACCTATGACGACCTTGAAAAACATCTGCCCAAAGAATTCCTTACTCCGGAAGTAATTGACAATCTCTATACCAACCTTATGGAACTTGGTGTGGACGTTATTGAGGAAGTCAAGGCAAAATCAATCGACGGAGAAGCCATGCCTGAAGTTGAAGCTGCAGACGACCTTGAAGATCTGGATGAACTTCCGCTCTCTGACCCTGTCAGAATGTATCTGAGAGAAATCGGAAAAATCGATTTGCTTAAGCCTGAACAGGAAGTCGAGTATGCAAAGGGTGTCGAGGAAGGAAGACCTGAATGCAAGGACAAACTTGTTGAAGCAAACCTCAGACTCGTTGTAAGCATTGCGAAAAAATACATCGGCAGGGGAATGCTCTTCCTTGACCTTATACAGGAAGGTAATTTGGGACTGATCCGTGCCGTAGAAAAATTTGACTACAGAAAAGGCTACAAATTCAGCACGTACGCGACATGGTGGATTCGCCAGGCAATTACGAGAGCAATCGCTGACCAGGCGAGAACCATACGCATACCTGTGCACATGGTTGAGACAATCAATAAACTTGTAAGAGTATCGCGCCAGCTTGTACAGGAACTTGGACGTGAAGCGACGGTTGAAGAAATAGCTGCCAGAATGGAACTCCCTTCCAACAGGGTTGAAGAAATCCAGCGCATTGCGCAGGAACCAGTATCGCTTGAAACACCTATCGGCGAAGAAGAGGACAGTCAGTTGGGGGATTTCCTTGAAGACAAAGAGATGCCAAGCCCAGAAGAAGCAGCGGCCACGCAGATATTGCGTGAACAGCTCGATTCAATGCTGGACGACCTGACAGAGAGAGAAAGCGAAGTACTGAGACTGCGCTTTGGTTTGGAAGACGGACACGCTCACACGCTGGAAGAGGTTGGAAAGCGGTTTGGGGTAACAAGAGAACGTATACGCCAGATTGAAGCAAAAGCACTCCGCAAGCTTCGCCATCCCAGCAGAAGCAAAAAACTTAAAGATTTCCTTGAATAACCAGACAAGAACGCTGCTTATGCAGCGTTCTTGTCTTATACGCTGAATAGTGATTGCAGATTTTATCTTTACAATATACGGGGAGTTTGCTAAAATTTCACAAAGTATTTGAAGATTGGACGCAGTGATATTATGATCAGAATAGACAAGTTCCTGAAGCTGTCGATGCTGGTAAAACGCAGGACTGTTGCGCAGGAAATGACCGAAATAGGAGCCGTGCGGATTAACAAAATGCAGTGCAAGCCGGCGACTGTGGTTAAGGAAAACGATATTATTGAGATTGCTTATGCACGCAGAATTATTGAAGCGCGGGTGCTTTGCGCTGACGAACAACAGCTGCGCAGACGTACTGCCGCTTACGAGCTTGTTTCCGAACGCAGGGCAGATCCTGAAGAGCGTCCGTGGTAATGGGGCGTAACATGAAAATCGGCGAATCGACAATAGAGCGTTTGGTGCATTATCACAGGGTGGTGTCGCAGATGATAAAAGATGGGCAGAGGTTTGTCTCTTCCCGTCAGATTGCTGCTGCTCTCGATATTAAGGACAGCCAGGTTCGTAAAGACCTGTCCTATTTCGGGGAATTTGGACGCCGCGGTGTGGGTTACGAAGCGCGCAAGCTGTGTGAGTATATAGATAACATCCTTGGAACACCGCACGTATGGAAAGTGGCTCTCGCAGGGGTAGGACATTTGGGCACGGCTCTGATAGGACATTCTGATTTTTACAGTGACAAATTTTCTGTTGAGGCAGCTTTTGACGTTGATCCGAACAAAATAGGAACTGACTACTACGGAATCCCGTGTTATTCAGATGATCGTATGCCTGAAATAATGCGCGAAAAAAAAATAGAGATTCTTATCCTTGCAGTTCCTGAGAGCGCTGCACAGAGCTGCGTGGATATAGCGTGTGCTTCGGAAACGCTCAGGGGAGTTCTGTCTTTTGCGTCGTCGGCAGTATCCGTACCTAAAGGAATTCTGTTTCACAGGGTAGATATATTTGCGGCTATGGAAAAAATGTTTTTCTTTCTTAAGGACAACGC
Organism: Synergistaceae bacterium; assembly: GCA_045642965.1. Classification (GTDB taxonomy): domain Bacteria; phylum Synergistota; class Synergistia; order Synergistales; family Synergistaceae; genus Equadaptatus. The sequence goes on along the minus strand of JAZUJX010000036.1, from coordinate 6,103 downwards.
AAACTGATAAGTTTAGTTATTTTTGCGAAAGAGTAGCATATAATTCTGATTTATGCTAAAATTTGTCCTGTCAATTTTTCAGTTCGGTATCAATTGTACTACTGACAGTTGGTATTATAGATGAAAGGGGATTTTATAATGGGTCAGCAGGGCATCATGGGAATGGTTTTACCGTTTGCGATTTTTATTGCCATTTTCTATTTCCTTATTATTCGTCCGCAGAAAAAACGCGAAAAAGCGCACACGGATATGATTGCAAGTATCACTAGAGGTTCAATAATCGTAACTGCAGGAGGTTTTTACGGCAAGGTTTGCGAAGTGCTTGAAGACAGCTATATCATTGATATGGGTGATGAGGCTGCCGGACAGTCTGTTAAGGTTCGTATTCTTAAAAGCTCGGTCGCGATGAAAAAAGAAGCAGGCGAAGCTGCTGCGCGTCCGAAAAAAATGAAACGCGTCAAAAAAGCAAAAGCGGAAGACGAAGCACAGCCGGCAGAAACAGTTGAAAATGCCGGAACAGCTGAAGCTCCCGAAGCCGAAAAAACGGCAGAATAAAATATTCAGGTAAGGTACGGAGCGGAGATGTTTCTATATCCGCTTCGTTAATTTGTCAGGAGGCATAAGTATGGTAAAGAAAGACAAATGGCGGCTGGCACTGGTTGTCGCCGTAATCGCTGTCTCAGCCGTTATCGTGTTCCCGATTAAGGACAAGATTAAGCTGGGACTTGATCTCAGAGGCGGAGCCCATATTGTTTTGCAGGCAAAGGGCACGGCGGCAAACCCGATTAACGCTGACAGCATCGAAAGGCTCATTGCTGTTCTCCGCAGCCGTGTTGACCAGTACGGAGTTGCGGAACCGATTATTCAGAAGCAGGGTACAGACCGCGTTGCGCTGGACCTTCCGGGTATTGACGATCCTCAGGCAGCACTTGACCTTATCGGTCGTACCGCTGTTCTTGTGTTCAGACAGGTACTTGGCGCATCACCTTCAGTTCCTGCAAAACCGGATCGCAAGAATTACGAGACGGAAGAAAGTTACAACAGCGCAGTAAGCATGTATGAAGAAGCCAAGAGAAATGCGGCTGAATATGTTGAAAAGCTGAAAGCGCAGGTTCCGGATGCCGGAGAAGTAAAGGTTGTTAACGGCGAAGAAGGCAACGGCTATCTGCTCGGCAAACTTTATGTCGGCGGAAAACAGCTTACCAAAGCGGAAACGACTTTTGACCAGTTCGGCAAAGCAGCGGTCTCAATTTCATTCAATGCTGAAGGCGCACAGCTGTTTGACTCTGCAACGGCGATGAACGTGGGCAAACAGATTGCCATAGTGCTTGACGATATGGTTATTTCTGCCCCTGTCGTCCAGCAGAGAATTTCCGGCGGCAATGCGCAGATTACCGGTAAATTTACGACGGAAGAAGCCAACAGGCTTGCAATTATGCTCCGCGCAGGTGCGCTTCCTGTGAACGTAGAGGTTCTTGAAAACCGTTCTGTAGGTCCTACACTTGGCGCCGACTCAATCGCTAAGGGAATAAAATCAGGTCTTATAGGTCTTGGTCTTGTCGTAATTTTCATGCTTGTCTATTACGGAATGCTCGGCATAGCCGCTGACATAGCTCTTTGCGTTGCAATGCTCATAGTTTTGGCGTGCCTTATAGTGCTTCGTTCAACGCTTACACTGCCAGGCATCGGAGGTCTTATCCTGACGATAGGCATGGCAGTTGACGGAAACGTCCTTATTTATGAAAGAATGAAAGAAGAGGCACGCATGGGCAAAACGCATCTTGCGGCTCTTGAGGCTGGTTTCAAAAAAGCTCTTGTTGTTATTCTTGACTCCAATATCACAACGTTGCTCGCAGCGGCAATTCTGTTCTATTGTGGAACAGGTCCGATAAGAGGCTTTGCCGTTACACTCAGCATCGGTACGATTGCGGCGGTTTTCTGCAACGTAGTCGTCACACGTTCGATACTCGGTGTTATGCTTTCAGCCCGTGACAGCGGACAGAAGAAGTAGGAGGAGGCAGATACCATGTTTGACAACGTTAAATTCAATTTCCCGTTTATGAAATACAGAAGACTTTGGATTGCAATCAGTATAGTCTTCATAATTCTCTCTTTTGGCATGCTCTTTACCAAAGGTCTTAACCTCAGCGTAGATTTCACCGGTGGTCTCGTATTTCAGGTCAAATTTGCTCAGAATGCAGAAGTCGCGGATGTTCGTGCATGCCTTGACAAAGTGAATCAGGGACAGGCTACAATACAGAAATATGACAACGGCAATTTCCTTATCCGTCTTCAGGCGCCTGACGAAAGCGTTCGCCAGCAGGTTACAGATCAGTTGAAAGCAGATTTCAATGGGACTGAAATTCTTCAAATAGACAAGGTCGGGCCTGTCGTCGGTGGAGAGCTTCGCCGTCAGGCGCTTATAGCCCTTGCACTCGCGCTTCTTGGAATACTTATTTACATGGCGTTCCGTTTCCGTTTCCGTTTTGGCGTGGCAGCTGTTTTGGCACTGTTCCATGACACAACGATTATGCTTGGCATCTACAGCCTTACCGGCAGGGAAATTTCGGTAACATTTATAGCGGCGGTTCTGACGATAGTCGGTTATTCTCTGAATGACACTATAGTTGTTATGGACCGTATCCGTGAAAACTGGAAAGATGTCCGCAGCAAAGGTGTTATTGACGTTATCAATACGTCAATCAACGAAACACTCACGAGAACAATCAACACGGCGCTTACAACTCTGCTTCCCGTAATCGCTATGCTTTTGTTCGGCGGGGAAGTTATAGCAAACTTCGCCTTTGCTTTCCTTATTGGTATTGTTTTCGGAACGTACAGCTCAATTTATGTTGCCGGCGGCATTGTTGCTGAATGGTACACGCACTCTCCGAAAGCCTAATTGCATTTAATATTATTAAAAAACAAAAAGCGGGAAGGAATATTCCTTCCCGCTTTTTTATTGTTTGGTATTTAGCGGTTTTTGTTGTATTATATAAGCGATAAAAAAATAAGCGGAGTTGGTAGATATGAAATGCACGATGCTTGCTATCGTAATTACTATGTCTGTGTCCGCCCTTTATTCTTTTCAGAATCTTGATATTGTCAAGGTACGGTTTCTTTTTTCTGAATGGAATTTTCCACAAGGGGTTTGGGAGGTCGTCCTTTTCTGTGCAGGAGTAATTCTTATGTGGCTGCTTTCTCTGTTGGCACAATTGGAAACAAGAAACAAATACAAACGGCAGATTAAAGAATTGAACGACAAATTGTATGCAATTGAAGAGAAAAAGAAGAATATCGTTGCTGCTGTGTCTAATGTTCCGTCAAATAGTGCGGATTCTATACAATCTGCATTTGAGAATACAGACACGGCTGAAACGGCTGGCAGTAATTTGTCCGAAAACAGCCACTTTGGTTCGGAGAAAGAGTAAGAACAATGGTATGTCGCTGTTCCGGAGAACTCTTTAACATACACCGACCCGGCGGTTATACTCAGGAAGTTGCCGAACGTTTCGGCTGCTCGCTGTTTCAGGCTGCGCTGCTTGAAATGCGAGGAGTTACGCTTAATACGTTCCGTTCAGTTGTTGACATGTGGCTTAAACCTGATATGGAATATCTTCTCAGCGAAATGCAGTTGGGGGCTACCAACGGTGTGGCTGCCGATATTTTTCGTAATCTTAACGAAAATTCCAACGTAATTGTGTACGGGGACTATGATGTGGACGGAATAGCCGCCACAACTATTGCGATGTCCATGGTTCTCAGTAAGCGCGCACGTGTCCGTTATTTTATTCCGCATCGCTTTAAGCAGGGTTACGGTTTGCATATGAGCATTGCCAAAACGATTGCGGAACGCAAATGTGATCTGCTTATTATAGTTGATTGCGGAACGCAGAATATAGAGGAAATAAATCTTATACGCTCCGCAGGTATTCCAGTAGTAGTGCTGGATCATCACCTTGCCGAGAACGGAATTGCCCGCTGCGAGACTATGGTTAACCCGCATCTGCTCGGTGATGCCACGGCGCGAAAGCTTTGTGCCGCAGGAGTAATATGGTGCTGGGCATGGCAGAATGAACTTATTCCCAAGGATAAATTGTATACGATGCTTGATCTTGTTGCATTGGCAACAGTCGCTGACTGCGTATCTCTTGCGTCGCCTCTCAATCGTATTTTAGTGCGCAACGGTCTTGAACAGATGCGTATTGCACCGCGTCCGGGTCTTGCAATGCTTATGGAAAAATTAATGGTTAATCCGGATATGGTAAGTACGGAAGATTTGGCTATGAAAATTATTCCATGTCTTAATGCTGCCGGAAGACTGGAGCTTGCGGATATAGCAGTTGACATTTTCTTTCCGACAAAAGAACTTGCGCAAAAAGTTGACAAAATAATTACATTAAACAGACAGCGCAGGGAGCTTTCAATGGGGGTTCTTGAACAGATATCGCTGAATGAAGACAGCGGATATAATTATGTTTTATCGGACAGCACCTGGTCTGCAGGAGTCTTGAGCAGCGTTGCAAGTCGCGTGTGCAGCGAGAAAAACAAGCCTATAGCGCTTGTTGCCGAAGTTGGTGATGTCATGCGCGGGACGCTGCGTATGCCGGCAGGTGGCGATGCCGTTGCCGTGCTTGCAAAATTGGGCGACAAACTTAATACGTGGGGCGGACACAGACTTGCTGCCGGTTTCAGTGTTTTACAGGATCAGTGGCAGGAAGTCAGGGACGAACTTGAAGAAATGCTTTCAAACGTTACGGTTGTTGAGGAAAAAGAGGATATCCTGTACTGGAAACCTGAACTGCTTAACAGAGAAGTGTGGAACGATGCTTTGGCGCTTGGTCCGTTCGGTATGGATAATCCTGCTCCGCTGCTTTACGCACCGTATGATGGATATATGGTGCTTCAGCCGCTTGGAAGAAATGGCAGACATCTTAAAATAGAGCTGAATGGGGCTACTATGCTTGCTTTTAATGCTGTGACGGCACTGATGAATAATCGTAAACCGTTTGAAGGCTGGATTTACAAACCAAGGCTTGATACCTGGAGAAACGTGACTTCTTTACAGCTGATACTTGAAAAAATAGTGGATTCCTGATATGGAAAAAGATATACCGGTTGCCGGAACAGATAATACAATAACTACCATGGGTGACAAACCCGCAAAACTTTCTCGTGCTTTTTCCAGTGAAGAAGAAAGCAAACAATTCAGGAAAAAATATTGGCTGAGTATTCCTGAGTATCAAAGAGACTCAGATATTTTTCATAAGCGATGGATCGCACTCTGGGATAAACTGACAGAATATTTCAGTGCTGACGAAATGAAAAAGACGGGAGAAGCATTTGTATTTGCCGCAAACTCGCACGGAAAACAGATGCGTTACAGCGGTGACCCGTATATGCTCCATCCTGTTACGGTAGCCCTTATCCTTTCTGCAATGGAAATAGACTGCGACGCCATAATCGCGGCTCTTTTGCATGACGTCCTTGAAGACACTCCGGTTGAGGCAGATGATGTGGCTGCCCGTTTTGGCGAGAGCGTGCTTACTCTTGTTGACGGGGTAACGAAATTGGGGAAACTTCCGTTTAAATCTGCCGAAGATTATCAGTCGGAAAACCTCCGCAAGATGTTTGTCGTTATGGCAAAAGACATACGCGTTGTTCTTATCAAATTTGCTGACAGACTCCATAATATGCGTACAATTTCAGCTCACAGGCGTGAAAAGCAACTTGCAATAGCCAAAGAAACTCTTGAAATATATGCGCCTCTTGCGCACAGACTCGGAATCTACCAGATTAAACGCGAGTTGGAAGATTTGTCGTTCAAAGTACTTGACCCTGAAATGTTCGAGGAAATAAAGCAGAGAGTGCGCAAAAAACTGCCTGAACGGGAGCAGATTATTTCAAATGCGCTTGACGTACTTTCAGAGAAATTGAAAAAAGAAAAAGTTCCTGCAACTCTTAAAGGCAGACCAAAACATTTTTACAGCATATACGAAAAAATGCAGCGTAAAAATATAGCGATGGATCAGCTGTATGATTTGCTTGCGCTGCGTGTTATTGTACAGACAGTTGCTGAATGTTATCAGGTTCTTGGTATTGT
>JAZUJX010000035.1:0-3863 GCA_045642965.1 Synergistaceae bacterium | reverse complement strand
GCTCCGTTGTGGCGGGCAAGCGTCTTCGTGATTGCCGCCGTCAGGGTCGTCTTACCGTGGTCTATGTGACCGATGGTTCCTATGTTAAGATGGGGCTTGGTTCTTTCAAATTTCTCTTTTGCCATTTCCTGTTTCCTCCCTGAGGCAGCGCCTCGTAAACTTACCCGTACGGGCATAAACGTTCTGCAACCCAAAAGAGACCCGGTGTGCCGGATCCCACTATTGCGTGAGTCATTTTACACTATAAAAATAACTAATGCAAGTACTTTTTTATTTTTTCCAAAAAAGCCCGAAAATACGCAAAAATTAAACCGGCCTGAAAAATTTTCAAGCCGGCCGGAGTATACAGCACAATAAATTTTGCAATAAAGATTTCACAACAATTGTTTTTTATCCTTCTGCTGCACTCAGGAAATGTTTAAGCCGTCCGGTTTCCGGCGCGCCGAAGATTTTTTCAGGTTTTCCCTGTTCCATGATTCCGCCGTCTGCAAGGAAAATTACTTTTCCGGCAACGTCGCGGGCAAAACTCATTTCGTGCGTTGCTACGAGCATTGTCATTTTTTCTTCGGCAAGATCTTTCATTACCTGAAGCACTTCCTGCGTGAGCTCAGGGTCAAGTGCAGACGTCGGTTCGTCAAACAGTATTATTTCAGGCCGCACGGCAAGCGCTCTCGCTATCGCGACGCGCTGCTGCTGCCCGCCGGACAGCTCGTACGGATAGCAGTCTGCTTTTGCTTCAAGTCCCACTCTTTTCAGCACTTCCCTTGCTTCGGGCATCACTTCTTCAAGGTTTCTTCCCTGCACCGTGACAGGGGCTTCCGTAAGGTTTTCCATTACGGTCATGTGCGGGAAAAGGTTAAACTGCTGGAAGCACATCGCCGTCTTGGAGCAGATCATTCTCGCTTTGTCGTCGGGCACGTATTTCCCGCCACGCACAAACCACTCGTCCGCTATACGGATTGAACCTCCGTCCACTGTTTCAAGCCTGTTTATGCAGCGCAGCAGGGTTGATTTGCCGCTGCCAGAAGGACCTATGAGCGATACCGTTTCCCCCTGCTCAACTGTCAGGCTTACGTCATCAAATACTCGCACTTTGCCGAAGCTTTTGCGGAGTTTTTCAATTCTGATGATTTCTTTAATTTCAGTGTTTGTTTTTGTCATGCTTTCCATTGTTTCACTCCCCGCTACTCGCTGTAGCGCGCGTAGTGTGCTTCAAGCCGCGCAAATACTTTGTTGACGACAAAAGTCATCACAAGGTAGAAAATTGCGGCAAGCAGGAACGGCATCATTGTAAATTCGCGCTGCACTATGGTTCTTGCCTCGCGGAGAAGGTCATTCATCGCAAGCACGTACACGAGTGAGGTGTCTTTTACGAGCGTTATGGTTTCGTTGCAAACCGGAGGGAGTACGCGCTTTATCATCTGAGGGAGTATTATGCGCCGCAGCATCTGCCCGTTTGTGAAACCGAAGGCTTTCGCAGCTTCGTACTGCCCTTTCGGTATCGATTGTATTCCGGCGCGGAAAATTTCCGAGAAATACGCCGCGTAGTTGAGGACAAAGGCAAGCTGCGCCGCCGCAAGTCCCGGAAGCAATATGCCGAAATACGGCAGCACAAAGTAAAAAAAGAAGAGCTGGAGCATAAGCGGAGTACCGCGCATTATCCAGCTGTATATTTCTATTGTTTTTGAAACAGCTTTTATCTTGGATATACGTCCGAGCGCAAGCGCAAAGCCGAGCGGCAGGGCAAAAACTAGCGTGGCGAAAAATACCGTCAGCGTTATTTTCGTGCCGTTAAGCATCGGAATGCACATTCTGATTATCTGTTCCATTCGTTAAACACCCGTATTGTTATGAAATATGCCGTACGTTGTCAGTCGTTGGTCTGTACTGCCGCTGTCCGCTTTTGCTTCTCCGAGGCGCGGGGTGTAAAATGCGAGGTGCTATTTCTTAATCAGAAGGTCAGCACCGAACCACTTTTCGCTTATTTTCGCTCCGGTTCCGTCTGCCGTGACTTCGTCAATTTTGCTCTGCATAAGATTGCGGAGTGCTTCATTGCCCTTACGGAAGGCTATGCCGAACTGTGCCAAAGGTCCGAAGGCTTTGTCTATGCAGACAAATTTGCCCGGGCGTTTGCTCATGTAGTAGCGTCCGACTATTTCATCTGCGAAAACTCCGTCAAGCCGTCCGTTTTCAAGGTCTATAAAGGCCTCAATGTAGTCCGTATATTTTTTGACGGTAACAGTCTTTTTGAATTCAGGCTGTTTTTCCATGTTGTCGTCTGCGGTGCTGGCGTTCTGAAGTCCGACGGTCTTTCCGGCAAGGTCAGCAAAATCTTTGACAGATGAGTCAATTCTGACAAACAGCAGCTGCCTGTTGTTCATATAAGGGTCGCTGAAAAGCATGTTCTTTTCGCGCTCAGGCGTAATGTCAAGCCCATTCCAGATACAGTCTATGCGTCCGCTGGACAATTCCGCTTCCTTGCTCGACCAGTCAATTGCCTTGAACTCGACGGGAACGGACAGGCGTTTTGCCACTTCTTTTGCGATATCAATATCAAAGCCGACAATTTCGTTCTGCTCGTTTTTGAAACCCATCGGCGGGAAGCTGTCGTCAAGTCCGACAACTATTTTTTCAATCTTCGGCGCAGCTGTTTTGCCGCAGTATCCGAAAGCACAGTACAGCCCAGCGGCTGCCAAAAGTATTGCAACTAATACTATGAATTTCCTGTTCATTCCAGTCTCCTCCGTCCGGGTTTAGATTCCGTGTACAGTATCGCGTCAGCATATTATAACACTGCCGCAAAAACACAGTACAACCCTGCAGCGTAAGTATTATGACTAAGGTGATTTTTTATTCACGGCTGCCTGACGTTTCCCGTTTATTTTACGCCGAGGTATGCAGCCTGAATTTCCTGATTGTTCAGCAGGTCGGCTGATTTACCTTCCATAACAACTTTTCCCGTCTGCAGAACGTATGCCCTGTCTGAAAGCTGCAGCGCTTTTTTCGCGTTCTGTTCTACGATAAGTATTGTCGTGCCGAGTTCTTTGTTGATAATTTTTAATTCTTTGAAAATTTCGCTGATAATTATCGGCGCAAGCCCGAGCGACGGCTCGTCAAGCAGAAGCACTTCGGGCTTCTGCATAAGAGCCCTGCCGATTGCAAGCATTTGCTGTTCGCCGCCGGAAAGCGTGCCGGCATACTGTTTTTTCCTTTCTTCAAGGCGCGGGAACAGTCTGTATATTTCTTTCAGCTGTGCCGCGATTTCTTTTTTGTCTTTGAGAGGGAACGCGCCCATTTGCAGGTTTTCATAGACGGTAAGCGGCGCAAACACTCTTCTGCCTTCCGGAGATATGCTTATTTTTTCGCATGCGACGCGGAAGCTTTTGTCAGGCAGAGGCTTGCCGTTGAGCAAAATTTCTCCGCCGGCACGCGGAATGTCGCCCATAACCGCGTTCATCATTGTTGTTTTGCCGGCGCCGTTTGCACCGATAACAGCTACTATTTCACCGCGGAAGACGTCAAGGTCAATTCCTCTCAGCGCCTGAATGGCACCGTAGCGCACGCTTAAATTTCTGACGGAAAGGACAGGCTCCATGCTTATTCCTCCTCTCCGAGATATGCCGCAAGAACTTCGGGATTGTTCTGCACTTCCTGTGCGGTGCCGTCGGCAATTTTAGCGCCAAAATTGATGCAGACAACGTGCGAACATATATTCATTACAACGTCCATGTGGTGCTCTATGAGCAGTATCGTCAGCTTGAAATCCCTGTGAATGCCGCTTATCAGCTCATTGAGTTCGACAACCTCTTCAGGGTTCATACCGGCGGCAGGCTCGTCAAGCAGAAGAAGCCTGGGGCGGAGAG
>JAZUJX010000034.1:0-19738 GCA_045642965.1 Synergistaceae bacterium | reverse complement strand
ACGGGTGCGGTTTTCAGGGGACTTTGCGGCGCCGCGGAATTGAGACGCCGGGTTGCGTTTCTGCGCAGCTGGCCTGAAATGAAAGAGGTTATACTGAACTGGAAAGAAACCGCTGACGTTTCGGCGGAATAAAAAGAATTTTATAGATTTTCAAAAATAAATTTACGGGGTGTTTTTTATGGCAGACGAGAAAAACGTGCAGCAAAATCAGCAGAATCAGGTTTCGGAAGAAGAAGTTTTCAAACAGCGCAAGGACAAGCTGTTCCGTCTCCGCGAGGAGGAAAATTATGACCCGTTCAAGCAGACAAGCTGGAACGTCGAACACAATCTCGCGTACGTCCGCGAAAAATTTGATTACCTGAAGGAAAACGAATGGGCAGAAGACGCAAACATCAGCACAGCCGGACGCCTTATGATCCTTCGCCGCCACGGCAAAACGGCTTTCGCCGGTTTTGAGGACGGAGATGAAAAAATTCAGCTCTGCTTCCAGTTTGACGTGCTCGGCGAAGAACGCTACACGTTCTTCAAAAAATGGGTTGACGCCGGAGATTTTATCGGCATAGTAGGCACACCGTTCCGTACCATGCGCGGTGAACTTACGCTTGCCGTCAAAGAGTTTTCGCTGCTTTCAAAAGCCCTGCGTCCTATGCCTGAAAAATGGCACGGACTTACCGACATGGAAACGCGTTACAGGCAGCGTTACGTTGACCTTATCGCAAATCAGGAGGTTCGCGACGTTTTCCGCAAACGCACTCAGATTATACGCACCTTCCGCAGGGTGCTTGACGAGAACGGCACGCTTGAAGTCGAAACGCCGATTCTTTCCCCGATAGCCGGAGGCGCCAACGCCCGTCCGTTTATCACGCACCACAACACGCTTGACATTGACATGTATCTGCGCATTGCGACGGAGCTTCACCTCAAACGCCTTGTCGTCGGTATGCTCGGACGTGTGTACGAAATAGGCCGCCAGTTCAGAAATGAGGGCATGGATCAGCGCCACAATCCCGAATTTACGTCGCTTGAAGTCTATTGGCCGTACAGCAATTACGAAGGAATGATGGATCTTACGGAGCAGCTTATAGTTGCCGCCGCCGACGAACTCGGCGGAAGAAAGGTTATGTACAGGGACAAAGAAATTGATCTTACGCCGCCTTTCCGCCGCGCGACGATGAGCGAACTTGTTAAGGAATATTCAGGAATTGACTTTGAAACGATTTCCGACGAAGACGCGAGAAAAGAAGCAAAGGCGAGAAACATTGAAATTCTGGATACCGACACACGCTGGGAAATTCTCCCGAAGTTCTTTGACGAATACGTTGAAGACAAGCTTATACAGCCGACCTTTGTAACTATGTTCCCGACTGCCGTTTCGCCGCTTGCGAAACGCTGCCCGGACAACCCCGACATGACGGAGCGCTTCGAGCTTTACATCAACGGCTGGGAAATCGCAAACGCGTTCAGCGAGCTGAATGACCCTCTCGACCAGAGAAAACGCTTTGAAGACCAGCAGCGCAAACGCGCGGCGGGCGACGATGAGTCGCACCCGTTCGACGAAGATTTTATCAACGCGCTCGAATACGGAATGCCCCCTACGGGCGGAATGGGAATGGGAATTGACCGCATCTGCATGCTTCTGACGAATGCGGAGTCAATCCGCGACATCATTATCTTCCCGACCATGAGGCCGAAGGAATAGTTTATGACTGAAACCGCTGATTTCAGAAAAAGGGCTGAACAGCTGCGCGCGGAGCTTGACCGCCACGCAAGGCTTTATTACGAGCAGGACGCCCCGGAAATCAGCGACTATGAATACGACAGGCTTGCAAAAGAACTTGAACTGCTCGAAAAAGAACATCCGGAGCTTGTTTCCGCCGCATCGCCGACGCAGCGCGTAGGCGGGGCGGCAAAGGAAGGCTTCGGAAAGGTTGAGCACGCTGTCCCGATGATGAGTCTCGACAATGCGCTTGACCGTGATGAACTGCAGAAATTTTACGAAAAACTTGCGGCTTCGTTTGAAAGACAGAATATCAAGGTGCTGTGCGAGCCTAAGATAGACGGGCTTTCGGCTTCGCTGATATACGAGGACGGCGTTTTCAAAAGCGGTTCCACGCGCGGAAACGGACGCGTCGGCGAAGACGTTACCGAAAATTTGAAAACGATAAAGACGCTTCCTCTTGAGCTTGCCGAGAAAATTCCAGGCATCGTAGAGGTTCGCGGCGAAGTGTGCATGGACAAGGAAGATTTTGCGCTGCTGAACGCGGAGCGCGAGGAAAGGGACGAAACGCTTTTTGCAAATCCCAGAAACGCTGCGGCAGGCAGCCTCAGACAGCTTGACCCTTCCGTAACCGCGCGCCGCAGGCTGAGCATTTACCTTTATCAGATTGTTGCGCCGGAGCGTTACGGCGTGACCACTCAGCAGGGAATGCTTGACAAACTGCGGGCATGGGGGCTTCCCGTTCAGGAGTCTGAAAAGCTCTGCGGAAGTCTTGCTGAAATAAATGAATATCTTGACGGCTGGACGGAAAAAAGATTTTCGCACCGCATAGACACAGACGGCGTTGTCGTAAAGCTCAACGAACTGCGGCTGAGAGAAGAACTCGGCGAAACGAGCCACGCGCCGCGCTGGGCGATAGCTTTCAAATTCCCGCCGGAAGAAAAGCTTGCGAAAGTGCTTGACATAGAGGTAACGGTCGGAAGAACGGGGACTTTAACGCCAACGGCAGTTTTTGAGCCTGTAAGGCTTGCGGGAACCATTGTTCAGAGAGCGAGCCTCCACAATCAGGACGAGCTTGACAGAAAAGACGTGCGCATAGGCGACAGTATCTGGGTGCACAAGGCGGGGGAAATTATTCCCGAGGTAGTGCGGGTGGAATTTTCAAAACGTCCCGTAAACGCGCTTCCTTTCAGAATACCGGACGTCTGTCCTGTATGCGGCGCAAAGGCTCTGAGAATAGACGGTGAAGCCGCGGTAAAATGCACAAACGGTTCCTGCCCTGCACAGGTTAAGGAAAGAATAGAACATTTCGGCTCACGGCAGGCTATGGACATACGCGGACTCGGCGAAAAACTTGTATCACAGCTCGTTGACAGCGGAATGATACAGAACGTCGCGGACTTGTACGCACTTTCCGTGCTTGAAATAGGAATGCTTGAGAGAATGGGCGCAAAATCGGCGCAAAATCTTGCAGAGGCAATAGAAAATTCGAAAAAACGCTCGCTCGGTGCTTTGATAAACGCTCTCGGTATAAGAAACGTCGGCGAAAAAACGGCGAATGACATTGCGGAACGCTTCCGCTCGCTCGACGCGGTTATGAAGGCGTCGCTTGAAAACGAAAGCGAGCTTGAAACGACGGAAGGCATAGGCCCCGTAATAGCGCAGTCCATGGCGGCGTTTTTCTCGGAACCGCACAACAGGGAAATGATAGAGCGGCTCAGAAATTACGGGCTGACTTTTGAAATTTCGGAGCCTGCCGCAGACAAAACGGTGCTTCCGTGGAACGGGCTTAAATTTGTTCTCACCGGAGAGCTTGCGTCGATGACGCGCGGCGAGGCTTCCGCAAAGATTCAGGCGCTCGGCGGCGAGACAGCCGGAAGCGTCAGCAAAAAGACGGATTTTGTCGTTGTCGGCGAAAATCCCGGGAGCAAATATCTGAAAGCTAAAGAACTTGGAATAAAAATACTTGACGAACAGGAATTTATAAATAAACTAAATGAGTTCTGAGTTAATATAAGTTTTGAGGCAATCCAATCGTCCTGGTAAGGAGTGGTTTTAATGATAAAGAAAATGGTTATGGACGCAGAACGGCTTCACGAAGTCACAGGACTTTCGCGCATCGGTCTGCCGGAAGAGGAATATCAGGAGGTGCTTGACAGAGTCAACGCCGTACTGCGCATGTGCGACGAAATGCAGGAGCTTGACCACGAGAGCGTAAAGCCGTTCGAATGGGACGTAAAAAAAGCGCCTGAACGCCGTGCCGACGTTCCCTCAAAATGGGAGAAACGCGACGAATTTATCGCAGAGTCGCCGATACGCGACGGAGATTTCTACCGCGTTCCGAAAATTATTTCGCTTGAAGAAGACACAGGCATCAGCGGGGAGGCCAAATAATGGAATTCTGCAAACTCAGCGCCGCTGAAATCGCCGAAGGCGTACGCGGCAAAAAATGGACAGCGGCGGAGGTTCTTGAAGCCTCTCTCGAACGCATCAAAAAATATGACGGCAAAATCAACGCGGTTGTAACCCTCTGCGAAGAAACGGCACGCAAAGAAGCAGCCGAAGTCGACGCCAAAGTGGCGCGCGGCGAAGATCCGGGGCTTCTTGCAGGCGTTCCCTATCTTGCGAAAGACAATTTCTGCGCAGAGGGCATAAAGACGACCTGCTGCAGCAAAATGCTTGAAAACTGGGTCTCGAACTACGACTCAACGGCGGTAAAGCTTATGAAAGAAGCCGGAGCTGTGCTTGTCGGCAAAACGAATATGGACGAATTCGCCATGGGAAGCACGACCGAAAGCTCCATTTTCGGTGCAACGCTTAATCCCCGCGACATTACCCGTGTTCCGGGCGGAAGCTCAGGCGGAAGCGCGGCATCTGTCGCCGCCGGTTACTGCCCGATAGCCCTTGGAAGCGATACCGGCGGCTCAGTCCGCCAGCCTGCCGCTTTCTGCGGCGTGCAGGGCTTCAAGCCTTCCTACGGACAGATAAGCCGCTACGGAATAGTCGGCTACGTCTCGTCGCTGGATCAGGTGGGGCCCATAGCAAGAAACACGAAGGACCTTGCCCTTGTAATGAACGTTCTCGCAAAAGCGGATTATTATGACAGCACATGCGATGCATACGACAGACCGTCATTTACGAAAGCACTTGAAGGCGCAAGCCTTAAAGGCAAGAAAATTGCGGTGCTTTCCGGCTATGACAAATCGCACGTCGCACCGGAGCTTCTTGAAGCGATAGACAAAACCGCTGCATACTGCAAAGAGCAGGGTGCCGAGGTCTTTGAAATTGACCTTCCCGTCGCAAGAAAACACGCAGTCGCCTGCTACTATATGGTTGCTCTCGGCGACGCCAGCTCAAAAATGGCGTGCTTTGACGGAATGCGCTACGGATATCACGAAGACGGCAAAAACCTTACAGATATGTACAAGAGAAGCCGCAACAACGGATTTGGCAAAGAAGTGCGCCGCAGAATACTTATAGGGACCTGCATACTTTCGCGCGGATATTTTGACAACTATTACATTCCGGCAACGAGAGTCCGCCAGATGATAGCCGACGAATTTACTGAGCTTTTCAAAAAAGCCGACCTGTGCATCTGCCCGATTCATCCGCAGCTTCCGTACAAACAGGGCTACGTTGACGACAAGCCTCTCCGTGTGTATCTCGGCGACGCTTTCTCGTCAATCTCGAACCTTGCAGGACTTCCTTCAATGTCAATAAACACAGGCTTTACGCAGGAAGGCCTTCCGACTTACGTACAACTCATAGGTCCGCGTTTCGGCGACGACAGCCTGCTTGCGGCAGCCTCTGAGATTGAAAAAGGTTTCGGCGCGCCGGAATGCGCGTCAATGGAAGGAGTGTGCTAGAAGATGGCAAGACAGGTTGTAATAGGACTGGAGATACATCTTCAGCTTAACACGAAAACAAAACTTTTCTGCGAATGCTCAACGGACTATATCGGCGCAATGCCGAACTCAAACGTCTGCCAGATATGCCTTGCAATTCCGGGAACCCTGCCTATTATCAACGACCACGCAGTTGAACTGGCAGTCAAAATGGGACTCGGTCTGCACTGCACGATAAACGACAATACGCGTTTCCACAGAAAACATTACTTCTACGCTGACCTTCCGAAGGCATACCAGGTCACTCAGTACGAGCATGCAATCGCAACCGGCGGCTATCTTGATATAGTCGTTGACGGCAAAAAGAAACGTGTCCGCCTTGACCATCTGCACCTTGAAGAAGACGCAGGCAAACTTGTCCACCCGACAAGTGACGGACGTCTCTCCGGCGCTTCCTATTCGCTCGTTGACTACAACCGCGGAGGAATTCCTCTTTCGGAAATAGTTTCGATGCCGGATATGAACTCCGCCGCCGAAGCCATCGCCTACATAACGCAGATCCGCCAGCTCGCCCGTTACCTCAAGGTTTCAGACGGCGAAATGGAAAGCGGCTCGCTGCGCGTTGACGTCAACGTTTCGCTTTCAAATCCTGACGGAAGCCTCGGAACACGTGTTGAAATCAAAAACGTCAACTCCCTTAAATCAATCGAACGCGCGCTTGATTACGAAATCGCGCGTCAGAACAGAGCTCTTGATACCGGAGAACCGCTTTACATGGAAACAAGGCTCTGGGACGACGTTGCGGGCGTAACACGCTCAATGCGCAACAAGGAGAGCGCGAGAGACTACCGTTATTATCTGGAAATGGACCTTGCCCCTATCGACGCCAAACCGGAATACGTTCAGAAAATACGCGAAAGCATGCCGGAAATGCCGTGGGACAAACGCGACCGTTTCGTAGAGCAGTACGGACTTTCTTTTGAAGACAGCGTCAAAATTACCGAACAGCTTGAAATGGCTGAGTATTTTGAAAAATGCGTCGCGCAGGGTGCACCTGCGGACAAAGCCGCAAACTGGCTTATGACTGAAATCAGCCGTGTTCTCAACGAAAAGGGAATCTGCATCTGCGAATTCGGCGTGGACGCCGCGGAAACAGGCAGACTGATTGCCAAAGTCGCCGCGAAAGAGCTTTCAAACACGCAGGCGAAAGACGTGTTTGCGGTTATGATTGAAAAGGGCTGCACGCTTGAAGAAGCAATCAAGGCAAGCGGAGCTTCCGTCGGAAGAGTCGAGGGCGGCGCGCTTGAGCAGATAGTGCGGAAAATTATTGACGGACAGCCTGAGGTAGCCGAAACGATACGCAGCGGCGAAGACAAAAAAGGCGGAAAGATGAAATTCCTCCAGGGGCTTGTAATGCGCGAAACACGTGGTTCAGCAAACCCTGCGGAGGTTGCGCAGCTGATAGAAAAGCTGCTTAAATAACTGTCTGAAACAAAATATTTGACTTGCAGGCTGCTTAAATAGTATTATATAGCAGGTGCAGAACAGAAGTATTTCTGTTTCGGCTCGTTATGTTTGTGGATTTTTGATTTTTACCATACAAAAACTGAGGAGTGGTACAAATGGGAGTACGCAAGCCTGAAGACACCAGAGGATTGGCATTTATTTCACACGGAGGCGCAGGAAAAACATCACTGAACGAAGCGTTCCTCTTTAATGCCGGACTTATCACCCGCATGGGCAAAGTCGAAGACAAAAACACGGTTTCCGACTATGACGGCGAAGAGCAGAAGCGCGGAATTTCAATCAACACCTCGCTTTCGACAATTCCTTACAAAAACAAAACCCTTTACGTTCTTGACACGCCGGGTTTTGCAGACTTCATCGGCGAACAGCGCAGCTCCATGCGTGCGGCGGACGGTTCAGTTGTTCTTGTGAACGCGGCATCCGGAGTTGAAGTCCACACGCAGGCAGTATGGCAGTTTGCGGAAGATTTTGGTACGCCGGCAATTTTCTACGTAAGCAAAATCGACCGCGAACATACAAGCTTTGACGACACCGTAGCCGACATTCAGGAAAACCTCAGCGACCGCGCTGTTCCTCTTTTCCTCCCCATCGGCTCTGAGCTTAATTTCAAAGGCGTAGTCAACGTTCTTACGGGCAAAGCCTATACCTACAAAGGCGACGGAAGCAAGGAATTTACGGAAAGCGACACTCCGGCAGATATGGCGGATGCCGTACAGGCTGCCAAAGAAGCTCTTATCGAACGCGCCGTTGAAGCTGACGACGAGCTTATGATGCGTTATCTTGACGGTGAAACGCTTACCAATGAGGAAATCCAGCAGGTTGTCCGCAAAGCAGTATGCAGCAGAACAATATTCCCGATTATTCCGGGTTCATCAACGGCAAACATCGGCGTTACACAGCTTATGGACGCAATAGTCGATTACATGCCGTCACCGCTTGACATGCACAACAGAACGGCTCTCAACGGTGAAGAAGTTGTAACGATTGAACCTGACGAAAACGGAAAATTCCTCGGCTTCGTATTCAAAGTCATGGTTGACCCGTACGTTGGAAAACTTTCATTCGTTAAGGTATTCTCAGGAAAACTTACGGCAGACCAGTCAGTGTACAACGTCAACCAGGACGTTGAAGAACGCACCGGCTCATTCCGTATGATGAAAGGCAAAGAAAGCACCGAAGTTAAGGAAATAATCCTCGGCGACGTTATCGCAATTCCGAAACTCGAAAGCACGACAGCCGGTGACACCCTCGGAACCAAAGGCGAAAAGCTCAAATTCCCTGCAATCAAATTTGCGAAACCTGTCTACAGCGTCGCAATTTTTGCAAAGAGCCGCGCTGACGAAGACAAACTCGGAACTGCAATTTCAAAAATGCTCAAGGAAGACCCGACGCTCTCCTACGAAAAGAACCCTGAAACGCACGACTCAATACTTTCAGGCATGGGCGATATGCACCTTGACATAATGCTTTCAAGAATCAAAGAACGCTACAAAGTCGAACTCGACACCAAGACGCCGCGTGTTCCTTACCGCGAAACGATTAAGAAACGCGCCGAAGCCCAGGGTAAACACAAGAAACAGTCAGGCGGACGCGGACAGTACGGTGACGTATGGTTCAGACTTATCCCTGGCGAAGCCAACTCAGGCATCGAATTTATAGACAAAATCGTTGGCGGAGCTGTTCCGAAGAACTATCTCCCTGCCGCTGAAAAAGGACTCCGTGAAGCGGCAGAACGCGGCTTCCTCGCAGGCTTCCCCGCAACAGACTTCAGCTGCGAAATCTACGACGGTTCATACCATGAAGTTGACTCGTCAGAAATGGCGTTCAAAATCGCAGCATCTCTCGCTTTCAAAAACTGCATGGCAGCCGCGAACGCAGTTCTTATGGAACCTGTAATGGACGTTGAAGTCGTCGTTCCCGAAGATTACCTCGGCGACGTAATGGGCGACTTTAACAGCAGACGCGGACGCATAATGGGTATCGACAGCGCCGGCAAACTCCAGATAGTCAAAGCGCAGTGCCCGCTTTCAGAAATGTTCCGCTACGCGATACTTCTCCGCTCAATGACCTCAGGACGCGGAAGCTTCTCAATGGAATACTCGCACTACGAAGAAGTGCCGCAGGACATTGCAAAGAAAGTTATTGCACAGGCACAGGCAGAAAAAGAAGCAGAAGAAGAATAATATCTGCAATATACAAAAATCGCCGGATTCTTCCGGCGATTTTTTTGTCCGGAAACGTTTGGCAAAACGCACGGTAAAACGGTAAATACGCAAAACTGCGGATTGTATGCTCATAAGTCGTTTGTGCTATAATGGGCTAAAGATTTGGAGGCAGGACTATGAACGATAAGGTTATGTCAGTACTCAGGGCAATGCAGGTGAACGAAATCACCGAATATCATATTTACAGTGCGCTTGCGGAAAAACTTAAGGGAGAAAACGCAAAGGTTATGGCGTTAATTGCCGAAGCGGAGCGCGGACACGCATACGTCTGGAGCAAATACACGCAGACGGAGCCCGAACCGAACAAATTAAAGGTGCTCTATTTCAGATTTATAGCCAAGCTTTTCGGCGTTACTTTTGTTCTGAACCTTATGGAGAAGGGCGAACAGAACGCGCAGTGGATTTACGCCGAGATTGAAAAGGAAATTCCTGAGGCGTCAAAAATCCGTCAGGACGAAGAGGAGCATGAAGAATCGCTTATTGCGATGATTGACGACGAAAGGCTTAAATATACCGGCTCAATTGTTCTCGGACTGAATGACGCTCTTGTAGAACTGACGGGCGCCCTTGCCGGCTTCACCTTCGCGCTCGGAAACTGCCGGACAATAGGAATGGCAGGTTTTATCACCGGAAGTGCCGCTACTTTTTCAATGGCTGCCTCGGAATATCTTTCCAAAAAGAACGACTCCGGCGAACAGCATCCGCTGAAGGCGGCGGTTGTGACAGGCGGAACTTACCTTGCCGTTGTCATTTTCCTTCTGCTTCCGTATTTCGTATGCAGCTCTCCGCTGCTTGCGCTTGCCCTGTGTCTCGGAACGGCGGCGCTGATTATCTGGACGTTCACGTTTTACGTTTCGACGGTGTACAAAAAACTGTTTTGGCCGGAATTTCTTGAAATGCTCTGCATCAGCTTCGGCGTAGCGGTGTTTTCTTTCTGTATCGGCTGGATTGCGCAGAAATTTCTTGGAATAGAGATGTAGAAAATGACTGTAAAAGTTTATTCGACTCCGACCTGCCCGTGGTGCGACAAGGTTAAAGAATACCTGACGTCCAAAGGTGCATCGTTTGAAACGGTCGATATTTCTTCCGACAGGGGCGCAGCTGTTGAAATGATAAAGAAAACGCGCCAGATGGCGGTTCCCGTTACCATGCTGAACGATGATTTTGTCGTCGGCTACGATACGGCGGGAATTGACGAACTGCTGAAAAAAGCCGGAATACAGGCATAGTTTGAGTATAGCGGCGGAGTTTTGACAGATTTTTCATCATCAGAAAGACGGTGAACGCAATGGGTGATTTCAGTTTTCTGTTCGGCGGAGCCTTCGGAAATTCAAATATTTCAGAGCTTGAAAATAAATACGGCGCAGCGTGTGAGGCGGCGGCTGAGCAGCTTTCTGCTGCTAATGCAGAAAAAACAGGCTTTGGCTGGCTTGTGCTTCCCGACGGAGAGGATGACGAAATAAAATCTGCCGGAGAATGGCTTAAAGGTTTTGAAGCCGTCGTACACATAGGAATAGGCGGTTCCGCTTTGGGCAGCCTGATGCTTAATCAGGCTCTTTGTGGCATTATACAGGGAAACCTGTCTCCCGAATACTATGTCGCTGACAATCCTGAGCCCCAAAAGCTTCTGGAGATTTACAGCAGGGTTAAAAACAAAAAAACGGCAATAGTCTGTGTGTCAAAATCAGGACAGACGGCAGAAACCATGACGCAGTTTTTGTGGCTCTGTTCAAAATTCTGCAAAGACGGAAATTACCAGGACAGCGTGCTTGTAATAACGGATAAAGAGAAGGGGCTTCTCAAGGCTTTTGCGGACGAGACCGGCTGCAGAATGCTTGTTGTTCCTGACAGCGTCGGCGGGCGCTATTCGGTGCTTTCCTCGGTAGGACTGGCGGGGGCTTACGCCGTCGGGATTGATACTGACAAACTGCTTTCCGGCGCGAAAGATATGCGTGAAAAACTGCTTGCGGAACGCAGCATGAAAAATCCGGCATGGCTGTACGCCGCGCTTCACAGATACCATGAAGAAAACGGGAAAAATATGGCTGTTTTGATGCCGTATTCAAGCAGGATGGTGCATTTTGCAGAATGGTTTGCGCAGCTTTGGGGCGAGAGCCTCGGCAAGAATGGAAGTGGAATGACCCCTGTACGCGTCTCAGGTGCCATAGACCAGCATTCACAGCTTCAGCTTTATACCGAAGGCCCTGACGATAAGGTTATAACGGTTATAAGCCTTAAAAACAACTCAGAAAAGCTTTTCATACCGAAACCGCAAAGCAGAGCGCTTGCGGGGCTTGATTTCTTTGAAAACACGGAACTTGGAGATATGCTTTCGCTGGAGGCAAAATCAACAGCGGCCTCTCTTATGAAATCGGGACGTCCCGTAATATGGCTTGAGCTGGACAGACTGGACGAGTTTGTGCTTGGCGGGCTGATTTTCTTCTTTGAGTACGTTACGGCGTTTACGGGGCTTCTTATGGGAATAAATCCGTTTGACCAGCCCGGAGTCGAACAGGGAAAACGTTACACCTACGGACTGCTTGGGCGCAAAGGCTACGAGAACGAGGCGGAAGAAGTAAAAAAGTGGTTTGCAAAAGCGGACGAAACGGCTGTAAAGCTTTAATCGTATCTGTTATTTTGTCGTCTTGCGGAAAACGGCAAAGCGAATTATAATAAACAACGTTTCGTGTTCGGGCGGTTAACTCAGCGGAAGAGTGTCACCTTCACACGGTGGAAGTCGATGGTTCGAACCCATTACCGCCCACCATTTACTGCAGTGCAATCCGGAGGTTAAAATGGCTCAGCAGCAACCTGAAGGAGTTTATCTGTATATAAATGAAAACGGCGCCCGCTACGTGGCGGTTGTCGACGCTTTCGGCATGGCCAACATGATACCGTGGAAACAGCCGGGAGAGGTTGAGCCGGTGCTTGAGAAAAGCTGGAACCTCAGCGGCGAGTTTATAAAACTTAAAATAGCCGAGCAGTAAAACCGGATACAGGCCGGTTTTATTTTTTTACAAAACAACAGCTTTTGTGTAAAATAATACAATGCAACGTCAGGAGATGAACGCACATGCTGCGCTTTACCAAAATGAACGGCAACGGGAACGATTTTCTTGTGCTGGACAACAGGGAACGGAAGTTTTCCGCAGAAGAAATGAGCAAAATGGCACTGCAACTGTGCCGCAGGAGAGAAGCAATAGGCGCTGACGGCATTCTGGTTGTTGAGCCGTCTAAGCGTCTGGACTTTACAATGCGTCTCTTCAACCGCGACGGTTCGGAAGGAGAAATGTGCGGCAACGGAGCACGCTGCCTTGCCCGTTACGCTTTTGAAGAAAAAATTGCAGGAGCTGAAATGTCCTTTGAAACGCTTGGCGGAGATCAGCACGCCGTGGTGGACGGAAAACTGGTTGCGCTCGATATCGCGCCTGTCTGCGCCAAAGACGCCGTTTTGGAGAAAACGTATCAGGACGACATTGCGAAACTGACGTACAGCTATCTTATCGTGGGTGTTCCGCATGTTGTCGTGTTTGAAAACTCTGTGCGTCCCGACAAAGAATATTTTGCCATAGGACGGCGCATGCGCAGCTGCCTTGAACTTTTTCCGCAGGGCGCAAATATAAATTTTGCGGTAAAACGCCCTGATGCCGAAAACAGTTATACTGCCGTTACGTACGAAAGAGGCGTTGAAGAGCTGACACTTTCCTGCGGAACAGGCAGTGTCGCAATTTCAATAGCCGCGTATCTCACGGGGCGCGGCGGAGAAACAGCCGAAATTCACAATCCCGGCGGAATAAACCGCGTCAGGCTCGTACGCTGCGGGGACGAAATTAAACCGACGCTGGAAGGTCTTACGGTGCGCGCCGGAGAAATTTCGGCAACAGAAGAAATATTGTGATTCAATTTTACAGGAGGTAACTGTTATGCCTATGCCTAAACCATGGTGGCGCGAGACTCTTGAAACTGTACTTTGGGCGCTTGCGCTTGCCTTAGTGCTGAGAACCTTTGTTATTCAGGCGTTCTGGATTCCGAGTACGTCAATGGTTCCTACGCTGGAAATCAGCGACCGCGTGCTGGTTGCAAAATTCTGGTACTACCTGCCAAAGGTTTCCCCGAAGCGCGGACAGATTGTCGTTTTCAAATATCCGCAGGACACCAGAAAAGATTACGTCAAACGCATTATAGGGCTTCCGGGCGATACAGTTGAAATGCGCAGCGGTGTTGTGTACGTGAACGGCAAAGAGCTGTTCGAGGATTACGTTAAAAATACGGATGACTACACTATGCCTATGATTACCGTTCCGGAAAAGAGCTATTTCTGCCTTGGAGACAACAGGTCTAATTCGCAGGACAGCCGTTTTTGGGGCTTCGTTCCCCGCAAATATCTGAGAGGTCCGGCAGTAGTGCGCTACTGGCCGCTGAACAGAATAGGCATACCCAAATAAAATGGGCCGCACAGTCTGGTTCCCCGGACATATGGCAAAAGGCAGGCGTCAGCTTGAAGCGCTTGCCAAAAATCTTGACCTGATTATAGAGGTGCGCGACGCCCGCGCACCTTCTCTTACTTCATCGCCTCTTATCAGGCTTTTTGCCGGCAGCATAAAAACCGCAGTCGTTTTATCAAAGGCGGATCTTGCCGACGAAAAAATCAGCCGTCTCTGGGTGGCAGAGCTGCGAAAACGGGGGCTTCTTGCGTGGGCTCTTGACCTTCGCAAGGGCGGAGTTCCCCAGCTGAAAAAATCTCTTCTTGCTTTCAAACCGCAGCACCGTGATCTGCGTCTGGCGGTCGTCGGTGTTCCCAACGTCGGGAAATCAATGCTTATAAATCAGCTTGCAGGGCGCAGAAGCGTTCCCGTAGGCGGCATACCGGGAGTTA
Organism: Synergistaceae bacterium; assembly: GCA_045642965.1. GTDB lineage: Bacteria > Synergistota > Synergistia > Synergistales > Synergistaceae > Equadaptatus. The sequence continues at coordinate 5,548 of JAZUJX010000034.1, read as the reverse complement.
CCAAAGGCGTTTCCTGGATTAAGGGCGACGGATTTCTTCTTGTTGATTCTCCGGGTATTCTTGACCCTCACGGCGACGCGGGGGCGCAGAGAATTATCTCCTGGATAGGAGCTTCGCGCGGAGAGGTTATCGGCAGCATGTCGGAACATGCCAAACAATGCGCCGAATTTTTGATTTCGCACGGGCTCTGGGCGCCTGTTGAAAGCGCTTGGGGAATTCCTGCGGAAGGAAACGGCAGCGAAATAGTTGACAAAATAGGCCGCAGGCTCGGCAAGCTTGTTGCCGGCGGGGAAGTGGACTGCGAAGCCGCCGGAAAAGCCATGCTCAACGCTCTCGCGACAGGAAAATTCGGCAGAATGAGCTTTGAAAAGCCGGGGGATGCACCGCTTTGGGAGAGCCTTAAATGAATTATCCCGTCATTGCCGGAACCGATGAGGCTGGAAGGGGCCCTTTGGCAGGTCCCGTAGTCGCCTCTGCCGTTATTCTGACCCGCGAACAGAGAAATATTCTTATTGCCGAGGGCTTGAGAGATTCCAAAAAGATGACGGAAAAGGCGCGCGACAGGCTGTTTGAAACAATATGCCGCATAGGCGTGGTGTGGCGTGCCCAGGCTGCCACTCCGTACAGAATTGACAGAACGAACATACTTGCCGCGTCGCTGTGGTGCATGAGGCGTTCGGTAGAGCAGCTTCCCGTGTGGCCTGACCTGACGCTTGTGGACGGCAACCGGAGAATTCCCGGACTTATGTCGGAACAGAAATGCATTGTCAAGGGCGACGACAAAGTTCCGGCAATATCCGCGGCCTCCGTTGTGGCTAAGGTACTGCGCGACAGGGTTATGCTTGAGTTTGACAAAATATATCCCGAATACGGTTTTGCGGGGCACAAGGGCTATCCCTCCGCCATGCACAGAGAACTTCTTAAACAGCTTGGCCCGTCTCCCGTGCACAGACTGTCTTTCAGGGGAGTTGTACTGCAGAATGAGTCTTGAACGCACGCTTGAAAAAGCCCTCTCATTTTTTTCGTCCGTGCCTGTTGACGTCACTATTGACGACAGCGCTCCCGAACATCTGAAAACGGGAGTACGAGGCGAAAATCTTGCGGCAAAATATCTTGCGTCGCTCGGTTACAGGCTTCTTGCGAGAAATGTGCGCTCGCGTTTCGGCGAAATTGACATTGTTGCGCGTGACGGGGAAGATATAGTTTTTGCCGAAGTGCGCACACGTTCCGTGGGAAAAATTCTTCCGGCGGACAGGACAGTCGGCCCCGACAAGCTGAAAAAACTTGTCCGCGCGGCGAGAATATGGGTTTCGGAAAACAATTACGAAGGCTTTTGGAGAATAGATTTGGTTGCCGTTACAATCAATCCTGACGGTCAGGCGGAAATTGAGCATATAAAAGATATTACGGAGGGGATACAATGAATTCCGTGGCAGGCGTTACACTTCAGGGTATAAAGGCGTTTCCCGTAGAAATTGAAGTTGAGACCACCGGAGGTCTTTTCATGATTTCCGTTGTGGGACTTCCGGATACTGCCGTTAGGGAAGCCCGCGAAAGAGTGCGTGCCGCACTTCGCTCCGTGGGCATCAAGGTCAAGGGGCGCGTGGCGGTTAATCTTGCGCCTGCGGACATTCCCAAGGAAGGCGCTCTGCTCGACCTTCCGATGGCTGTCGGAATAGCCTGCTCTCAGGCGGGGCTAAAGGTAAAACAGCCGTCGCTTTTCCTCGGCGAGCTTGCCCTTGACGGGCGTCTCCGCGCCGTAAGGGGAGCTGTCCCCGCCGCGTTTCTTGCGAAAGAAAAAAATCTTGTGCTTTACGTTCCGGCAGACAACGCGGAAGAAGTCGGGCTCGTTGAAGGGGTTACAGCCTATGCCGTACCCGATTTGAAATCGCTTCTCGGACATTTGCGCGGGGAATCGGAGCTCGGCAGAATAGGACGCACAATGCCTGCTGACAGCGTGCCTCCCGCGGATCCCGATCTTTCAGACATAAAAGGACAGACGGTTGCAAAACGCGCGCTTGAAATTGCCGCCGCCGGTCATCACAACATACTTTTTGTAGGATCTCCGGGCTCTGGCAAAACAATGCTTGCCAAGGCACTGCAGGGCATTCTTCCGCCGCTTTCAAACAGCGAAATGATGGAAGTTCTGCAGCTGAACAGCACCGCCGGAATACAAATGCAGAATCTGAGGCAGAGACCGTTCCGTTCCGTCCACCACACGGCGAGTGCCGTTGCCATTTGCGGCGGCGGGGCAAATATGCGACCCGGTGAAATCAGCCTTGCGTCAAGGGGTGTCCTTTTCTTTGACGAATTTCCTGAATTTTCGCGCGACGTGCTTGAAGCCTTGCGCCAGCCTCTTGAAGACGGTTACATGACCGTAAGCCGCGCCGCCGGAAGCGTTGTCTATCCTGCAAAAGTGCTGATGGTTGCCGCCTGCAACCCGTGTCCGTGCGGTTACGCTGGAGACCCTGTGGAGCACTGCACCTGCACGCCGTCGGCGATAGCCCGTTACAACAGAAAGCTTTCAGGACCTATTCTAGACAGAATAGATCTTCATGTTTCAGTTCCGCGCCTTACGCCGGAAGAGCTTGTCGCTATTGAGGGAAAATGCGGCGAAACAAGCGCGGAAGTCCGCAAGCGTGTGACAGCAGCGAGAAAAATTCAGGCTGAGCGCTGGGAACAGTTCGGCTTTCAGTGCAATTCCGAAATTCCAGAAAGACTTCTGCGCCGCAGCGCGAACATAAAGCCTGAGGTAAAAGATTTTCTGCTTGCCGCGGTGAACAGGGTAAGGCTGTCAGGCAGAGGCATTTCAAGAGTTCTGCGTGTTGCGCGGACTATTGCAGACATAGAAGCTTCGCCGAGAATTGAAATTCAGCACGTTTCGGAAGCTCTCAGCTACAGGGAGGGCGAGGTGCTTTCATGGATGAAAAACTAAAAGCTTTCCTGCTTTTAAACAGTATAGGCGCCGATCTGCGCGCGTGGAACAAATTCTGCGCGGCGGAAGCGGCACCTTCAGCACTCTGGAAAGACACTGAACGTTTCGCCGGAACGCTCCTTACCGCAAATGCCGCGGGACGGCTCGTTGAGGCGGAGAAAAACAAATGGGCGGAAAAAGAATACGACAGATGCGCCGCCTCCGGAGCAACGCTTATTGCATACGGTTCAGACAGCTATCCGAAAGCCCTGTGTGATTTGAAAGACGCACCGCTGATTCTTTATTTTAAGGGCAGTACGACTGCTGTTTCAGGGAAAACGGTCGGGGTTGTAGGCACGCGCCGCGCGACCTCGTACGGCAAACAGGTGGCTTACAACGTAGGAAACAGAGCAGCGTCCGAAAATACGCAGGTTATAAGCGGGGGCGCCGCCGGAATAGACGGACAGGCCCATTCAGGCTGCTGCAATGCGGACGGTACGACCTTTGCTGTTTTGGGAACGGGCGTTGACGTTGTATATCCTTTTTCCAACAAAGAACTTTTTGAACGCATAAAAGAAAAAGGAGCGTTAATTTCCGAATTTCCTCTCGGAACGCAGGGTGAAGCATGGCATTTCCCGAGGAGAAACAGAATAGTCGCTGCTCTTTCAAAAAGAATAGTCGTTGCCGAAGCGCCTGAAAAAAGCGGCGCCATTATCACTGCCCGTCTCGGGCTTGAACTCGGCAGGGAAATCTGGGCGGTGCCCGGAAGGATAACGGAAAGCACGTCAGGAGGAACGAACAAACTGATATTCGACGGAGCGTACCCGCTGATAAGTCTTGACGCGTTCTTCGGCAGAAAAGCTGTGCAGATAGATTTTGAAAATTTGCAGGAGACGGCTTCGCAGTTTCCAGAATTAAACGAGACGCAGAAAAAAATACTGAAAACGATAGCGGAGGAAAATGACCTGACCGTGGACAATATCGCGGTTCTTTCCGGCATTTCCGCCGGAGAAACGCTTAAAACTGTCTCGCTGCTTGCGGCTTTCGGGCTGATAGAAACGTCAGCCCCCGGACGCTACGTTCTTTCGCGGAACAGATAATTTGAAAAAATACTGTTGACAGGATATCATTTAGATAGTTAAATATTTCGCCGTCAGCACAGAACAAGATATTATATTCAAGAGGTAACAGGCATGGCTGAAAAAAAAGCAAAAAGCGCAGACAGCACGAATAAGTCTGCTGTTAAAAAGACGTCGGCAAAAGCGGAAACAGCAAAGAAAACAGCTGTGAAAAAAACTGCTGTGAAAAAAACTGCCGCAAAAAAAGCGCCCGCAAAAAAAACAAGTACAGGCAAAAGCACGGTTAAGCGCGGTGTGCCGAACTGCAGCGGAAAGACTCTTGTGATTGTCGAGTCTCCTGCAAAGGCAAAAACGATATCCAAAATTCTCGGCAGCAAGTACGAGGTTCTTGCGAGCGTAGGACACGTCAGGGACCTTCCCAGAACGCGTATGGCGATAGACGTTGAAAATAATTTCGAACCTGATTACGTGCTTGTGCGCGGCAAGGGAGATTTGGTAAAGACTCTGAAAGAAGCCTCAAAACAGGCGTCAAAAACGCTGCTTGCTTCCGACCCTGACCGCGAGGGCGAAGCCATAGCGTGGCACCTTGCAACGCTGCTGGATATTGACCCTGCGTCAAAATGCCGTATCAGAATGCATGAAATTACCAAAAACGGTGCGGAAAAAGCAGTAGCGTCGCCGGACAACATAAATCTTGACCTCGTGAACGCGCAGCAGGCAAGACGCGTGCTTGACCGTCTTGTCGGCTACGAGCTCAGCCCGCTGCTCTGGAGAAAAGTCAAACGAGGGCTTTCTGCCGGACGCGTTCAGTCCGTTGCTCTCAGGATAGTATGCGAGAGAGAAGAAGAAATAGAAAATTTCCAGAAGGAAGAATACTGGAACATAGAAGTTGAAGCCTCTGCGGACAGCAGAAAGTACAAGCTCAAGGTTGTTAAATATCAGGGAAAGGAAGTTAAAATTCCGAACAAAGCGGAGGCAGACAAGGTTAAAGCGGCGCTCAAAGCGGGACAGCTGACCGTAAAGAGCTTCGATACGAAAGAAAGTATGCGTAAAGCGCCTGCTCCGTACAAAACCTCAACGCTTCAGCAGGACGTTTCTTCAAGGTGCGGCTTTGGACCGCGCAGAACAATGCGCATAGCACAGAGCCTCTACGAAGGTGTTGAGCTTCCGGGCAGGGGCGCGACGGGTCTTATCACCTACATGCGTACGGACAGTCTCCGGCTTGCGCCGGAAGCGGTTTCGGCAGCGAGAAGCTTCATAGAAAAAACTTACGGCAAGGCGTTTCTTCCTGCCAAAGCCAACCTTTACCAGCCGGACGAACGCGCGCAGGACGCGCATGAAGCCATACGCGCCACGGATGCTTCCATTACGCCGGATTCGATAAAGGAATATCTTACGCCCGAACAGTACAGCGTCTACAATTTAATATGGAAACGCTACATTGCAAGTCAGATGTCGGACGCAAGAATAACGAAGAATACCATTACCTGCGCGGACAGCGGCTATACGCTTCAGCAGAGCGGCAATGTAGTAGCCTTTGAAGGCTGGGGCAGAG
>JAZUJX010000033.1:0-5571 GCA_045642965.1 Synergistaceae bacterium | reverse complement strand
TACACGGCCTATGGTTGTCCAGCTTTTGCCGTCGTATTTTATGACTCTGCCGCCCGGTTTGTTTTCGATTTCTATATATACAGGAATTGTTGTGTCCTGCACTTTTATGACCAGTGTTTCGCCTTTTTTGATAAATTCATCTTTTGAGAGTTTTCTCTCTGTACCGCTGCCGTTTCTCAGCACGGCTTCGGAACCTACCTTTGGTGACCATGCGCCGAAACAGCCAGTTCCAGCTTTTGTTGAGAGTATGAAAGATGTCCCAGCTTTTGCGGCAGGTGCTATTGTTTCCTGCGGTATTATGCTTATTGTGCGGCCTTTTTCCTTTTCAACCGAAACAAGAAGATGGAGCGCGTTGACTGCGGAAGCGCAGACAGCGCTTTCTTTGCCCCATGCGCTTGCTGTGTATGCCGGATAACGTGTGCTGTGCGGTATTTTTATAACCTCACCAAGTTCAACCGGTGTCTGCCCGTCTCGTACTGCGACGACTTTAGCGCCTTCTTCACAGGGTATGCGCAGTTCAAAAGCTTCCGCATGGAGCGCCGGTGCAAACGATATGTTCAGTATTGCCGCAAGCAGCAGCACGTATGTTTTTTTCAAGTTAAAATCACTTCCGCGTATTATTTAATTGTATAAAATCTTTATGGTCGCCTCGCGAAATTTCAAGTTCCAGACCGAGCGAAGCAATATTGCGGCGGAGTTCTTCAAAAGAGGTGTCTGCCTTGTTGTCGTAAATAGCGTAATTTTCGCGCGAAAAGACAGGGGATACGTTGGCCATAATTACGTTTGCACCCGACGCGAAAGCGGACGTTCTGCAGTCTTCCGATATTGAACCGAGTGCGGTTGTTGCGGGAATAAGAGCGTCTGGAAGCATAAGCCTCACGATGCTGATGACACGCAGCGTAAGATCCGCACTGCCGTCAGGGAAGGTGCCGAACGGTGTGTCGCAGTGCGAAATAAAGGGACCGAGCCCGACCATCTGCGGTTCAAGCTGCTTCATAAAATTCAGCTCAGTAATAATATCCTGTATTGTCTGATAAGGCGAATCAACCATGAACCCTGCGCCGACCTGATAGCCGATTTCCTTAAGGTCCCAAAGGCATTGCAGCCTCTGTTCGCAGGACATTGCAGCCGGATGCAGTCTCATGTAGTATTCGGGGTAAGAGGACTCCTGACGCAGCAGATATCTGTCGGCGCCAGCCTCAAAATAGCGCTGATAGCTTTGTTTTGTTTTTTCGCCGAGTGAAAGTGTTACTGCGCAGCCGGGATATTTTTTCTTTATGGAAGAAACGATGCCGCAGACAATATCATCGGTGTAAAAACCGTCTTCACCGCTTTGCAGGACGAAGGTTCTTGCGCCGATTGCGCAGCCTCTTTCGCAGCTGTCAAGAATTTCGGCTTCCGTAAGGCGGAAGCGTTCCAGCTTTTTGTTGCCTGCACGGAGTCCGCAGTAGAAACAGTCGTTTTTGCAAAAATTTGAAAATTCGATAAGCCCGCGAAGATAAACCTTTTTGCCGAAGCGTTCTTCGGTAACGGCTCTTGCGTTTGCATAGAGAAAACTGTGCAGCTCCGGATTTTCGCATGAAAGCAGCGCCTTGAAATCCCTGCCGTGTTCAAGCGTTCCGTTTTCTCTCAGCTGCAGCACGAGCGAGAAAATATCTTTAAGAGTGTATTCAAAGTCGTCGCGTTTGTTCATGCAGCACCTCAGAATATCAGACTGGTGCGAGAGAGGGGACTTGAACCCCTACGCCGGAGGCACAAGATCCTAAGTCTTGCGTGTATACCAGTTTCACCACTCTCGCACGTATTCTGCCTGAAAATTTTACCCTTGTTTGGATAAACATGCAAGAATGATAATTTTTGTGTTATCCTATTGCCGCAGGGTGGTGACAGATATGATCAGGGGCATAGGCGTGGATTTGTGCAGCATAGCAAGAATGAAAAACGCGCTGGAGAAAAAAGGCTTTGCGGAAAGAGTTTTTTCAGCTGAGGAAATTGCCTATGCCGAAAGTACTTCTTGTCCCGAAGAGCATTTCGCTGCCGCCTTTGCCGCCCGCGAAGCGCTTGCCAAGGCACTGAAAATCGGGCTTGCAGGGCTTGAACGCGGCTCTGTTTACGTAAGACGGACGGAAAACGGTCCTGTCTTTGTGTTTGACAAACAGCTGCTTGCCGCTGACGAAAGAATTTTCCTTTCCATTTCGCACGAAGGCGGTTTAGCTGCAGCGTTTGTTGTTATCGAAGGTGATTAACGGTGAATACAGAAGAATACGGAAAAGAAAAACTGAGAGGTATGCTTCCTGAAATTCCCTCAGACATACACAAGGGAAACAGGGGCGGCGTGCTTGTCTGCGGCGGAAGCCTGTGCTACAGGGGAGCGCCCCTGCTTGCGGCGCTTGGCGCTCTTCGTGCCGGTGCCGGCTACGTGGTGCTTGCCGTGCCGGATTTTATGGCTGAAAGTGCCTCTGCTTTTCTGCCGGAGGCAATAATTGCGCCTGTCAAAACGCTCAACGGAAGTTTGAGCGCGGACTCGCTTGCCCGCACTGTGAAGCTTTGGGAAAAACGCTGCGCCGCAGCTGTTTTCGGTCCGGGAACGGGCAGGGACGAACGTCTGCGCAAAACGCTTGAAAAATTTATGTCGATATGGAGCAAACCGCTGCTGCTTGATGCGGACGCTCTCTGGTTTCTTTCTGAAACGCGCCCTTCCGTGCGGGACAATCTTGCAGTATCGCCGCATGCAGGGGAAGCAGCGCACCTGCTCTCCGAAACGCCTGAGGCTGTACAGGCTGACAGACAGACTGCAGCAGAAAAACTGTCGCAGAAATACGGCGCGGCTCTCCTGAAAGGCAAGGGAACTCTTGTTGCCTGCGGCTCGGAAATGCGCGTAATAAACGCGGGATCGCCCGCTCTTGCCGTTCCCGGTTCGGGAGACGTGCTCAGCGGCGTTATCGGCGCTTTCTGCGCATCGGGAATGTCAATATTTGACGCTTTGACTGCCGGTGCTCTTGCCCACGCTCTTGCAGGCGAGCGTCTTGAAGCGAAATACGGACTGCGCGGCGCTCTTGCGCGCGAAATAGCGGAGGAAATACCTCTTGTCCTCAAATAAAACGTTTAAATTTAACAGCGCTTCCGAACAGGCTACTTTTGAATTCGGCAGGCGGATTGGGCAGCTTGCCTGCGGCGGGCTTACGATAGCGATGTACGGCGGGCTCGGAGCAGGCAAAACAAAGCTGACGCAGGGAATAGGCAGCGCTCTCGGTGCCGGAAAAATCAAAAGCCCTACGTTTATCCTTGTCAGCGAACACGATACGGAGCCGCCGCTTGTCCACGCTGACCTCTACAGGCTTGAAAGCGTCAGGGAAGTCAACGGGCTTGACCTTGAAGCATATACTGATGACGGCTGTCTGCTTGTGGTGGAATGGGCTGAACGCTGGGAAAACATGCCCGAAAGGGAACTGCTGAAAATAACCTTTGAAGAAACCGCTGAAAACTGCCGCATGCTTATGCTTGAGGCATTCGGAGAAAAGGCTGAAAAAATTATTGACGGACTTGCAAACGGCGGAGAACAGGAATAAACATGCTAATACTTGGAATTGACACAGCGACAAAATGGACCTGCACTGCAGTAAGCGATAACGGCAGAGTGCTTGCTCACCTTGAGCGTATGCTCGGCAAACGGCAGTCCGAACTGCTTCCGGCGCTTGTTGATGAAGTGCTGAAAATATCCGGCAAAAAAATCAGCGATGTGGAGCTTGTCTGCACGGCAGCGGGTCCCGGCTATTACACCGGAATAAGGGCAGGAATAGCTTATGCTGCCGCTCTCGCAAAAGCTTTGGGCAAAAAAATCGTGCCGGTATCAACGCTTGAAACCTTCGTGTACGACCTTACAGAAACGGACGGAATCTGCGTGCCGCTGCTGAAAGCACGCGGCGACGCTGTCTATGCGGCAATTTACAAAACGGAAAACGGAAAAAAAGAAACGCTGCTTGAGCCGTGCTGCATTGACGCTTCAGAGCTTGCCTTGCGGCTTGAAAAAATATCGGAGGTTGTCCTTGTCGGTGCTGACGTTTCTCTTTACGCTCCGCTTGCCGCGCTCGGCTGCAAAAAAATAAACCGCGAGTACGCGCCCGACGGGCAGATTGCCCTCATCGGCGAACACTGCGCGGATAAGGCGGCAGAGCCAGAAACCGTACGCGGAAGCTATCTCAGGGAACCCGACATAGGTCCCTCAAAACGGGCAGATTAAAATGCTTCAGGGCGATATCGTAAATGCCGAAATAACCGGTCTCAACAACGAGGGAGAAGGAATAGCAAGAATCGGGGAAAACGATTTTGTGCTGTTTGTTCCAGACGCTCTGCCCGGGGAAAAAGTTTCTGCCCGCATAGTCACGCTTAAGAAAAGCTACGGTACGGCAAAAGTCCTCAAACGGTTCTGCAATTCATCCGACAGAATTGCGCCGCGCTGTCCCGATTTCGGAAAATGCGGAGGCTGCCAGCTTCAGCACATGAATTACGCTGCGCAGCTGCGGCTTAAAAAACAGACGGTCTGCGACGCGCTGTCACGCATAGGCGGCATTGAAAATCCGCCGGTATCGGAATGTATTCCGTCCCCGTCCGAATGGCGCTACAGAAACAAAGCAGCCGTACCCGTGCAGAAAAATTTCAAAAGCAGACTGGCCCTTGGCTTCTATAAAAAGCGGAGCCACGATGTCGTGGAATTCAGGCAGTGCCCTGTTCTGTTTCCTGAAATGGAAAAGGAAATCCTTGCCCTTAAAAAATTCCTTGAAGAGAAAAAAATTAACGGCTACGACGAAAAACAGCCGAAAAACGGCGGAAATTTCCTGCGCCATCTTGTGCTCCGCTTTGCGAAATTCAGCGGTGAAGCCGCAGGCTGCATGGTTGTGAACCGTCTGCCGGAGGGAAAAGAAAAGGCTGTGCTTGCCGAAATCAGCCGCGTGTCACACCTGGACGGACTTTTGCTCAACAAAAATGACGCGCCCGGAAATTTCATCTGGGGCGGAGTATTCAGAAGGCTCTTCGGCAGTTCAGGGCTGACGGAAAAACTCGGCAGCTTCAAATTTGCCTCCGAAATATCCTCATTCTTTCAAATCAACACGGAACAGGCGCTGAACCTCTACAAATATGCGGCTGAAAAAGCGGGGGAGTGCGGGGCGGAAAACGTTCTTGAACTGTACGCCGGTATCGGCACCCTGACCTGTTTTCTTGCTGAAAAAGCGAAAAAAGTTACTGCTGTTGAAAGCTGGCGCGCCGCGTCAAAATACATCGCGGTCAACGCGAAGGCAAACGGTTTTGACAACGTCAGGGTGTTTGAAGACAGCGCGGAAAAGATATCTCAGGAATTGTCAGGCGAAAGCTTTGACACGGTTGTCCTTGACCCGCCGAGAACAGGCTGCGACAAAAGCGTGCTGGACGCAATACTTAAAATATCACCGCACTGCGTAATATACGTCTCCTGCAACCCCGCAACGCTTGCCCGCGACTGCAGGATACTGCTTGAAAACGGCGCCTACGAACTGAAATCCGCCCAGCCCTTTGACATGTTCCCTCAGACAGGAC
>JAZUJX010000032.1:0-45945 GCA_045642965.1 Synergistaceae bacterium | reverse complement strand
GATTTCATTCCCTCGCTTTTGTATGTGGGTGTATATAAAATTTACTGTTTATTTTTTCGTGCTGTAAAACATTCCGAGAACGCCGAGCATCGCATGCGCTCCGAACCCTGCGTTGCAGCCGCCTGACGAGGATTTTTTCTGTTCTTCTTCGCCGTCGAATTTCGCGTCGCCGTTAATTTCAGCAAGCATTACAGGCACAGTTTCACCGCTTTCAAAGTATTCGCCGACGTTCGGTACCGTAAAGGTTATCATGTCGTCCGCAGGGTCTTCGTCTTTCAGCACAAGGTATTCGTCTTCTTCCGTTCTGTCAGGAAGCGGAATGAATACCGCCAGCTGTCCGCCTTCGGCAAGCTCTATCGGCCTGTCAAGTTTTATCTGAAACTGAGCTGTTTCGCTGACTGCATTGTCGCCGTCATACGTCAGCGTAATGTTCAGTCCGTCTTTCAGGATTGTTTCATTTACACCGCTTACGCCTTTATAGTCTTCGTCAAGAAGAGCAACGGAATTTTCCTGTGAAGCAACGCTCACGCTGTTCAGCGACGTATTGCTCACAAGCGAGTTTGCGTTCTGCAGTACCGCCGTGCTGGGCTGGGCAGGAATACAGAGATCGTATTCTTGTGTAAGGGCTGAAGCAATGTCGTTTTCTTCTGCGCCTTTTATCTGCTCCTGGAAAAATCTCATCTTGTAATTTCCGGGCTTTATATTGTCCAGCGGCAAATCAACAATGGTAACTCCTTTGATTTTTTCCGCTGTCTTCGCGATTTTAGCATAGTTGATCAGTTTACCGTCTGCGTCGTACAGCAGGGCTGAAAGATACATATTTTCTCCGGCTGACTCAAAGGTATAGTACACCGCAATCTTTTTACCGCCGTCTGCTCCGAGCAGCACTCTCGGCGTTTTGATATTTTTGTCCGTCACAGTAAGTTTCCAGCCGTCCGCACCGTCATAGTCCTTAAGCGTAAAACCGCCGCCTTCGCTTGCGTCAGCTTTGCCGGAAGGCGCAGTTCTGAAAAGCGCAGACGAAAATAGAGGAGATTTAAGATTGATTATCAAAGCGGGGCGCACGCCTTTGTTGTTGCCAACGGAGTATTCGCTGAGTTTGCCGTCAAAGCCTGAAACGGCATCTGCGCGGTAGCTGTACGAGGTGGAAGAAGAAGCGGGTGACCGCAGCCACCAAGTGGTTTTGAGTTTGCGTATGTTCATTGGTATTGAATTTGCCTCGACATATGCAAGCAGATACAGATAGTCCGTACCAGCGCCGTTAACTATTGTCGGCGAGTGTTCTATGAAGTTTGCGCTTCCGCCGTTTATCTCCTTCCACGTCAGCGATTTCGTCCCGCTGCCGTTTCCGCTATAGCCTTTCATCTTGTTTTCGTAACCGTTGACAACACCGCGAACTGTCGAGTTCCGGTAGTTGTTTGATGAATATGAATTTTGAAATTTCGAGTTTGTGAGTATATCTGACGTTATGACATAGGCATACGTGCCGTCGGTTTTCCACAGCGCCCAGTTATAGCCGAGAAAATCTGCCGTACTGCCGACCTTGTATGTGCCTGAGGCTTCGTCCCAAAACGCCGCTCTCCAGCCCTCGGCAATCCCCGCCGCAAACGCAGACGAGCAGAAGGCAAGAACAACTCCGAGAAGGATTAGAACTAAAGATAGTTTTTTGAATTTGCTCTGCATGGCATATACCTCCTAAATATATGAAACGCTTTAAGCTTTCTTTTCGTTCTTCGTTCCTCTCAGCGCGAGCCCTGCGAGCGCCAGGAGCGCTAACGCGCCAAATCCTGCGTTGCAGCCGCCTGACGATGACGACGTCTTTGGTTCCTCTTCCTCTCCTTCGTCCCAGTCATAATACACGTGAGACACAGGAACAGGCGTTTCGCTGCCGCCAGTGTAGGAATAGCCGTTTGGAAGCTGCACAATTTTTTCGCCGTCTTTCACCGCTAACGTTTCGTCTCTGTAGTTAATTACCGTGCCGCCGGTTTCAACAGAAATTTCAGTTTTAAGCGGCAGTGTAAAATGCGGACGTTCAAGCGTCAGTACCGAGCCTTCGGCTGCCGTTATTTTTCCGCCCTCGTCAAGATCGCCTTTGTCGGAATTGTAGTTAATTTCCGTAAGCGTCACTCTGCCTTTGCAGACAAGCTCATTGTCCTCCAAAATTTTCGTTATGCCGGCTATTTTAGCGCCTTGTCCGCCTAAACCGGTCAGGATGTCTTTATCTCCTGAAACCATTATGTTCTGTTTGTAGCTTTTCTTGTCTTCAAGCGACAGGTTAAAGCCCCACATAAGCAGTATATTTCCCGCTTTGACAGTGTTGTCAAGCGTAAGGGCAGTAAGATTTCCGTTTTCATATTTCGTGTTTTTTAATACAAGCGAAGCAGCGCTCAGGCGGTCGTATTTGGTGCCGATTATTTCTTTGTGCAGATATATATTCCTGTTTTCCGCATTGTAGCCGTCAAAGTTGAGGCTAATGCCGTTTTCGTTCTTTTTCACCACGGCGTAGCCTGTCGCCGAGGCACTGTTGCTTCCGGCAAGGGCAACAATTCTGTCCGTATCGCGGCACGGGAAAAATGAATTGCCGCCTGCGTTGAATCTGCAGATGTCGTTTGCCGTGCCGCCGGAGGGCGCGGAAAGCGTGTCGTCCTTGTAGGTGATTTTGTATTCTCTCACGTCTTCCGCAGACGTCTGCATAACTCCCCCTTCGCCTGATTTGGCGCCTCCCTTGACTGCGCTGATGAAAAATATGCTGTCCGTATTCTTCAAGCTCAGAGCAGGGCGTATGTCACGGATACCTACATTTGTATCGCCTATACCACCCTCATCGTTTACATAATATCTTACGGTTCTCCATCTCGTTGTAGCAAGCCACCAATCTTCCCCGAAACGTCTGGCAGAATGAGACAAGGATTCTGCCTCTTGCAGACTCAGCAGGGAACAGCCTCCGTTTATTTTGTTTTCTATCGCATCCGATATAGTTGAGGCATAAGCTCTGACTTTTCCGTTAACGGCAAAACCGCCGCTTTCAGTGCTGTCGAAACCTTCATATCTAAGCAGCTTGCTGTCCGAAAATTTTGCCCATTTATCGCCGTTGTACAATACTGTCGTGCTGTTTGTACCGTTAACGCGCGGCAGCAAACTCAGCATTTTAAACATTCCGATTGTTGTCATACCGTATTCCGCGGTAAGTTCCGAGACACAGTCAGGCTGACTGCCGCTGTTCACCTTTTCGCAGCAAAATCTTATCTTGTAATTTCCTGCCGGCAAATTGCAAGTCGGTATTTCAGCGCTGCCGCTTCCTGATTTGCTTGTGTCCGCAACCTTTGCATAGTTGACAAGCTTTCCGGCTTGATCGTAAAGCAACGCAGAAAGGTACATGTTTTCGCCTGTTGCAGCGTTTCTGTACTCAACGATTATTTTTTCCTCAACTTTCTCAAACGACGTTATTTCAGGTTTTGCAATGTTTTTGTCTGTCACCGTCAGCTTCCAGCCTTTGGAACCGTCGTAATCGGCAAGCGTAAAGCCGCCGCCGGCCTTGACGTCTGCTTTTCCGCCGGTCGGGGCTGTTTTGAAAAGATTAGACTGAAAAAGCGGCGATTTCAGATTGATTTGCAAAGCGGGACGAACATAATAGGCGTCGTCCACTCTGCGGCCGTCGCCAACGATATAGCCGTCGCTTCCGCCGTAAGCAGCATGAGTGCTGTCATCGCCGGGCGAACGAAGCCAATAATCGTCATCTGCTGCAAGTATATTCTTCTTATCTCCGCCATATCCGTATCCTGCTTTTTGAAGCGCCTTTGCTTCATCTGTTGAAAGGACGTACAGCAGGTCGTTATAGTCGCTCATTGTCTTAAATCCGGGGTTTTTGGGCTGTCCATACGGGTTTGTACCTTTTTCCGTCATGTCGTGCTTTACTATGTAGTTCTTAGCCCATTTGCCTGTTCCGCCGTTTGCTTCCGCCCACGTCATGTCTGTTCCGTTGTAACTTTTCATTTCTGTTTCGTACTTGTTGACTCTTGGACGAAGATCCGAGACAGAATATTTGTTGGAACCCGGCATATTATATTGTGTTCTGAAGGCCTGACCCGCCATCTTTCCGCTGCCGTCGGATTTGGACACCTCCATTACGTTTGACGTGATTATGTAACCGTATGTGCTGTCTTTCGCATACAGATTCCACTTGTAACCGGCGAAGGTTCTTTCGTCTCCGATATTTGCAAAGCTGCTGCCTTTGACTATCCCTGCCGCCATTGCCGGCGGACAGAACACTAGGACAACGCTGATGAGGATTAAAACTGAAAACAGTTTTTTGAGTTTGCCGTGTTTCATTTTTCTGCATCTCCTTAATTATGTTCTTTATTATGTTCTTTCGTTTATATTTCCACTGCAAAATATTCGTTTGTATAAAATCTCGCCGCCGCCGGGAAAAATAACACTGAGGCTTCGTACAGCCCGTTTCTAAATTGGTATTATCACCCTGCATACGTGACACTGTCAAGCAGTTTTTGAGTTTTTTGCCCTGTTTTTGATTTCTGTCCCGTTTTTCCGTATTTTTACTGATTTTTCAATAAGTATTTTGGCTGATTTTTGTATCTGTCTAAATTCTGTCCGGCATAAAAAACGGCGCGGATTTCCGCGCCGTTTCTTGTCTTTTCAAGGTTTTAGCTTACCGCTTTCAGCTTTCTTTTCAGGCTTTTAGCCTATAGCTTGCAGCTTATAGCTTTCTTTAGTTCTTCGTTCTGCGTTCTGCGTTCTTCGTTCCGCGAAGCGCGAGTGAAACGAGCGCCAAGAGTGCCAGTGCGCCGAATCCCGCGTTGCAGCCGCCTGACGAGGAATCTTCTTTCACTGAGATACTGTATTCGTTGCTCCACGCGCCTGCTGCCTTGCTGCCAAGCTCCTGTGATTTAATCCATACTTTTCCTGCCGGAATGTCGTATATGCAGGAGTGTATTGTGTGTATCGGCATTATGTTAGTACGGTCCGCATCTGCCGCGGCAGCCACCTGCGGCAGCAGCGTGCCGAGGTTATAGTACTCACAAAGTTTAGCGGCTTCGGCCGTGGCTCTTCCCAGTGTCAGCGTCTTCATGTCATCAACAAACACACCTGAAAATACACCTGGCATCTGCTCATTAACTATAAATCTATCGTCCCCAGTTGCGGCATATATTGACCTCGACAGATTACACAATTCACTTTCCCGAATATCACCTGCAACAAGTTCGTCAAAGCGTGCTATGGGATAGTAGTAAAGCTGTCCGTAGGATGCCACGTCAAGCAGATCTCGCATGGTTTTCTTATCGGTTACGGAAGCATAGCCTTTTGCGACTGTGTCGTAGCGGTCAACTCCATGTCCGTTTCCGCGGTCTCCGAGAGTTCCGTCATAGTTGATTATCGTATTGCGTACGACGCATCCTTTTATGTCAAAGCTGACCGTTTTGCTGTCGTCAAGCAGCAGGTTGAAGTTTGTCATGTACGGCTTGTTGGAAATTTCACGCGCAAGCATTTTGTTGTTTTTGAACTCGATGACGTAGGTGTTTTTGGCGTCTGCAACCATGATATGGTACTCTGTCAGAGGGATATCGCCTGCTGCCCAAATGTCGAATTCACTGAGCTTTTCAACCGCTTCTTTTGCTGAGGCGCAGAAGTCAAGTATGTAGCGCGGGCAGAGTGCTACGTACATTCTTATCCCGCCGGGATTTGTGCTCTTTGTTGATTCAACGCCTCCGCGGCTTTGTGCCACGTTGATGTTGCAGACAACACCTTTTTCGTTGATTCCGTCCATGGCAACGTACGGAAGCAGCGTAAGCCACAGTCCTTCTGAGATGCCGCCGCCTAAATCCAGCGGTGTGCTTCCGGATATAATTGCGTCAAGTCTTGCTTTTGTACAAAACTCACCAGGGAACGACTGTGCAACTGTAGTGCCAAGGGTTCTTCCAAGCATACCTCCGTCAAGCATTATGGAAGCGTAACGCCCGTTGCCTGCCGGTGTGCGGACAATGATGTCTGCGTATTTGTCGCAGAAAAAGTCAAAATTGCGTCCGTAGAGGTTACCTTTGCGTACCGATGTGCAGCCGGGAAACGGCGGCGGTGTAATTCCGAACAGCTGTTCACAGACAGCATTTAACGTTGCGTAGTTTTCGTCCGTAGTCGGCTGATATTTTGCCTCATACAGATATCCGCCCATATTCTTGACCATTTTCATCGAATCGTACGGCATTGCCGCGGCGAAAGCCGAGCATGCCAAAACTACTGACAAAAGCACTGCAAACACTGAAACAAGCATTACACGGTTTCTCATTTCTGTTCCTCCTTAAGGTTTGTTTTCAGCGTGAAAACGGCGAAAATTTAATAAAAATTTCCTGCCGTATTACGTTTTCTTTATTTTAACAGGCTTTGCGCTCAGAGCTTTTTCTTATACTCCCGCGCTTTGTTCCTCATATTATAACATAAATACGCAGCTGCGCTGAGATTTTTTCTGCGTGTTCTGCTAAATATTTTTGCGGATTTTGCTGCTTTCGCATAATACAAACTGCTTGGAGTATTCCCCTGACGGACGAAAAGGACAAAAATACAAGGGCAGGCAATTTTCCGCTTTGACTTTTGGGAAACTATGTTATAATAATCGGCGCATGTCAGGGTGGCGGAACTGGTAGACGCGCTGGATTCAGGATCCAGTGAGCTAACGCTCTTAGGGGTTCAATTCCCCTCCTTGACACCACTGAAAATTTAACGGGACAGAAGCTGATGCTTCTGTCCCGTTTTTGTATCGCCTGCGCATTAAAAACGTTAAAAATCAAGTTCTTTTTTGAGAGGGCGCGCAAAGTAGCGTTCAAGCAGCGCTTCCGGCGAAACGCCCTTGTAGAGTATGCTGTATATGCCTTCGGCAAGCGGCATTTCCACGTTGTATTTTCTGCTGTTTTCAACAACGGCGCGCACCGTGTAGGCACCTTCGGCAACCTGTCCGATTTCTTTTACTGCCGTTTCAAAATCAAGCCCGCCGCCGATTTTAAGTCCGAGCCTGAAATTTCTTGAGTGCAGGCTGCAGCAGGTTACCATTAGGTCTCCAACTCCGGCAAGCCCCGCTAAGGTTATCGGTTTTGCGCCGAGCTTCTGTCCGAAGCGCATCATTTCCGCCAGCCCGCGGCAGGCAAGCGCCGCCGAAGCGTTGTCGCCGAGCCTGAGCGCGGATATTATCCCCGCGGCTATCGCGTATATATTTTTGAGCGCGCCGCCAACTTCAAGTCCGGTTACGTCGTCCGACGTGTATATCCTGAATCTGCCTCCGCTGAGAAGCTCCTGCCACATTGCTGCCTCGCTCTTTTTTCCTGAGGCGAGGGCAACCGTTGTGGGACATCCCGCAAGCAGTTCTTCCGCGTGGCTGGGACCTGAAAGCACGGAATATACGTTGTCCGGCGTTATTTTGGCGTGTATTTCGTGCAGCAGTTTTCCGCTCGCTATTTCTATACCTTTGGCAAGGCTGAGCATATGAAAGCCTGTCTTAACGCAGACGGTCTGCTCCAGTACGGAACGCACAGCCTGCGTCGGTACGGCGCAGATTACTTTGTCGGAAAATTCAAGCGCTTCGGCAATATCAAGCGTACAGGCTATGGTTTCAGGCAGCTCTGTTTCCTGAAAACAGAATGAGTTGCGGTGCGTTTTGTTTATTGCGCCGCACTGCACCCTGTCATTTGTCCAAAGCAGAATTTCGTGTCCGCAATCTGCAAGCTGCTTTGCCATTGCCGTTCCGAAGCTGCCGGCCCCGAGTATGCTTATTTTCATTTTGCTCTCCGTTCTGTTCTATCTGCTTACGAATATCGCCAGCAGTTCGCGCAGCGAGGCTACGCGTATGACTTCCATCGGATATTCTTCCTTAGGCGTGCGCCTGCTTATTACAGCGCGTTTAAAGCCTATTCTCTCCGCTTCCTTTAATCTCATTCTTGTACGCGCGGCGGGGCGCACTTCGCCTGCAAGCCCGACTTCGCCGATGAAACATACGTCGGGAGGAATCGGGACGTCGCGAAGTGCGGACGCCAGAGAAGCGCATATCGCGAGGTCTGCGGCAGGATCTTTTAAATTCAGCCCCGCGGCTACGTTCAAATACACGTCGCTTGTGCGCGACACTATTCCGCAGCGCCGTTCAAGCACGGCAAGCAGAAGCTGAAGTCTGTTCAGTTCTATGCCGCGCGCAGTCCTTCTCGGATAGGGAAACGGGGTCATTGAAGCGAGCGCCTGTATTTCCGCCGCTATTGAACGGCTGCCCTCAAGCGGCATTGCTATCGCCACTCCTGAGTTGCCGAGGTCGCTTCCGTTCCAGTACAGTTTGCTCGGGTCTGTAACAGCGCACAGTCCTTTGTCCGTCATTTCGAATATTCCAAGTTCTTCGGTGCTTCCGTAACGGTTTTTTTCAGCACGCAGCAGCCTGTTCGGCGAGTCGTTTTCGCCGGTAAAAAGCAGAACGACGTCAACCTGATGTTCAAGCAGTTTCGGTCCCGCGATCTGTCCCGATTTTGTAATGTGCCCGACAAGTACGGTCGGTATGCCGCTACTTTTTGCCATGTCAACACACATCTGGGCGACTTGTTTTACCTGCGACGGAGAGCCTGCCCAGCCGTTTTCATCGTCTGTTCTGAACGCCTGAACCGAATCAACAACAACAAAGTCGTAGTCTTTGGCAGCTTCGAGAGCGGACGGCAGATCATTTTCGCAAAGCAGGTCAAGCCCGTCGGTCATCAGACCGAGACGCCTGCCGCGCAGCGCAATCTGCCCCGACGATTCTTCGCCTGAGATGTACAGCACCGATTTGCCTTTAGCCGCCATTGCCGCGCATACCTGAAGCAGAAGCGTGGATTTGCCCACCCCTGGCTCTCCGCTGATAAGCGTAACTCCGCCCGAAATCCAGCCGCCGCCGAGAACTCTGTCAAGCTCGGCAATGCCGGACGGTATCCGCGGCTGTTCTTCAACGTCAAGCCCTCTGATAGGCTTTGCGGCACGGACGGCGGTAACTTTTCCTTTTTTATTAACCGGAACCGGCGTGTCTGCTTCCATGCTGCCCCATGCACCGCACTTCGGGCATTTGCCTACCATTGTCAGGCTCGTAAAGCCGCATTCGGAACATTTGTATTTTGAAATTTCTTTGACCATTTATCTTTTGTAACCGATGATGTCTCTGAGCAGATATTTTCTGCCTTTCTGGTCTTCTTCCGTCTCAACACCTTTTGTCGTGAAACCGTCAATAACGCCGATTACTCCGCGTCCCTGTTCTGTTTCGGCAACAAGTATCTGCAGCGGGTTTGCCGTAGCGCAGAATATTCTGCATACCTCCTGCACTTCTTTAACACGGTTAAGCACGTTTATCGGATAACCGTTGCGGAGGACTATCGCGAAAGTATGCCCCGCGTTGATTTTCTGAGCGCTGCCTATTGCAGCCTGAATAAGGTCTTCTTTGTTTCCGTCATGACGGATAAGACAGGCGTCAGAGGCTTCGCAGAAAGCTATACCGAATTCAAGGCTCGGCGACGAGGTGGCAAGCGCCTCGTATATGTCCTCGACAGTTTTGATAAAGTGGCTCTGCCCGATGATTACGTTGCAGTTTTCCGGTATTTCAATCTGCTGAATGTCAATTTTGCAGTCCATTACAGTATCCCCTTTCGGAATGTTTTGCTTTTCACACCTTTATTATAGAACATTTGCAGGAAAATCGCAGAACAAAAAAGGCTCTGCCGAAGCAGGGCCTTTATTTTTTAATTTTCAGCAGTTATTTGAGAGCTGAAATAACGTCGGACGTAATGTCTATGCCGCCCGCAAACGTGGCGTCTTTTTCCATTACGACGGTGATTTTCTTTGCCTGCGCCACCTTGCGGATTGCGAGGTCAACGTCTTTGAGAAGCGGTGCCATAAGTCCGCGCTGCTCTTTGGCGAGCTCCATCTGTTTCTGCTGGATGGCTTCGTATTTTTTCTGGTCGCTTGCAGCTTTGTTGAAAGCCGCTTCAGCTTCGCTTTTCTTCTTCTGGTCCGCAGCTTTCATCTGTTTCTGAACCTGCTGGAATTTCGGATGGCTTGCTACACAGCGCTGGAATTCAACGACACCGATAACGTCGTCTGCCGCGAACGCCGCGACTGATGCGCAAAGCGTGAAAAGTGAAACGAAGATAAGTATTGCTGCTGTCTTTCTCATAGGTAAACTCCTCCCGGAACGAAATAACGTTGTATGTTTTACATCAGCCGGATAATAATACCCTTTTTTCTTTCAAAAGTCCACGTAAAATTACGTATTTATTATCCTGTTTATTATCCTGGACTAATCCTCATCGTCATGAAGCCCGTATTTCTTTTCGTAGTAATACGCGAGTCCGCGCCACAGCAGATAACCGATACAGCAGACAGCAACGCCCATAAAAAACATCTGCCTGAGGCCGAAGCCGGTTCCGATAAATCTGCTTCTGATTTCCTGTCCTCCTGGACCAAAAACTTTCCAGCACCAGAAAGCAAGAATAAGAACAGTCAGCAGCGTCAGTATTCTGTTGACCGTTTTCCACGTCCGGTTCATTTTTTCTTTTTTCTCCCGATATGGAGCTTCATTTTTGTTTCGTTGTAGCTGTGTCTCAGCAGTCTTGCATACGTTACGTTTTCAAGCCGCTCCACTATTTCCGCGTTGCCGTCGCCGTCTTCCCGACGCATAAAAAACGCCGTCTTGGGACGAAGTATGCGCTGCCCAGAATAAAGGCTTCTGTGACCGACTACCATATACGCGGTGCAGCAGGCTATGGCGGCAAACGGAGCGAATTTGGCACCAAACAGTTCCATCGCGAGGATTGTTGAGGCTATCGGGGTGTTTGTGGCACCGGCAAGCAGGGAAACAAAACCCATGGCGCTTACTGCCTGCATGTTAAGTCCGAAATAGTAGGCAAGACAGGAACCGGCAGTCGCCCCCACAAACATGGTCGGCATAATAACCCCGCCGTTTCCCCCGCAGCCGAGAGTCAGCGCGAGGGCGGCAGACTTAATCGCAAACGCAAAATCGGGGACGCGTGCGCCGAACAAAGCCGCTGTCGTCAGCTGATTGTTCAGACCGCCGTAAAAATCACCGAACGCAAACGTAATAAGGGCGACAAGAGACGCGCCGAGAAGCGGTTTGAGTTTGTGGGGCACCTTCATTTTCTTAAACGCACGGACAGTGCGGTGCAGCAGTTCAACGTGCAGCATCGCCACAATACCGAAAAATACGCCGCAGAGAACGGATATTACAATAATTTTGGGTTCAATCTGAGGAATTGAAATCGGAATTGAAGGAAGAGAACCAGCATGAAGCGCTCCCGCAAGCATAGAAGAAACAACTCCCGCAACGAAAGACGGCAGCAGGACGTCATAAAGCATTTCGCCCATGTAAAGTATCTCCACACCGAAAACAGCCCCGGCGATAGGTGTTCCGAAAACTGCCGATATACCTGCCGCCGAGCCGATTATAACCAGCTTCTGCATATCCCTGCTGTCAAGATTGAAGAGCCTCGAAAAGCCGTACATGACGCCCGCGCCTATTGAAGCGCACGGCGATTCCTTGCCGGTGGCTCCGCCGCAGGCTATCGTGCTTATCGTGGAAAGCAGACGCAGGGGAATTGCGCTCAGCTCGACAGCCCCGAAATCGCTGTGTATAG
The DNA here is from genome assembly GCA_045642965.1 of Synergistaceae bacterium. GTDB lineage: Bacteria > Synergistota > Synergistia > Synergistales > Synergistaceae > Equadaptatus. The sequence goes on along the minus strand of JAZUJX010000032.1, from coordinate 34,294 downwards.
CTTCGACAACGTTGACCTTCGCATCGCGGGAGTAGACGTACACGAGCATGTAACTGACAAAAAATCCGGGGAAAATAAACAGCAGTTTGTATTTTCCGAAGCCGGAAACGAAATTCCATGCGTCATTGAGCAGATTAATGAATACGGACGTCGCAAAACCGACAAGTGCTCCTGTCAAAAGCGCAAGAAACGTCCATTTTACAACGGCTGAAATCAGCCATACCTGTTCTCTTCCGATTTCTTTTGTCTTCATTTGTCCTCTGTTATTGCGTTAAGCCTTGTTTTCTGCGATTTTACGTTACGTGTCATTTATTTCAGGGGGTTACAGCCCCGTGTTTAATACTCCCGTGTTCTTTACTCCCTGTTTCTAATACCCCAAATCCTCGTTCACCAATATAACGTGTACTTCCCTGCCAAGCTGCGCATGTTCAAGTATGGTTATAACGTTGCATATTTTGTCCGGAGCGTTGCAGTGCATACATCTTCCCAGCAGCTTGCACGGGGTTTTAATGTCAAAACGCGCAGCGTTCTTAACCGAAGCAATTTCCCTTGCACGCTGCAGTGCGGCAGATAAATTGTCTGCAATTTTATTTTTTCCAATCAAAAACAGGAGCTTGCCCGGAGCCCATGAAATTGCCGCTACGCGGTTACCCGAACCGTCAATATTCACAATCGCCCCGTCCTCGGCTGAAAGTCCGTTTGCACTCGTGACTATCCAGTCTGCGTTAAATTCAGCCAGTCTGTTTTCCGTCGGCGTTGCGTAATCTGCCTTGGATTCCCAGTGGTCAATAACCCTGCTGCCTCTTTCTTTAAAAGCTGCATACAAACCAGCCTCGCGCACGCTCATTGTCCCTGGTATGCCCACGGAACATTCCGCAGGAATAAGTTCGAGCGCGAATTTTACAGCTTCTTCTTTTGTTTCTGCTACCTGTGTTTTAAAGCCTCTTGTTTCAAGTATTGCCGCAACTTTCTTTAACGCTTCCATAATGTATCCCTCCACTTTGTTTCAGTTTGCAGATGAATTACATACAAATTATAGTATAATCTGTGAAAAATAACAGAGGACAACTAATCCGGCAGCTTGATGGGGAGGTTTTTTAATGAAGCGTTCTTACACAGGCAGAACATTGCGCAGGGAAACGGCAGTAACGCTGCTGTTGTATCTGCTTTTCTTCGCATGGTGGTACGTAACGGCATACTGCACCGAAAGCGACCCGTCAAAATACCGTTATGTATTCGGGTTCCCCCGCTGGTTCTTCCTCAGCTGCATTGCAGGCTATCTCGGAATTTCCGCGCTGTTGTGGCTGTGCGTAAAATTCTTCTTTACGGACGTGCCTTTTGACGGGGAGGACAAATCAGATGAATAACCTGTTTTTTCCTCTTGTCTGCTATCTCCTGCTTGTTTTGGGAATTGCCGTATGGGGCAGCCGCAAATCTGAAAAATCAGGCGATGCCGACAGCTTTATGAAAGAATATTTCATAGGCGGACGCTCAATGGGCGGGCTCGTGCTCGCAATGTCGATTATCACCGCCTATACGAGCGCGAGTTCGTTTATAGGCGGTCCCGGAGTAGCCTACAACGTGGGACTTGGCTGGATACTTCTTTCAATGATACAGGTTCCTACGGCATTTCTGACGCTCGGTGTTCTCGGCAAACGCTTCGCAATCATTTCCCGCCGTACAAACGCCGTCACGATTACCGATTTTCTCCGCGCAAGATACAACAGCGATACAGTCGTTATTCTTTCTTCCGCGGCTCTGCTCGTATTCTTTATGGCGTCAATGCTTGCCCAGTTTATCGGCGGTGCGCGTCTTTTTGAGTCAATAACAGGCTATTCCTACCGCACGGGACTTGTCATTTTCGGTATAACGGTAATTCTTTACACAACCGTAGGCGGTTTCCGCGCCGTTGTCCTGACTGACCTCATTCAGGGCTTTATGATGCTGATTGCATCTTTTGCAGTGCTTTTTGCGGTTTCTAAGGCAGGCGGCGGCATTGCGCAGATTATGGACACTCTTTACAAAACTGACCCAATGCTGCTTACACCCTACGGCGCAGGCAACGCAATACCGCTTCCTTACATGCTTTCCTTCTGGGTACTTGTCGGCTTCGGAATTCTCGGTCTGCCGCAAACCACACAGAAATGCCTCGGTTTTAAAGACAGCCGTTCCCTTCACCGTGCAATGGTAATCGGAACTCTTGCCGTCGGTTTTCCAATGCTTGCAATGCATTTGGCAGGGGCTATGGGGCGCGCCGTTATGCCCGGAATCGAAATAGGCGACCTCGCAATTTCAACGCTTACGATTAAACTTATGCCGCCGTTCTGGGCAGGAATTTTCATTGCCGGACCCTTGGCGGCTATTATGTCGACGATAGATTCCATGCTGATTATGTGCTCTGCAGCCATAGTTAAAGACCTGTATTTCCACTATGCGGCAAAGAACGACGCTTCGCGCGTCACACCGTCCTCACTGCGCAGAATGACTTTTTCCGTAACCGCGTTTATCGGAATTATTGTTTTCTTCGCTGCCATGCAGCCTCCGGCGCTGCTTGTCTGGATAAATCTGTTCGCTTTCGGAGGACTTGAGGCTGTTTTCTTCTGCCCGATTCTTTTCGGTCTTTACTGGCGGCGGGCAAATGCTTCCGGCGCCGTGTTCTCAATGCTGACCGGCTGTGCCGCGTTTTTCTTCTTTACAATAACGAAGATATCCGTCTGCGGAACAACTGCCATTGTTCCCTCTCTTTCCGTTTCCGTAACCGCATTTGTTCTCGGCAGTCTGTTCGGCAAAGCTGAGGACGAAAAGCTTCTGAAAAACTTTGACTTTTAATGGAAACAGACAGACTGCGCTTCACCAACGTAAAACTCGGCGGAACCTCCTGGGTGCTTCCCGGCGGCGGTTCTTTTTTTGACAACATGAAAAAGCTGTCTGCCGACGTTGACGACATGGAGATTGTCCTTTGGGACAACAAATACGGATGCAATATTCCGTCAAAGGATGACGTAAAACGGCTGCGCGGCCTGCGTGAAGAACTCGGTATGAGCTGCTGCGTGCATTTCTCAACCAACGTCAGTTTTGAAACGTCGTCTGAAAGCAGGACACGCTGCGAAGATAAATGCCTCCGCACAATGGAACTTTTCCATGACCTTGATCCGTACGCGTGGGTACTTCATCTGCACGGAGAACTTTTCGGCCCCGTACCAAGCAATGATATGGATTGGTTTTACGAAGCCACGCGCAAATCTGCTCTCAGACTTGCCTCTGCAGCGGACGAACCGTGGAAAATCTGTGCGGAAAATCTTGATTTCAGTCTTGACTATATAATAGAAACGGTAAAAGAGGCAGGCTTTTCAATCTGCCTTGACCTCGGGCATCTCGTACACGTACAGGAAGACGTGAAGGCAAACGTTGAAAAATTCCTGCCTTACACGAGGATACTGCATCTTCACGGAGTAAAGCCCGACCTTACCGACCACGTTGACCTGAGTTATTACGACAAAGAGCTGCTTGAATGGATATTCAGACGGCTTGCCGACGGAACGGAACGTATAATGGACCTTGAAGTTTTTGAAGCAGACTACGACAAATCCTTAGAAATACTGAGAAAATTCAAGACAGAAAGAAATTTGTAAAATTTCCTGTTGCAATTTTCAGGGTTTTGTTTTATATTCTTAGCCACAACAGAATAGTGTTCAAAGATTTTTGGACAGGGAATCAGGTGCAAGACCTGAGCAGCCCCGCTGCTGTAACCGGGACGAAGGCGTGCAGCTCCATTGCCGAAAGGTGAGAAGGAACGCCGGAGGATGAACGGAAGCCAGAAGACCTCCCTCAAATCTGTGCAAGGTATCGCGAGGGCGAGATACGGCAATTTTTTTGTACGCACGTGACGTGCGTAGAAGAACGTATATTATGACTCCCGCGGCGAAGCGGGAGTTTTTGTTTGTTGGCGATGACGCTGGACCGGCTGTTGAAATATTAAAGGAGTGTTTCACAATGAAAAGAAGTCTTCTGGTTTTCATGCTGCTGACAGCCTTGTTGTGTGTTTCGGTGCCGGCTTCAGCCGACGGCGGCAAAGCGGCAAAGGTTCAGCAGCTCAGTGCGGTCGAAGTTACAGGTTCGCGCGTGGCTGACAGCATCGCCGACGTTCCGGCACAGACGTACGTGCTTACAGACAAAGAAATTGCACAGTCAGGCACGACTAATTTAGCCGACGCTCTTGCCCGCGTTCCAGGCGTCAGTTCGCTTGTGAACAACAACGGTCTCGGGTTCCAGAGAAGCGTTTCGGTGCGCGGTTTTACAACGGAAGTTTCCGTGCTTGTCGACGGCGTACAGTACACAAACGCGCTGCACGGTGCAGGCGAAATGGGCGCTCCTAACCTGAACACTATACCTCTTGAAAGTATTGAGCGTATTGAAATCGTAAAGGGCGCAGGCTCTGCACTTTACGGCTCAGACGCCGGAGGCGCCGTCATCAACGTTATAACAAAGAAAGGCGCGGAAAAAACCTCGGCATATCTTAAAGCAGAAGGCGGAAACGGCGGATATTTCAGGGGAAGCTTCCGCGGAACCGTTGCGGAAGACGGACTTGTCGGCACGGTAGGCTACAGCAGAACCGTTGAAAACGACGACCATGTTTATGACATCTACGGCTCAAAATTGAAAAGCTTTTACGGAAACGACTACGTTGTACGCCTCGAGAAAGGCAAATGGGCGTTTTCAGGCAGCTTCGGAGATTCCGAATCAGCTTATGACAGCTTTGATACATGGTACGGTACGGGTTTTAACGAGATCGGCAGAAAAGACAAGTACGCACGCCTGAATCTTCAGTACAAGGATGCGCGCACAACAGGACGCGTGTTTTACAACAAGACAGAATACGATTATCCGCTTGAAATGAACCCGAGCGGGCTTTATTACAATAAATTTGACACGGAATCTCTCGGACTGACGTTCAACAGAAAAGAGCTGTTTGACAAATGGAAACTCGTCTGGGGTGCCGACGTACGCAGGGACAAGGTCGATTATAAGAATTACGTTGACCCTTCGGCGGATTATGACCTGGCAAGAACAAACACAGCACCGTATCTTGAAGCAAACCTTATGCTCGGCGAAGCCAATCTTGACCTCGGTCTGCGTTTCGACCACTGGAACGTCAATAACGGCGAAACTGAAAATCAGCTGCTGCCGAGAATTGCCTTAAGCTGGGCAAACAAAAACGACGTCATGTTCTACGCATCTGCCGGACGCTTCTTCTCCATGCCTACCTTCTACCAGCTTATGGGTGAAACTTCAATGTGGGTGTCGCCGAATCCTGAACTCAATCCGGAAAAAGGCTGGAGTTTTGAACTCGGTACAAAGGCTGCATCTGCAAAAAATCCGTGGTCATTCAACGTCTTTTACACAATGCTTGACGATGCCATAGTCTTTGATTACGACCCTGAGACCTATATATCGCAATATAAAAACGTAAATGAAAAACGCGCGTGGGGAGCCGAAGGAAAATACACCTGGAACTTCGCCAAAAACTGGAGCTATGCACAGCAGCTCAGCTACACGAGAGCAGAGGAAAAGGCGCAGAACAGTTCAGACTGGACCCGCTCGACAGACCCGCGCTGGGACATTGCAGGCTTCCTGAACTACAACAATAAAAACTTTGACGCGGAAATAAACTGGCACCTCTACACAGACAGAGAATTTACCTATCGTGCAACACCTGAAGTCGACGACGGAAGCATTTTCCTTGTAAATGCTTCGCTGAACTACAAATGGAAAAACGAAACCCTGCGTTTTGCCTGCACCAACCTGTTTGACAAAAAATATTACACAAACGCTTCCGGCTATCTCGGCTCGGAACGCCGCGTAATATTCAGCTGGCAGCATGAATTTTAAAAACGATTAAGAAATAAACGGCGTGCCGGCGCTGTTTATAAAAAGAAGGATGTTTGCTGACACATCTTCTCACCAACCGGCTGAGGCTCCGGAACTGCACATCCGGAGCCTTTTTGTTTCAGAAAGGAAGAAATGTTGTATTATTATCCTGCCATGAAAAAATTTATAACTGTGCTTCTTATACTGCTTGCCCTTTGGAGCCCTGCATATGCTGCTCCAAAGAAAATCGTGTCTCTCACTCCGGTCGGCACCGAAATCCTGTTTGCTCTGGGACAGGGAAACAAAATTGCCGGGGTAACCACCTATTGCGACTGGCCTCCGGAGGCGAAGCAAAAAAAATGCGTGGGAGATTACTTCAACGGAACAAACCTTGAACGGCTGCTTGCAGGCGGCGTTGATTTAGTCGTTGTTTCCGACCTGCAGGACTCTTTAATTCTCCGGCTGAAACAGACCGGGATAAAATATGCCGTAATAAAACAGGCAACGATACAGGAAGTTTTGGCTTCAATCAAAAGCGTGGGGAAAATCTGCGGGGAAGACAAAAAAGCAGACAGTCTCGTCCGCGGCATACAAAAAGATCTGGATACAATAAGAAAAAAAACGGCAAAATATCCGAAGCCGTCTGTTGTAATATGCGTTTCCAGGGAACTGTCGGAGCCGGGAATACGCAGCTTCTACGCGGCGGGACACGAAACCTTTTACAGCGAGCTGCTTGAAATCGCAGGCGGAAAAAACATTGTAAAATCACGCGCTACAAACTATCAGCGGATTTCTTACGAAGGCCTGCTGTCGCTTAATCCTGACAGAATTATCGACGTCGTCGGGGACAAATCCGTTTATCATTCGGACATTAAAAAGGTTGACCTTGACAAAATTTTTGACAAACGCAATCTCAAACGCCAGTGGACTTCTCTGACCGGCGTGAAAGCCGCAGCTGACGGCAATATCCACATATTCAGCGGCACGCTTTATCTCCGCCCCGGACCGCGGATGGCACAGATCGCCCTGTCCTTTGCCAAGGCGCTTCACCCCGAAGCTTTTAAATAAATTCCGCCTATTTTCAAAATACTGTCGCATTTTTCAGGAAAAAGTGATATATTTTATATGGACTGCTGACCGGAAGGTATGCAGCTGTTGGTTAGTTTGCAATGGAATCCACATATAAACGGAGGAATTAACATGAAAAAATCACGCATCTTCTTCGCAGCGCTGCTTATCCTCACGCTGCTCGCGGCACCTGCCTGTGCAGATATGTTCTATCTGTGCGACCAAGGCGATTCCTACAAGGTTTCCGCTTTTACCGCTCCTAACCTTGTTTGGGGCGAATATCCGCGCGGTCTTAAATTCTCCAAGGACAACTATAACGGAGTCGGTATCTACAGCTTCGAGTGCAATGAAACAAGCTGGATGATGGCATCAGCATATAACAAAACAGACACAAATCAGACAAATCAGTATACCTACGTTTATCCGTACAAGGTAAAAGGCTGGGGTGAACTTAATCCGGATGACCAGCGCATTGAATTTCCTGGCACAATACTGAACCCGCGAGGTGCAGTTCAGGTTGATAATCTTTACTACGTAATTGACAGAGGCGCTAATGATGCAACAAATGGATCCGTCACACTTTACAGCATAGAATATAACACTGAAAACAGTCTTCCAAAATTTACGAAGCTGTCTTCTATGGACTTTAGTTCTATTGTCAGCCCCGGCAGTTACGCTCACCCTGAGGCAATTTTCACAGCCGCAGTTTCAGGAAACACCGAGGTATTCGTTCTGCTTAGCAGACCTGGTAATGAAAAAAATCTGCTTGTACGTCTTAAATATGAAAATAATGAACTAACGCTTGATAAAGAGGTTGAACTTAAAACCTCAGCCTTTGACGGACTGTCACACAAACCTTGCGTTATGACGATGGACAGCAGCCCGTATCTCTTCCTTGCATGCGGTGATAATATAGAGCAGGTTGATCTCAGCAGTATCGACACAGAAGGCAGCAGCGAACTGCTTTATTCAAGCGGTTCAGGTGAAGACGACTGGGCAGACTTCGGATTCAAGTTCACTGATGTCGTATTTGACGGATCAAACGCCTACGTCATAGCACAGGGTAAAAACACCGAAGACCCTGAAGGCAAACCGTTTTACGTGCGCCTTTATACAATTAAAGCGAACGATTTCCTTGACACTGAAACCCTCGCGGAGAAGACAATGCCTGAGCCGCTGCAGATTTCGGAAGAAACGTATCACCAGTCAGCAGCATTTACAGACGAATATAAAGGTTATAACAGAATACTCCTGTTCCTCGGCAATAACATTTATCTCTACAACAAGAAATATACCGAAGGTGAGCTCGGCGGAGCTTTCATAACTGCAATACCGTGCAAATCGTCCATAAATCAGCCCACCAGTCAAGATTACGGTGACGGAGGAAGCGGCTGCAACGCAGGATGCAGCGCAGCAATGCTTCTCTTCTGTGCAGCACCGCTGTTCTTCAGAAAGAAACGCTAACCTGAAACAAAAAAGAGACCTCGTTTGAGGTCTCTTTTTTTATTCCTTTTTAAAGTCCCAGCAGCCTTTTCGCATTGCCGCCCAAAATCAGCTCTCTGTCTTCGCTCGGAAGGTTTAAACAGCTTATCAGCGTTAATTCTCTCCACGGGTCGTTCCACGGGAAATCGCTGCCAAACAGCACCTTGTCTGTTCCGTGTTTAGCAATCAGTTTTTCCATCATCGGTTTGTCAATCCACGGTTCCGCCGTCCATGCGGTATCAAAATAAACGTCATGCCCTGCAAGAACTTCAAGCACCTCGTTCGCAAGCTTTAATCCGCCCATGTGAGCTGCAACTATTTTCAGTCCGGGGAAATTTTTCTCCACTTCTGTAATTGACTGCGGCGGGCAGAAAAGTTCATCCTCATACGTAGGGTCCCAGCCGGCGTGAAACAGCACAATTAAGCCTAATGCACGCGCAAGGTCGTAGACCGGAAAATTATTTTTGTCCTCCGGTTTGAAACGCTGGAGTGCAGGATGAAATTTCAGCCCTTTAATTCCGGCATCGTGTATTTTGCTGACATAGTCCAATGCCGACTCTGACGCGGGCATAACGGACCCGAAAGAAATCAGCAGGTCAGAATTAATTTCCTGCGCAAAACTTAGTATATTTTTATGCTGATGTTCTCTCGTTGCTATGTTCAGCACAACGGATTTGTCAATTCCTGCTGCGTCCATAGTCTGCAGCAGTTCGCTCCGTGTGGGAAAACAGTCGTAAGACACCTTAGAGCTGCCGCTGAGTTTTCTCATCGCATATTCTGCAACGTCATCGGGAAACAGGTGCGTGTGAAAATCAATAATCATGTCTGTATTATATCACTTTCCTGATAGTTATCAGCCTCTGATTACCACAGAATTATTAGATAGCACACAATTTGTTTAATGCCTGGCGGATTTTCAGCCGCTCGAACACACATAACCTTTCTTGAATACAGCAGCAAGAATACGTAAAATAAAATTCTCTGCTTCAAATCCCTTCCGGAATCATAACAGCACGAAATTGGGTTATAATAGACACGGGGTGAGAAAAGTGGTAGACAACGAGTCCGGAGAGAACTATCTCGAATCAGTGCTTATACTGAAAAAGCGCAACGGAAAGGTACGCTCCGTAGATATTGCGAATTTTTTCGGCTACTCAAAACCAAGTATATGCCGTGCAGTTAAGGTACTCACTGAGAAAGGCTATCTGCACACCACTGAAAAACTCGAACTGGAACTGACAGCCACAGGTCTTGCCCTCGCGGAAAAGATTTATGAAAAACACAATCTGCTGAAACGTTTTTTTGAAATACTCGGCGTTGAAGAAGAAACGGCTGAAAAGGACGCCTGCCGTATAGAACACGTTATCAGCGAAGAAAGCTTTTCCAAAATCAAGGATTTTATCGCCAAAAGATAAACAGTACCGCCAAGGCAGTTAATTTTGTCTTTGGCTGTCTGCATATTCAGAATTTTGCGCTATAATAGTTTCCTCGAAGGAGCAGACTATGGACAACAACAGCTGGATTGCAAAAATTACCCTGAACGGGCAGACCGTTTGCGCTCAGATTTTTGATAACGAGCGTACTGCTGTTGCTTTTATCCAGCGCACCGCTCTTGCGCTGAAAGATAAATGCGAGATGAAACTTCTCTACCACACCATTCATATAACCGAAGAAACAACAGAAAATTATCCTCAGCATTTTCCACTCAGCTCCAGGAAAAGAGACATCGTAATTATTGAAGCTGGTTTTAAGGACAAGCTCTAATGGAAATACTCAGCCGTATACCTCTTTTCGGTTCTCTTGCAAACGCAGGCATGATTATTGCCGGCGGTCTGCTTGGTCTGCTGATAAAAAAGAAAATTCCTCTGCGCCTGCTTGAAATGCCTGTTGCGGGTCTTGAAATTTACGTTATGGTTCTTGGAATAAGTTATTCCATTAAATCACAGCATCCGCTTATTATGGTCTGCAGCACGGCACTTGGGGCGCTGATAGGTGAAACTGTTGATCTTGACGGCTTTTTCCAGCATCTCGGCAATAATATAGAGACAAGACTGGGCAACTCAGGGGAAGGATTCTCCAAGGGCTTCGTAAGCTGCACTCTCCTTTTCTGTACAGGTTCAATGGCAGTACTCGGAGCGTTGGAAGAAGGTTTTGGCGGTTTTCCTACAACCCTGCTGACAAAAGGCATTATTGACGGAATAACAAATATCGCTTTCGCGGCTACAATGGGATTCGGCGTTATATTTTCAGCGATACCCGTATTTCTTTATCAGGGCACTTTAACCTTGGCAGCAGCCAAGCTTGCTCCTTTTCTGACGCAGGAATCAATAACAGAAATGACGTCCGTTGGCGGAATTATGCTTATTGCCATAGCACTGAATATGATGGAAATAAAACGGCTTCGTCCGATGAATATGCTTCCCGGATTTGTCGTCGCCGTCTTTTTGGTATGGCTCAACGGAATGTTTTAGGGCATCAGACGTTAAAATTTTAGAACTTAACTTTTAGCTGTCGTCAATTTTCTATATAACTTTTCATTAGTTCATTTCTTCTTTGCCCAATAAAAATTCAATTCAGTGCAAAAAATATATTTACATTTGCTGCATTTTGGCTGTAAAATGTTTTATCACAAAATTTCAGCCAGCTTTAGAAGAGCTTAGCACAGAGGTGAATACAAATGGCAAAAACTCAGAGACGTACTTCCAGCAACATACTTTTGAAAACTGCTCTCGAAAATTTCTACGATGCAGCAGAAGAAATGAAACTTGACAAGGGACTTATAGAAATCCTCTGCCGTCCCGAACGCGCCGTCAAAGTTGCAGTTCCTGTCCAGATGGACAACGGAACGGTAAAAGTTTTTGACGGCTACCGCGTACAGCATTCAACAGCCTGCGGACCGTCAAAAGGCGGCATACGCTTCCATCCGGGCGTTGACCTTGACGAATGCGAAGCTTTGGCAATGCTTATGACATGGAAATGCTCACTTGCCGGCATCCCTTACGGCGGAGGCAAGGGCGGTATTTCAGTTGATCCCAACACTCTGTCAAAAAATGAACGCGAACGCATGACACGCACTTTTGCAGCACGCATATCAAAAGTTATAGGAGAATGGGAGGACATTCCAGCACCTGACGTCGCAACCGGCGGTCAGGAAATGGTGTGGATACTTGATACTGTGTCCAAACTCCACGGACGTTTTGAACCGGCAATGCTTACCGGCAAACCCGTATCCTACTGGGGCTCAGAAGGACGTTCTTCGGCAACAGGGCTCGGGGTATACACATGCGTAAAAGAGGTACTCGAAGCAGGCGGAGACACCTTTAAAGATTCAAAAATTATCGTTCAGGGTTTTGGCAACGTCGGTATGAATAATGCGCTCTTCCTTCACAATTCAGGAGCCAAAATCGTCGGAATAAGTGATATCACCGGCGGTTATTATTGCGTAAACGGCATCGACGTGCCCGCTGCAGTACGTTACGCTCAGGAGAACAACAAACTTCTTGAAGGCTATGATCAGCTTGGACTTGTCAAAATATCAAACGAAGATATTCTCACGCAGGAATGTCTTGTACTCTGCCCCTGTGCACTTGAAGGCGTAATCAACGAAAACAACGCAAAACTGATTAAAGCAAAATACATCGTTGAAGGCGCAAACGGTCCGACGACACCGGAAGCAGATAAAATCCTTGACAAACGCGGCATTCACATTGTTCCGGATTTTCTTGCCAACAGCGGCGGCGTAATCGGTTCCTATTTTGAATGGGCTCAGAATCTCGCAGGTTATTTCTGGACAGAAGAAGAATATAATCTGCGTCTTGTACAGATTATGGAATCCAACTTCAAACGCGTTTTCAAATATGCCATTGCGCACGACGTCACCATGCGCCGCGCCGCTTTCTGCGTTGCAATTGAAAGGGTCGCCGATAATCTGAAGCTCAGAGGCTTTTTCCTCTAAACCGCAACTGTATTGCATATTTTGAGAGGGCATAAGCCCTCTCTTTTTTTGCGCTGCACTTTTTACGTTTGACAAAACCGCACAAACATTGTAATATCTCCCCTCAGTGCACAACACAGACCTTGCCTTCAGGACTGGCACAACCTAAGAAAGGAGTGATTAAATGAGCGACAAACTGGTATACATCGACAGCAAAGCCTACTGGAGAACTCCGGAAGGACTTTTCATAGAAGCCGAAACAAAAGACGGCAGGCTCGTCGAAACAGCGTTCGTCATGCGCGGCACAAACAAATAAAATTGCTGCCTGACGAACCCTGCACTAAAATATATAACAAATCCCGCTCATTATCAGCGAATTTTGTTCTCACTCTAAATTAACGAAAAGAGGCAACCGCAAATTTGCAGCTGCCTCTTTTCTTTGGATTAAGGAGACGTGTGTCTTTAATTTTTAGTTTTCAAATGCATCAGCTTCTGAGGAAGCAACTATCGCGGTTCCGACAAGGTCTCCGAGGCAGTTCATCGTCGTAAACGGAGCATCAATCAGTGCAAAAATACCGGCAACTATACCAACAACTTCAACAGGAAGTCCAAACGCGTCAATAATAATCGCGATGGTGACAATTCCGCCGCCCGGAACTCCGCCGGCACCCGTTGTGAGGATAAGTGCAAGGAAGATTGCTTTGATAAGGATACCTGCTGAAAGCGGGGCACCTATCGCCTGGGCTGCGAAGAGGAAAGATATTGCGAGCATAATACCGTTTCCGTCTTTGTTGACCTGTGAGCCGAGAGGAATTGTAAAGCTTGAAATTCCGCGCGGAATGTTCATGTCATCAGCGCAGCTGAGGGAAATAGGAACGACTGCAAGGCTTGAGCTTGTACCAAGGGCGGTAACTATCATCGGGGCTGCTTTTCTGTAGAAAACGGCAGGCGATTTTTTCGTAAAGATTGCCAAAAATATTGTGTATACGCAGATCATTACGAGTACTGAAATATAGGAAGCTCCGAGATATTTGGCAAGGAAACCGAACAGCTGCTTGCCGTAAACACCGACCGTGCATGCCATAAGCGCGCAAATACCAATCGGGGCATATCCCATAATAATTCCGACAAGTTTGTTAAAGAGGCTTGCAAGAGTTGTAAAAGCGTGGTTAAGTTCTTCTCTGTCTTCTTTGTTGAGGAAAAGAATTGCTACACCAAGGAACGCTGAAAATACAACTATCTGGTCAAAGCGGCCTTCTGCAAGTGCTGAGAACGGGTTTGACGGAAGAAGTCCGATAATGGTGTCGCCAAATGACGGGATTTTCGCTATAGCACCGTCATAAGCGCCCTGAAGAACAAAACCGAGACCCGGTTTAAGCGCTACGGCCGTTCCTATACCTACGCAGATTGCACAAATTGTCGTAAAGGTATAGTAAAGCATAATTTTAAGACCGACACGTCCGAAAATTTTAGGATCCTGAAGTGAAGATATACCCGCTACAAGGTTGACAACAATCAACGGCAGCGCTGCCATTTTCAGCAGATTAAGGAATATCTTACCAAGCGGCTTGATTACTGTGACCTGTTCTCCGAAGATGACTCCGAGAATGATGCCGAGTACCATTGCTGCAAGCAGTTTCTTAAGCAACGGGATTTTGTGGTAGCTTTCGCAAATACTCATGTGAACTCTCCTCTCTGATTTTTGGTGCTTTTTGTTTATTTGAGTGCAGCGACCTCATACAAGGCGTCTGCAACTACAGCCATTTGTTCTTTAGTGTTGTAGAAATCCAAACCTATACGGATATATCCGCCGCGCATTGTGCAGTAAATCTTTTTGCTTTTCAGAATTTTGTCTGCTTCATCGTCCTTGTTTGCAGGATAGTACACGCAGATTATTCCGGAACGGTGCTGTGCCAGCTCTGGCGTTACAACGTGCAGACTGATTCCTTCAAGCCGATTGCGCAGGTCTTCTTCAAGATCTTCAATCTGTTTCTGTATGTTTTCAACACCCAGCTCAAGCAGGAATGAAATTCCTTTGTTAATCGCATATATGCAGTTGTAGCTGAGATTTCCGGATTCGAAGCGGCGTGCATTCGGATACCATTCAAGTGTTTCAAAATTGGTGGTAACCGAAGGAGGCGCAACGTGGCTCATTGTGCTCTGATAACCGGCATACGGCGGAATAATGTCTTTCACTATTCTGTCGCTGCAATAGACAAAACCGGCGCCAAGCGTACCGAATAAGCCTTTGTTCGTACCTGCAACAAGATAGTCTATATTGAATTCCTTAACGTCCATGACGTAACGTCCCAACGTCTGTATGCCGTCAACAGCAAAAATTATGCCGTGTTTTTTACATTCAGCGCCAAGCGTCTTCAAATCTGCACGGAACCCTGTGCTGAACTGAGCCGATGACACGATAAGAATTTTTGTATTCTCATCAATCGCGTCAAGCATATCCTGCGTACGGATATTGCCGTCAACACTTTTGACTACGTTCAGCTTCAAGCCCATTTTCTCGTGCATGTTAATCCACGGGAAAAGCACTGACTGATGCTCCTGGTCAGCAATGACGACGGTATCTCCTGCTTTGAGCGGATAGCCGTTTGCAAGGATAGATACACCTTCGCAGGTATTCTTTGTAAAACCTACTTCATGCGGCTCGCAGTTCACAAGTTTAGCAACAAGTTCCCTTGTTTCTGCAACCATATCCCACGCAGCCGGAACCATACCCATACCGTAGGAAGCAATGTAATTGTCCATAAAACTGCGGTACGCGTCCTGAACACGTTTAGGCGGCATGCCTACCTGAGAAACATTAAGGAATATTCCGTCGCCAAGAAAATCAAATTCCTTGCTGATAAGTTCCTGGTTTAACACCTTTGGTCCCCCCTTCAGAATTTTAGAAATTCAAAAATTTCAATTACACCTCTTTAGAATTATCTTCGTTTGCTTTATTGAGATAATTGTAAATAGTGTACTTGGAAATATCATAATACTTCGCTATTTCTTCACCTGCGTTTTTAATTCTCAGTGCACCGCAACGGGCAAGATAGTTAATGCCGTTAATCTTCTGCTGCTTCGTCATAAGGGCTACGGGTGTCCCTATATAGGCTATTGATTCGTGAATCATTGAAATAAGGAGATCTTCAACCTTGTTAAAGACTATTGTCTCAGTCTTTGTTTCCTCCTGTTCCATGCCTATAAGTCCTTTGAGCACATTGTCAGCATTAACTATGGTTGTAATGTCAATATTGACGCACACAGCACCAATAACCTTTCCCTCATCGTTCTTGAGATATATGGTACTGGAGCGGAGAAAACGTCCGTCATGCGTCTGGGTGAAATAGTTAAAGCGTCCGTCACTCTTTTCAAGACCCTGCAGCATTTTAAGCCCGATGCTCGTGCCTGACTGACCGACCTTGCGTCCGGTAACGTTTCCGTTTGAAATCGCGACTATGGTAGAATCAAATTCCCTGGCATAATCGTGTACAACAAACTCGACGTTATCTCCGAAATGTTTGCCGAACCCTTCGATGATGCTTTTTAAAACAGGGAGATATTCCTCAACACTGTTCATATCTTAGTTATTTTTTCCTTTTGGCTATTGCTTCAATCTCAATAGGAATACCGCGAAGAACAACCTGTATTGTGCTTCTTGCAGGGAACGGTTTTGGCATCATAGCCGTATAAACCTCGTTCATAGCCGCAAAATCCTTAATATCTGCAAGAAAAACTGTTGTCTTGCCTATATCTTCAAGATCTGCGCCTGCCTCTTTGAGAATCGCCTGAACGTTTTTAATGCACTGCTCCGTTGCAGCCTTTATTTCCTGTTTGATTTCGCCTGTCACAGGATCCATCGGACGCTGTCCGGCAACAAAAATATAATCACCGAAATCGACTGCCTGTGAATACGGTCCCGCCGGTGACGGAGCGTTTTCAGTAACGATCTGTTTTTTTTCGTACATAGCATTCGCCTCCAAAGTTTTACTTTCATAATTATATAGAAAGAATATATGGCTGTCAATTTTTTTGTAAAATTTTTAAAATTCTCAAAAGTTTTTGTAAAATAATTCTTCCTTATTATCAGCTTCTGCCGTCTGCTAAAATCAAAACGCCCGCTGACGCGGGCGTTTTGCAGTAATTGTTCAGTCTTTATTCTTCCGGCTTGACGGCAAGGAAGCGGAGCCTGACGTAATCTACGTACCATTTGCCGTTTTTGAAGAGCATCGGTTTGCAGTAAGCCTCAACTTCGTCATAGAAGGCTTCTTTGTCCGCTTCTTCAAGACCTTCCGTATGGCTGTTGGCAAAAACCTTAAGCCAGCCTCTCAGTCCGTCGTCCCCAAGCTCCGTCGGTTTGTCTATTCTGGCTATGTACTCAATTTTAAAGCCCTGCGCTTTAAGTATTTCGCTGAATTCGGCATATTCACAGAATTTCCACGGATTTCTGGCTTTGTAATCCAGTCCGCGTTTGGCAAGAGCGATTTTCATTCCTTCACGCACTATTCTGAGACAACCGTCCCCGCCGCATTCAGCAGCAAAACGGCCGCCGGGCTTCAGAGCCTGCCACACTCTGCGCACAACAAGATATTTGTCAGGCATCCAGTGCAGCGCTGCATTGCTTATGACTGCCTCAAATTTCCTGCGGCTTTCAAATTCAACACCTTCTATAAGGCGCGCGTCTATTCCGAGCTGTTTGGCAGCCTCAACCATTTCGGGACTTGAGTCAAGTCCGACTATCTCGCAGCCGGCATCAACAAGCTCTTTCGCAAGAATTCCGGTTCCGCAGCCAAGATCAAGTATTCTTTCTCCCGGCTTCGGAACAAGCAGTTCTATTACAGGTCTGCCGAATTCAATGATAAAACGGGCGCTTTTGTTGTAATTCTCAGGATTCCAGGTCTGGTTTGCCATCGTTAACTCACCTCGCTGATATTATAAAACTTTTATCCCATAAAAGGCAGACCTAATTTTTATTTTCATAAAATCCACACATTCTGCCGCTATAATGTTTTTTAGGATATAATAATTGCAGACATACAGTTCACTGCATGAAAGGAGCACACTGTCATGAAGAAGACCTTACTGCTTGCTGCAACGGTATTTTTATTTACGCTTTTTTCGTCTGCAGCAGCTTTTGCCCATCCGCCAAAAAATCTTGAAGCTGCATGGAATGCCTCCTCGCAGGCACTTACGGTTAAAGCTTCTCACCTTGTCAACAACACCGCCAAGCACTATGTTTTAAGTATGGTGGTAATGAACAGCAAAGGAGAACAGATTGCCTTTAAACAGTACATAAAACAGGCTTCGGACAAGAGTTTCAGCGATTCCGTCACTCTGCTTAACGCCAAGCCGGGCGACACTGTCAAAATCCGTCTGGTATGCAATATTATGGGCACAGCGGAAGAAACTATAACGCTGAAATAAGTTTTTCTTATTAAATCACAGGCAGCAATAAAAAATCTTCAGATTAGCTCTGAAGATTTTTTATTGCTTTGCAGTTTTTTGTTTTGTGAACGTAACCGTTCCGTCGCTCCAGTAATATCTGGAACGCCCTTCGCGGGAAGGATGCAGAGGTTTAAAGGCAGTTTCTCCAAAATAAACTTCTGTCCTGTTCGGATTTTCGTAACGGACACGCACAGGAACAGTGCCTTCGATTTTGAATTTTAAGCTTTTGCCTTCAGTTATTTCTCCGTCATAAATTACATTCTCACCCTGAGAAACTTTAATCTTTATTTTGCCCTCTGCCGCTTTCACAAGCAGTTCGTTTTTGGCAGGAAGCTGCGATACCGAGCTATCCTCTGTCTTAGGCTGTTCACCGTTTTCAGCCGTTTCCGAGGCTTCTGTTTCAAGTTCTTCCATAAATGCAGCTTCCTCTGCCTTAGCACGTTCCTCAGCTTGTTTTCTTGCCTTTTCTTCCGCTTTGCGCTGTAATTCGGCATCGTCTTTTTTCTTCTGTTCAAGCACACGGACTGTGCCTCCGTGGAGCTGATCTATCGCGTCTGTCCTGCCACCGGAAAACGTCTCTTTAAAACCAAATACAAGCAGAACTGCCAAAACGACGGCAATGCCTGAAACAATAATCAAAGGCTTATTGTTTTCCTGAGTGTACTGCACATCCTGCATAAGGTTTTTGTCTTCACTCTTTACAGAAGTGTTATCAGGCATTTCCACAGAAACATTGCCGGCATCCGCCAAAAGCTGTTCGTAAGCCGTCCAAAGTCCGTCCGCCCCGACGGCATTACAATATTCCCGGACAAAAATTTTGCCGTAAAAGCCTGCAGGCAGCAAATCAAATCTTCCTTCTTCTATAGCCTGCAGATACTCTATGTTTATCTTGGTATTCTCAGAAATCCTTTCGAGAGTAATCCCCTGGTCTATGCGCTGCTGTTTAAGCTGAGCTCCGAGCGGCTGTACTGAGGAAGCAAGAGCGTTATCCATCATTTTACAGACACACAGCCTTCATTTTACGCACGGTCTCTGCCGGATTCGGACTGCCGAAGACAGCATTTCCCGCAACTGCTATGTCGCAGCCGTGAGCTGCAGCCAATGCCGCATTTTCCGGCCCTATTCCGCCGTCCATCTCTATCAGATAATCACAGTTTCTTTCTTTTCTCAGTTCGGCAAGCCTGCAAACCTTTTCCAGCACTTCAGGAATAAATTTCTGACCGCCGAAGCCTGGATTGACAGACATAACAAGTACGACGTCCGCAAGATTCAAAACAGGTGAAAGCAATTCCGCCGGTGTCGCCGGATTTATTGCTATCCCCGCCAGAACACCCTCAGCCTTTATGCTCTGCAGCACACGGTGCAGATGCGGGGTTGCTTCAGCATGCACCGTAAGCAGCGACGGCCTGCCGGCAAGAAACATCGGCACAAACCTTTCTGCAGGCTCAACCATAATGTGAACGTCAATAAAAGCGTCAGGATATTTTTTGCGCAGTGCCTTCAGCAGAGCCGGTCCGTAAGAAAGATTCGGAACAAAATGTCCGTCCATAACGTCCAGATGCAGCCAGTCATGCGCACCCTCAAGTTTAGCTATGCTGCTTTCAAGATTCAGAACATCTGCTGAAAGAAGCGAAGGCGCGACCAGCAGCTTTTCACTGCCCTTCAGTTTTATTTGTAATGCTCCTGCCATACCTTTTCACCACCAAGCATAATTGATATTGTTGCTTCGCCATAATATTTTCCGGATACGGAGACTGTTTCCCCTCCGTTTGCCATAATATCTTTCAGCACGTGGGCTCCGGAGGAATCCTGCATTGTAATTTTAAGGCTGAGCGGTGACGAAAGCGGCGGAACCACGTAACGCACCTTAGCAGTTTTGGACGGTGCGGAAGATGAGGCATTGTCAGCTGCTGATTTTGCTTCCTCTTTTTTCGGCTGCACAGCCACTGTTTTTACAGACTCCGCTGTCTGGGTTTTATCCGTACTGCTTTTCGCTGCGGCAGGCTGCACACTTTTTTCAGGCTTCTGCTGTGCAGAAGAAACGGCAGCCTTTGTCTCTGTTTTTTTCTCTTTAGCGTCAGCTTTCCTGGCAGACTCCGGCTGTTTTTCAGTTTTGACAGCAGCAGTCTTCTGCTGCGCAGCTGCTTTGTTTTCTGCCGGTTTTTTCTGCGGTTCTTTTTCAACAACCTTTACCGTTTTGACCAGTTCATTTCTTGATACCGTACTGCTTTCTGCCTGTTCCGTTTTGTGTTCCCCGGCAGAGGCAATCAGCAGAGACACCGTATCCCCTGATTTAATTCTTGTCCCTATATTGGGTCTTGTCCCAACGACCGTACCTTCTTTTGACGAGGAAGCTGTTTCTACAGTGTCACCAAGCTGCAGACCGCTTTTATTCAAAAGTTCTGCCGCTTCCTCCGGCGTCCTGCCTCTTAAGTCAGGTACCTGCGTAAAGCCGTCTTCCGACGCGCCTCCCGTGCTTACAAGCAGTTCAACACTTCCGCCTGCCGGATATTTCTGACCCGCGGAAGGATTTTGCGCCAGCACCGTGCCGTCGTTTTTGTCCGGTTCACTGACCTGGATTATTCTGACAACTTTAAAACCCGCGTCCTCCAGTCTGCGGCGTGCTTCTTCCTTTCCCATAAAACGTACGTCGGGAACAGCACCTGACGTGCCGCCCCTGCTTACTTTCAGCTGCACTGTTTTGCCCGTTTTAACTTTTTTCCCTGCTTTAATGCTTTGAGAAATAACAGTGCCGGCATTCTCGCCAGACTCGGTTTCCTCAATTTCTGCAGAAAGTCCGAGTCTGTGAAGAGTATCTATCGCTTCCTCCGCCTGCATACCGTCAAGCTGCGGAACAAGAACCCTGTCCCCGCCTCCGAATATGACACGGAACAAAACAAACCCGCAGCCGGCAATTACAAGTAACGCAAATATTATGATCCAGCGGCGAAAATTACGCATTGTTTCCCTCCTGTCTGCGTTTCATAAGCAGCGCGGCATAAAATCCGTCTATCCACGGCTGGACAGGATTTATTACCACACCGTACGGTCTGCCTTTCTGCATGAATTTATGTTCTGCTTTTACAGGCAGCTCCACCATATCTTTTCTCTTTGACAACAGGTCCGCCACTACCTCTTCATTTTCTTTTCTGAAGCTTGAGCAGGTCATGTACGCAACAACGCCTCCGGGCTGCACAATGTCGGCGGCACGCCCAAGCAGCATTTTCTGCAGCTTCGCGTTCTCGTCAACGTCTTCAGGCTTCATCCGCCATTTGCCCTCGGGATGCCTTCCCCACGTTCCGGACCCGGAACAAGGTGCGTCGAGCAGCACCAGCGACGGGGCAATTTTCGGCTTCAGCTTAAGCGCGTCGCCGATACGCAGCTGAACGCGGCTGCCTGCATGAAGTTTCATCAGTTCAAGCTTCGCAGTCTGTATTTTGGCGTGGGAAATGTCCCATGCCTCTATCTGCGCAAGCGGGAACATATCTATCAGCTGGCGCGTTTTAACGCCCCTTCCGCTGCACATGTCAAGAATGGCACCGTCCTTATAACGCCCGGCAAGCAAATTGACAACAAACATGGACGACTCGGTCTGCGGCGAAACTTTTCCTTCGCTGTAGCCCGGGAGAGAAGGCGGATAATCCGTCGATGCAGTACGCACGGAATTGGCAAGCAAATCCGACGCCCAAGCCTTTGTCCCGCATTTTTCACCGTATTCCTTTATCCAGGCTTCGCGGTCAACATCGCTTCTGAGCCTGAGCGACAGGTAAGTTTTCATGCCCATAGCTTTTATAAGCTTTTTGGCTTCGGCAACCTGCCGTTCTTTTGCCCACTGCGCCGCAGCCCAGCCCGGAACGCCCCAGTAAAGCGCCTGATCGCTCACGGAAGCCGCTTTTTTCAGCGTTTCAAGATATGCCGGAGCTTCCTCCGAAACGGAACGCAGTACGGCGTGAACAGTTTTAACGTCCTGTATGTCGCTGTCTCTTCCGCTTGCTTTAACTGCCTGCAGCACGGCATTGATAAGAACCGGCGCGGCAAAATGCTTAAGCTCGACAAGTCCGGCGATACCAACCATAAGAGCGGTCTGCGTTCTGAACGAAAGAGCCCTTGCGTTGCGTCTGCAATACTTGAGCATAAGATGCTTCCACAAGCCCTGCCTTCTCAAAGTGCAGTAGACAAGAAGCGCGGCGATGTCCCTGTCGCCCGAATTTATTTCCGGATAAAGTTTTCTTAAAGATTCCGATGCAAAAGTTCCGGAACTTGCATCCATGCACACACGAAGTGCAGCTTCTATACCCCGCATAACCTATGCCTCCAGGTGCAAATTAAAACGGAAACAGCCGTGCCGTTCCCGTTAATTGTACACTATTTTTGCAATTTTTTTAATCTCTCCGCTGATTTCTGAGCAAAATAAGTCTGAGAAGCTGAAGCGCGGACATAACCATCGCCGAAACGTAGGTAAGGGCGGCAGCTGTCAGCACCTTTTTCGCCCCTGAAATTTCAGCCCCGTTCAAAAAACCGTTGCCCGAAAGAATCCTCAAAGCCCTGCCGCTTGCGTCGAACTCAACAGGAAGCGTAATCGCGTGAAAAACAAGCACGCCGCAGAAAAACAGTATTCCGAGGTCTATCAGCGCAAGATAATTAAACAGAAAGCCTATGAAAAACAGCGGCATTGAAAGCGTTGAGCAGATATTGACAACCGGAACTATGCTGTTTCTTATTTTCAGCGGGGCATAACCCACAGCGTCCTGAACCGCGTGTCCGCATTCATGAGCCGCAACCCCTATAGCCGCTATGCTTGTGCTGCCGGCAACACTCTGCGACAGACGGAGAACCTTTGCTCGAGGGTCATAGTGGTCGGTAAGTTCGCCTGCTATATGCTCTATTCTGACGTTCTGCAGACCGTTGGCGTCGAGAATTGCCCTCGCCGCATCGTCCGAAGTTACCCCGCGTGAAGACGCAGTGCCTGAATATTCCGCAAACGCGGATTTTACCTTGAACTGTGCCCAAAAAGAGAACAGCAGCGCCGGAATAAGAAGAATCATTGTAGGATCGTAATAAAACAAGTCTGACACCTCCGAATTTATTTTTCCAAGCAAAATAATTTTACAGCAAATTACAGCTTTTGTCTCGGTAAAAATACTTAATGCGCGAAATAATTTCTTCCTGCTCCGCTTCGGAAATTTCTGTTCCGGCAGGAAGCAGAAGCAGCTCGTTTTTCAGCTTTTCAAAAACAGGGCAGCCGGTATTTTCAAAAGCATAATGCGGAGTGCCGCAGCGGATTGACTGCGATTCAAGATATTCCTTCAGTGCGTCCCTGTCCTTCACGCGCAGCGGACAGGCGGAAGCCGAAGCAAACGATGCGCTGCCAAACTGCGGGAACGACACAAACGGAAGCAGGGCGTTTTCGTGTACCAGCAGGCGGTATTTGGAAACGGCAAGTCTGCGCCTGCCGTTCACTCTTTCAAAATCAGGCTGCCGGCGCATGAAATTTGCCGCGGAAATGCTGTCGGACAACGGAAGTTTTTCGGCAAAAGCTTCGTCCTGACAGCATATAAGAGCAAACTCAGGTTCAATGATACAGCCGGTTCCCGACGCACCGGGGCGCAGGATTTTTCCGTCCGAAAAATATACTGAACCAGTGCAGCCGGCACATTCCTCTATGAGAGGGATATTCTTTTGCCTAAGCTTCTCGGCAAGCTCCTCAAAACTGCTCAGTCTGCCAAAGCTGTGTGAAACGATAACGGCCTTTGTCCTCTCCGTAAGCTTTGAAGCAACATCTTCCTGCGACGGAGCAAAGCTGTCGGGGCACAAGTCGCCGAATACAGGCTTAAGCCCTCTGCTTCGCACAAAATCTGAAATATCAGTACAGAGACTGGCGGAAACGATTATCTCGCTGCCGCAAGGCAAATCCAAAGCGGAAAGTACGGACAACAGCGTGACTTCCGCTCTGCTGAAGCGTACCGCTTTCGTTTCGAAATACCGAGCCGCAAATTTTTCGGCTCTCAGAACTTCGCTGTCTGCCACAAACATACCCCCGCGCTGTTTCGCAAAATTTTGACAATTCCGGACGGCGGTGTACAATCAGTACATGAACAAAAGACTTATTGTAATGATTCTTTCACTCTCAACGATACTGTTCTACGGCTGGGCGCTCGGCGCGATGTTCAACTATGCCGCCGGAGTTCCGCAGCCCCTGATTCTTGCGGGCGGGCTCGCCGCCGGCACTCTCTGCGCAGTTATCGCCGTGTACGTCTGGTCAAAACACTAATTTAATTGTACACTATCTTTTATTGCTCCGCTTCCAGATATGCAGCTTCTCCGCAGCGGCAGTCAGTTCTTCCCTGAAATCGGGATGCGCGATTGAAATAAGAGCCTCCGCACGTTCCCAGGTCGACTTGCCCTTAAGATTTACAATGCCGTACTCGGTAACAACGTAGTTTGTATTGGCACGCGTATCCGTTACTATTGAGCCCTGGCTGAGCGTTGGGAGAATGCGTGATTTCATGGTGCCGTCTTTCATTTTGAATGCGGAAGAGCAGCATATAAAGCTTTTTCCGCCCTTTGAAAGATACGCTCCGAGAACAAAATCAAGCTGTCCGCCGGCTCCGCTGATGTGTCTCGTTCCGGCGCTTTCGGCACTGATCTGGCCGAAAAGGTCAAGATCCACCGTATTGTTTATGGATATAAAGTTGTCGAGCTGCGCAATCGTGCGTATATCGTTGACGTAATCAACGGGAGCGCACATGCACTGCGGATTATCGTTTATATATTCGTACAGTTCGCTGCTGCCCGCGGCAAACGTGTACACCTGGCGGCCTTTATCCAGCGCTTTGTGCGTGCCGGTAATTTTGCCCGCCTTCGCCATTTCAAGATACGCGTCAACGTACATTTCGGTATGAACGCCGAGTTCCTTAAGGTCAGACTGGGCAATAAGGCTTCCGACCGCGTTCGGCATTCCGCCTATTCCAAGCTGCAGGCATGCTCCGTCCGGAATCTCCGCAACGATAAGCTCCGCGACCTTTCTGTCAACGTCCGTCGCCGGTGCAGCTGGCATGACGCCGATTTCGGGATTGTCCCCTTCAACGATCATGTCAACGTCCGATATATGTATCTCGGTTTCAAACCCGCCAAGACAGCGCGGCATATTTTTGTTCACCTCAACAATAATTTTGTCCGCCGTTTCGCAGACCGCCGCCATGTGCGAGGCATTGGGACCAAAATTGAAATAACCCTTGCCGTCCATCGGCGCAGCCTGGAAAACGGCAACGTCCGAATGCAGGCTGTCCCTGTAATACCGCGGCAGCTCGGAATACCTTACCGGCGCGTAAAAAACAAAACCGTCGGGTATCCTTTTTCTTGCAAAGCCTGTCATGTGCCATGAATTCCACGTCATGTGCGCTGCGGGGTCTTCTATTTTGAAAATTTCAGGTTCCCAAAGCAGAATACCGCCGCGGAAATTAACGTTGTGCAGCTTCGGAAGGCGTTTCGCAATTTCGGCGTCAACCGCGCACGGAATTCCCGTCGTCCAGCCGTAATCTACCCACATGTCCGATTTTATGCAGGCTGCCGCTTTAGAGGCAGTCGTCAGTTTTTTCCTGTATTCCTTGGAGAAATCCATCGTTGTCACCCCGTATTTGTTTTGAACTGCCAATATTATAGCAGAGTACGGAAAACTTTTCCGCAAAATTATAGTCAGCAAAAATCAACTGTTTCATTATCTTTTTTAACACCACAAACAAAATATAATCTGCTTTAGGGCAAAAAAAATTACCTGCCGTGCAGGTAATTTTCTATTCCTTCCGCTAT
The DNA here is from genome assembly GCA_045642965.1 of Synergistaceae bacterium. Lineage (GTDB taxonomy): Bacteria > Synergistota > Synergistia > Synergistales > Synergistaceae > Equadaptatus. Next base: position 8,688 of record JAZUJX010000032.1, on the reverse strand, counting down.
GCCAAAGGCGGCTTTGACACGGTATTTTTCGTCCTGAAGCAGCATATCCTCCGTTTCGTTCGTCATATAGCCGACCTCGACTATCACCGACGGAACGCTGCTCCAGTTTATTCCCGTCATAACGTCCGTTTCCACTACGCCGAGATTTTTCGCTCCCGTTGCTTTGCAAAGCTCTTTCTGCACCGCTTCGGCAAGCTTTCTTTCCTCAGGATACAGAGCGGGATTAAAGCTGTTGCGCACGCTTCTGCAAAGCGTCATGGCGCCGTGCGTATCCTTCGGCTGTTTTGTCCCTCGGGCGTTCGCGTGAAGGTTTATTATCAGCTCCGCCCCGTTTTCCAGCGCAAACGCAACACGTTCCCTGTTGCTTATATTGACGTCGCTGCTCTGCCTGACCATAATAACCTTATGTCCGCGCTTCGCAAGCTCTTTTTCAAGCAGCACGGCATTCAGCAGATTGAGCTCATGCTCGGGCATACCGCTTGCGACACCGCGCGGACCGCAAGAAACCCTGTATTTTTGAATTTTAGAGCCCGGTCCTATAGGTTCTTTTTCCAAATCAGCCTTCGCCTGATGCCCCGCGTTTACGGCAATAACCGCCGCGCGGCAGGGCGCGGCGCAAAAGGCAAGAATCAATACAGGCAGCATAAATTTTGCACAAGCTTTTATTTTCATTATAATTTTATCTCTCGCAAAGCAGTCTCCCCGGCGGAAGCAGTTCGTCAAGCGCCGTTTTTTCAAGCCCGAGAGCTTCAATAATCTCGCTGTTGGTCGGATACCGCCCTTCAACAGCTATTTCTCCGTCCAGCGTGCAGACAGGCAGAGCCTTTTCCCCGTGCTTTTTCAGATACGCGATAACCTGCTTGTTCTCGGCAAAGGCTTTGGGACTCCGCGAAAGATTGTATATCTCCATTTCAATTCCCTTTGCTTTCAGCGTTTCGTACACGGAAGACATACGCAGCAGCTCGGGATTCGCCTTTGCCCCGCAAATTCCGGTAATGCAGCAGGCAGCCTGTTCGTAGACCGCAAGCTTCCCCGTCATCTGGACAGCATCTCCGCAAGCAGCGCGTGTCTTAAACCGCGCAGGCTGAGCGTCAGCAAACGGCTTTCGGTTATTTCCATTATCGCGTAAGCCGCACAGGCGCCGGCAAGCACTATATCCGCCCTTGCCGGATTCATGCCAGGCATTGCCCTGCGCTCGTCAAGCGTTCTGCGCGCGAGCTCCTTTATCAGAGCTTCAAGCTCCGTTTTTGAAACCGTCATTCCGCTGAGCTTCTTTGCATCATACTCAGCCATGGCAGATTTAAGCATGAAAAGCGTCGTTAAATTGCCTCCTGTGCCCACAAGACACCCCGGACGGCCCTTTACACCGTTTTTGACAAGTTCCGCCCTTATAACGGCTTTAAGACGCGAAACAGCGCTTAAAGGAGCAGGGGCTTCGGGCAGAAATCTTTCCGTCAGCTCCACGGAACCGATATTTACGCTGAAAGCCCTTGTAATTTTGCCGAAACTCGAATATACAAACTCCGTACTGCCGCCGCCGAGATCAAAAACAAGCAGGTCACGCAGCGCAGATTTCGGCACTTCGCAAAGAACCGACTCAAAAGAAAGCCTTGCCTCCTCTTCGCCGGAAATAATACGCAGCCCTATATGGGCAAGTTCCTTCACTCTCACCTCAAAACAGTTGCTGTTTCCGGCGGAACGCAGAGCCATCGTCCCGACAACCTCAATCTGCTCGGCGCCGTCTTCGTGAGCCTGCTCCACGTAATCCGCGACAACGCGGGCTGTGCGCTCCATTGCCTCCGCGGAAAGCATTCCGCTGTCCTTCAGCCCTTCGCCGAGCCGCGTTACGGTATTGACGTCCTTCACAAAGGAAACGGCCCCGCCCGAAAGCTCCGCAACGGTATACTTGACCGAATTCGTCCCTATCTCAACTAATGCCTGTTTCATACGTATTCTCCCCTTTTCTTTCGAGAACATTATACTATTTATCGCTTTTTTTGTACTATAATCTTGCTGTCATGAAAAGTATCGCAGTTTTTTACGCTTCGGAAGGCACGGGACACCGCGCGGCAGCAGAAAATCTCGCCGCGCGCTTTATGCTTGACAATCCTGACGGACAGGCACTCTGCGCCGATATTCTTGACTGCGTGCCGAAGCTGCTCCATGCAGGACTTTCAAACTACTATCTTTGGACCGTGCGCTGGTGGCCCTGGCTTTGGGGAAAATCGTACTGGGGCTCGGACAAACCGGGCGTTACAAAATTCTGCTGTGATTTGGCACACAAACTGCTCTGCAAAATGTACATCTCAAAAGCCGAATGCCGTGTTCGCGAGATGAACGCGGAAGCCGTCTTCTTCACCCATTACTTCGGAGCGGAGCATTTTGCAAAAAGAAACCCGGACATTCCCGTATTTCTCGTCAACACCGATTATGAAACCCATATATTCCAGCGTTCCGGCATATACGCGGCAAGCTTCGTGCCGAGCCGTACTGCGCTCGGACAGTACGCGAAAGAGAACATAGAAAACGTGTACAACAGCGGAATACCCGTTGCGGCAAAATTCGAAACCGCGCTTTCAAAAGAAACCGCGCGGGAAAAGCTCGGAATTGACAAAAACAGGCGCGTCATACTTGTAAGCGGCGGCGGAATAGGCGCCGGAAGCATAGAAACCGTTGCCAGTTCTCTTGCAAAACGCAAAGACCGGCTGACGATTGTAATCTGCGGAAACAACAAAAGCCTGAGAAAAAAACTTGAAAAAATCTACAAAGCCGATGAAAACGTTCGGATTGAAGGCTACGTAAACAACATGGAAGAATTTTACCGCGCCGCAGACCTCGGAATAATCAAGCCGGGAGGTCTGACGCTTGCGGAAACTCTTGCCTGCGGACTGCCCCTGCTGATCATGGACCCCGTTCCCGGACAGGAGGAATGCAATCTCCGCTGCGTATGCGGCGAAGGCGCGGCTTTAAAGCTTGACGACGCGGAAAAAGCCGCAGAAACTGCGGAACTGATACTGGACGACCCTCAGAAACTCGCGGAACTGACAGCAAACGCGAAAAGAATAGCCCGCCCGAACGCGGCACGCGAAATTCTGCAAATTGCCGGAGAAATTTTAAAACACAATGATTAAAAAAAAACGGAGCCTTACGGCTCCGTTTTTTATACGTTATTTCTTTGTAAGTTCCGCGTCTATCGGCTGCCAGCCGCCGCCGAGAGCCTTGAAGAGCTGTATCGTCGCGGCGGAGATGCGCCCCTTGTTCACAGCATACTGCTCTGAGAGCGACAGATACGCTTCCTGCGCGTTGATGACCGTGTCAAAGTTCACAAGGCCTGCGTTATATTTGTCTTCAGCAATCTGAACTGCCGCCTGAGCCGCGTCCATACCGTCTTTAAGCGAATTGCCCCTGTCTATGCCGTGTACGGAGTCGACAAGCGCGTCGCGCACTTCGGCTATTGCCTTGAGCACGGTGCTTTCATACGCGTAGAGAGCCTGTTTTTCAGCTTCCGTCTGTATGGTTACGTTGCTCTGCAGTGCACCCCAGTGGAATATCGGCAGCGTCACCGACGGACCAAAGCCAAAATTGCGTGCTCCGGCCTTGAACAGGCTGTCGCCGTCAATGGCTTCCGTTCCGATTGAGCCTACGAGGAAGAATCTCGGCCAAAGATTTGCCTTTGCTGCCTGCCTTTTGGCGAATGCCGCAGCAACCTGCCGCTCTGCTGCCTGTATGTCAGGGCGCTGGCGGAGCATATTTGCAGGTATGCCGTACAGTACACCATCGGAAGCAACAGGAATATTCTTCGGTTCACGAAGCTCCTGTTCAAGCTCGCCCGGAATTTTTCCGACAAGCACCGCAAGGGCATTCTTGCATTCTTCCACAGTTGTTTTGAGAGGCGGAATGAGCGCTTCTACCTGTTCCGTCGTGTATTTTGCCTGCTGAAGCGCAAGCTGGTCGGCAAGTCCTGCCTTCCAGCGCGATTCCTGAAGCTTGTAGGTCGCTTCGCGCAGCTTGTAGTTTTCTTCGGCAACCTTAAGACTGAGCTGTGACGTACGAAGCGTTATGTATTCCAGCGCGATTTCCGCGGAGAGCGACACCCACGTGTTGTAGAGCTGCGCGTACTGAGCCTGAACCGTTGCTTTTGAGGCTTTCACTTCAGCCCTGCGTGCTCCGAAAATGTCTATTTCCCAGGATGCGTCAACGCCGAGTGAGAATACGTTGCCGGTAACTCCGCCGCTGCCGCCATCTTCGACCTTTCCGTTGGTTGATTCAGATTTCATTCCGCGCTGATACGTTCCGGTAGCATCAAGCCACGGCAAAAGGTTAGCTTTGCTTGACCTTAATCCGGCACGTGCCTGTACAACTCTTGAACGCGCCGTGTTAAGATCGCGGCTGTTTTTGAGCGCACATTCTATAAGACGCGTCAGCGTTTCGTCGTTGAACGTTGTCCACCAGCTGGCAAGCAGTTCCGGACTCGGTTCTGTCAGTTTAAGTTCGCCTGAGTTGAGGTCAGGTATCGGATAGCTCTGCGCAAGCTTGAGGAATTCTCCTTCTTTAAGCTGCGGATCGCCTTTTGCCGCAGTTAAGGCGTATGACGGGACCGCAAGGAGCAGTACAGCCAGAAGGGCAAGAATTATTTTCTTTTTCATTTTATTTTCCCTCCTCTGCGCCGTCTGCTTTTTTTGCGCCGAATACGCGGCGGTTTCCGTAGACTTTTTCGCGCATGGTCTGGAAGAGTACGTACAGACCAGGTATCAGGAAGATACCGATTATTGTTGCCGCGTTCATTCCGAAGAACATTGTGGAGCCGACGGCTTTACGCGAGCCGGAGCCTGCGCCGGAAGCAAAGAGCATCGGAAGAACACCGAGAACGCAGGTGAACGCCGTCATAAGAACCGAACGGAAACGTTCGCCGGCAGCGGTCGCGGCTGCCTCTATGATTGAAAGTCCGTTCTCTTCGCGCTGTTCCTTTGCAAATTCGATAATAAGTATTGCGTTTTTGGCTGCAAGCCCAATAAGGAGCAGTATGCCGAGCTGCGCGTATATGGAGACAGGAAGTCCCATGGCGCGGATTCCGAGTATTGCGCCGAGCATTGCGACCGGCAGTGAGAGTATGACCGGGACGGGAACCGTCCAGCTTTCATACTGCGCTACAAGGAAGAGCAGGGCAAACAGCAGCGAAATTGAAAGTATGAGCGCAATCTGGTTGCCTGCCGTGCGTTCCTGATAGGACATTCCGGAATAGTCTATGCCGTAGCCCGAAGGAAGCTCCTGTGCCAGTTTTTCTATTATTGCCATACCCTGGCCGGTTGAGAAGCCCTGTTTCATTATGACGTTGATGTTTGCCGACGGGTACATGTTGTAGCGTTTGTAGGTACTCGGCGCCAGCACTTTCCTGACGTGTATCAGCGTTTCAAGCGGTATCTGCTGCCCCGTCGCGCTTGAAACGTAGACTCTGCCTATGTCGTCGATTTTAGAGCGGAACTGCGCGTCAGCCTGCACCATAACGCGGTTGACCTGAGAACCGAGGTTAATGTCGTTGATGTAAGCCGAGCCGAAATACATCTGCATTGCGGCGAATATGTTGCTTACGGGAACGTTCATTACCTCTGCCTTTTCGCGGTCTATGTCAACGTAAAGGTGCGGCGTTCCCGCATTGTAGCTGCTGAATGCCGCTGCGACTTCCGGCTGCCGGTTGAGCTTCATCAAAAGTCCGCCGAGAACCGTTTCAAGTTCCGCAGGGTCGGCTTTCAACGTTGCTTCAAGTCTTACGTCTATACCGCCTATGTTGCCGAGTCCTGAAATTGCAGGCGGAGTGAACACGTTTATTTTTGCGTTAGGAATACGCGCCGTTATGCCGCGTATTTTGCCGACTATGGCATTCAGGCTCTGATCTTTTGCGGAACGCTCGCCCCACGGCTTAAGAGGTACGATTACGGAGGCAAGGTTTTCGCCGCGTCCGCCTATCATGGACATACCCGTAATGGCCATGGTTGTTTCAACGCCCGGAATATTTCTGATTTCGTTTGCAAGCGCGTTAACCAGCGCCGAGGTGTGCGCTTTCGCAGTACCTTCCGGCATCTGGAGAGCGGCAAAAAGAACACCCTGGTCTTCATCCGGAAGGAACGCTTTCGGCGAGGTTTTGTAGACAAGAGCGAAGCTGCCGATTACAAGCGCGACCGCAAGAACGACAAGCAGGCTTCTTTTTGCAATCCACGTAGATTTTTCAACGTACCAGGCTGTGGATTTCTTAAGCGCCGAGTTGAACCACGCAAGAGGTCCGCTTTCTGCCTGTTTGATTTCGGTAAGCAGATGAGCGCACATTGCCGGGCTCGCCGTAAGAGCAAAGACGAGCGAGAACATTACCGAGAAGGATATGGTAACTGCAAACTGGCGGTAAATCTGTCCCGTTATGCCCTGCATGAAAGCAACAGGAACGAATATCGCGAGGAAGACCAACGTCGTCGCTATCATAGGGCCTGTTATATCCTTCATGGCCTGAGCCGTAGCTTCCGCAGGCGTGCATTTGTCGCGTTCCATAACGTAGGTAACGCGCTCGACAACGACTATTGCGTCGTCAACAACCGTTCCGATAACGAGGACAAGCCCGAACAGCGTCAGAATGTTTATGGAATAGCCAAGCGCCGCAAGACCGATGAAGGTGGCAAGCAGCGAAACAGGGATAGCCATAACCGGAACGAGCGTAACCCTCCAGTTCTGCAGGAATATCCAGCAGACAAAAACAACGAGAAGGAAGGTGATAATAAGCGTTGAAAGTATTTCCTTTATCGTTTCTATAACGTACTCCGTAGAGTCGTAGCCGAGACCGAGACTGATACCGTTCGGCAGATTTTTCTGCAGAGCCTTTATAACTTTCTTTGCGGCGTTCATAACGGTAAGCGCGTTCGAACCCGACGCCTGTGTCATGTCAACAAGCGCCGCGTCTCCGCCGTTGTATTTGTTTTCAAACGTGTAGGATTCGGAACCAAGCTCTATTTTCGCTATGTCTTTGAGTTTGACAACGCCGCCGGCGTGTGTCGCGACTATGATTTTTTCAAAGTCGGAAATTTTTGAAAGACGTCCCTGAGTAAGCAGGTTGTAGGTAAGAACCTGGCTTGACAGCATAGGAGCGGCGCCTATCGAACCGAGGGAAGCCTGCGTGTTCTGTCCCTGAATTGCCGCCGCCACCTGCGCAACCGTTATGCCGAGCGAGGTCATGCGCTCAGGGTCAAGCCATACGCGGACGCTGTAACGTCCGCCCCATACGTCAACGTCGCCCATACCCGCAACACGGGCAAGAACGTTCTTGACGTTTGAGTGCGCGTAGTCCATCAGCTCAAGGTTCGTGTAAGAGCCGTTCGGAGAGGTAAGAGCAACCATTCCGAGGTCCTGCGCAAACGCGGATTTAACGCTTATGCCTCGCGCCGTAACTTCTGACGGAAGACGCGGCGAAGCCTGCGTAACGCGGTTCTGAACCTTGACAAGCGCTATGTCCGGATCAACGCCCATTTTGAACGTTACGTAGAGCTGATAGTTTCCGTTGCTGCTGGAGGTTGACTCCATGTAAATCATGCCGTCAACACCGTTGATTTCCTCTTCAAGCGGTGCGCCGACAGTTTTTGAAACGGTTTCCGCGTCAGCTCCGATAAAGTTCGCGTTAACGCGGACCTGCGGAGGCGTAACGTTCGGGTACTGCGCTACAGGCAGGCTGAAAATACAGATTAAGCCCGCCAGCGCCATAACTATTGAGACGACCGAGGAAAGTCTCGGATGGTCTATGAAAAATTTTGCGAACATTTTATTTACCCTTTATTTACCCTGTTTCGCCGGCGGCATTGCTGCGGGCACTTTTTTGCCCTGATCTGCTTTTTTGTCAGTTTTGTCAGTCTTTGCCGCTTCAGGCTTTGCGTCTTCTTTTGCGTCATCCTTTGCCGGTTTCAGGTCAAGCTCCGACTCCTTCGCCTTTTCAGCCGCAGTGTCCCTGCTCTTCTGGTTCTCAACAACCTGAACCTTTACACCCTGACGAACCATCTGAATACCCTGTACGATAATTTTGTCGCCTTTTTCAAGTCCTTCTTCAACAAAACGCGCCGTGCCGTATTCGTCGCCGAGTTTGACGCGCTTCACAACAGCTTCCTGTTTTTCGTTAACCGTGAAGACGTAATCGCCCTGCGCGTCGGCAAGAACTGCCGCCTGCGGGATGTATTTCACGAGACGCGTTTCAACAGGCTTTGCGGAGACGCGGACAAGTGCGCCCGGCATAAGTCTTCCGTCCTTGTTTGCATAGCGCAGACGGACAGCAACCGTACCTGTTTTGGAATCAACCTGATTGTTTTCAAAATCGCGCATACCCTTGGCTTCGATTTCTTCACCGTTGGAAAGCTTTATCTTTGTTTCAAAGACAGAGCCTTTTTCATTGAAATTTTTAAGCAGCTCAAGATAATCCCTGTCAGGCAGCGAGAAGCTGACGCGGATAGGATCTTCCTGCACAATAACGGCAAGCGGACTGCTGTCGGGCTTCACGTAATTTCCCCTCGTAAAGAGAGCCTTGCCTATGCGGCCCGTAATCGGCGAACGTACTGACGTTCTTTCAACGTCAATCTGTGCAAGCTGCAGGGAGGCCTGTGCGGAGGCGAGCGCCGCCTGAGCCGCGAGATACGCTGCGTTAGCCTTGTCGCTTTCCGAAGCGGA